>JBBSQZ010000194.1:0-6658 GCA_038243565.1 Rhodothermales bacterium | reverse complement strand
CCTGGCCACGCTCGAGGCGCTCGACGCCATCGACGACGAGGTCAAGGCCGAGGTCAACGCCTCCGTCGCCTTCGCCGACGCCAGCCCCGAGCCGTCGGTCGAGTCGATGTACGAGGACGTGTACGCCGAGGACAACTTTCCGTATACGACTTAAGGGGGACTGGGGAATAGGAAATGGGGACTTGTAGAATCCAAGTCCCCGTCTCTCCTATTTCCCACTTCCCATTCCCCAGTCCCGCATTTCTGACTTCCAATGGCTGACATTCAATTCCGCGAGGCGCTCCGCGACGCGATGACCGAGGAGATGGTCCGCGACGAGAACGTCTTCCTGATGGGCGAGGAAGTCGCCGAGTACGACGGGGCCTACAAGGTCTCGCAGGGCATGCTCGCGCAGTTCGGCCCGAAGCGCATCATCGACACGCCGATCTCGGAGAACGGCTTCGCCGGGCTCGGCATCGGCGCCGCGCTGATGGGCCTGCGGCCGATCGTCGAGTTCATGACGTGGAACTTCACGTTCGTCTGCTTCGACCAGATCGTGTCCAACGCGGCTAAGATCCGCTACATGTCGGGCGGCGCGCTCAAGATCCCGATCGTCTTCCGCGGCGGCAACGGCGCCGCGGGCCAGCTCGGGGCGACGCACTCGAACTCGGTCGAGGCGCTCTACTCGAACGTGCCCGGGCTGAAGATCATCGCGCCGTCCAACCCGGACGACGCGAAGGGCCTGCTGAAGGCCGCCATCCGCGACGACGACCCGGTCCTGTTCCTCGAGTCTGAGCTCATGTTCGGCCTCAAGGGCGAGGTCTCGGACGCCGACGACTACATCCTGCCCATCGGCAAGGCGCGGATTGCCAGAGAAGGCGACGATGTGACGCTCGTCGGCCACTCGAAGGCCTACTGGATCGCGCTCGAGGCCGCCGAGGAGCTCGCCAAGCAGGGCATCGAGGCGACCGTCATCGACCCGCGCACGATCCGCCCGTACGACATCGACGCCGTCGCGGACTCGGTCAAGTCCACCAACCGGCTCGTCATCGTGGACGAGTGCCAGCCCTTCGGCGGCATCGCGGCCGAGGTCGGCTTCCAGATCCAGCGCGCCTGCTTCGGCCACCTCGACGCGCCCATCGAGCGCGTCACGGCCAAGGACGTCCCGGCGCCCTACGCCAAGAACCTCATCGACGCCTGGATGCCGTCCGTGGACGACACCATCGCCGCGGTGAAGCGGACGATGTACATGTAGAGAGGGAAATGGGGAATGGGAAGTGGGGACTGGCAGAGGACCCCGCTCCGGATTCCACCGCCCGCATTTCAGACCATTTCTCAGTCCCCATTTCCCAGTCCCCCGACCATGGCCATCGCAGTTGAAATGCCCAAAATGAGCGACACGATGGAGGAGGGCGTCCTCGTCGCGTGGCTGGCCGAGGAGGGCGCGAGCGTGTCCGCGGGCGACGTCATCGCGCAGGTCGAGACGGACAAGGCGACGATGGACCTCGAGGTCTACGACGACGGCGTGCTGCTGAAGCGCGTCGTCGCCGAGGGCGCGGCGGTCCCGATCGGGGCGCTCATCGCAGTCCTCGGGTCTGAGGGCGAGAGCGCAGCGGACGTGCTGGCGCAGTACGGCGGCACCCCCGAAGGGGACGGCGCGGCGACGGCGCAGCCCGAGGCGCCCGAGGCCGGCGGCTCCGAGACGGCGACGACCACGCCGCCGGCGCGGCCGGCCGAGACGCCGGGCGTGCCCGCGGGCTACGGCGGCGGATCTGCTCCGGTCGCGGCACCCGCCGAGGCGGAGGCGCAGAGCGCCACGCCAGCATCCGGCGGCGGACGCGTCAAGGCGTCGCCGCTCGCGCGGCGCATGGCCGAGGAGCGCGGGCTGGACCTCGCCTCGATCGCCGGCACGGGCCCTGAGGGTCGCGTCGTGAAGCGCGACGTCGAGGCCGTCGGGAATGGCGCGGCGCCGGCCAAGGCCGCGTCGCCCGCTCCGGCTGCCCAGGCCCAGGCCGCTCCGGCGGCTCAGCCGAAGGCCGCGCCGGCTCCGGCAGCCCCCGCCGCGGCGCCCGAGGCGGGCGCGACGGACGTCCGCATCACGCAGATGCGCAAGACGATCGCGCGGCGCCTCGCGCAGTCCAAGTTCACGGCCCCGCACTTCTACCTCACGGTCGAGGTCGACATGACCCGCTCTGCGGCGGTGCGCGCGGACCTCAACGTGTTGGCCGAGGCGAACGGGATGGGCAGGGTGTCTGTCAACGACCTCATCACGAAGGCCTGCGCCGCGGCGCTGACGCGGCACCCGATGGTGAACGCGAGCTACCTCGAGGACGAGGGCGTGATCCGGCAGCACGCCGCCGCGCACGTCGCCGTGGCCGTCGCCATGCCCGAGGGCCTGCTGACGCCGGTCGTCCGCGACGCGAACACGAAGGGACTCGCGCAGATCGCGGCCGAGACGCGCGACCTCGCCACGCGCGCCAAGAACGGGCAGCTGGACCCGTCCGAGTACGCTGGCTCGACGTTCACCACGTCCAACCTCGGCATGTTCGGCATCGAGGCCTTCACGGCCATCGTGAACCCGCCGAACGCGTGCATCCTCGCCATCGGCGCGACGCGCGAGACGCCGGTCGTCCAGGACGGCGCCGTCGTGCCGGGCCTCCGGATGACGCTCACGCTCTCCTGCGACCACCGCGTCGTGGACGGCGCCACGGGCGCGGCCTTCCTCGGCGACGTGAAGGCGCTGCTCGAGGAGCCGATGCGGATGTTGCTTTAAAGGTGGAAGGGTTACAGGGTGAAAGGGTAGAAGGGGAAATGCACAGAGCGTCACATTCTGGACATGGCGATGGAATCCCAGGCTGACCCCTTCAACCCTTCAACCCCTCCACTCTTCAACCCGCATTTCCGGATTGCCCACCTGTCGGACGTCCACTTCGGCAAGATTGCGCACCCGGCGGTCGTCGGGGCGATCATCGACGACGTGAACGGGGGAGACGTGGGGCTCGTCGCGCTCTCGGGGGACCTCACGCAGCGCGCGCGGCGCCGCGAGTTCGCCGCGGCGCGCTCGATGGTCGACGCGTTCGAAGCCCCCGTGATCGTCGTGCCGGGCAACCACGACGTCCGCGCGTGGTGGCACGACCCGTTCTCGCGCGTCTGGCGCTCGACGAGCCGCTACCGCCGGCTCATCACCGAGGAGCGCGTGCCGTCCGTCACGGGCGGGCCGCCTGAGGCACGCGTCGTCGCTGTCGGCATCAACTCGGCGCACGGGCTGACGATCAAGGGCGGGCGTATCCGCAGCCGCGACCTCGCCGCGATGGAGACGCGCTTCGCCGAGGAGTCCGCCGGCACGTTCCGCGTGCTCGTCGTCCACCACCACCTCTTGCAGCTCGAAGCGCTCGGCGACTACGACGTCTCGCGCGGCGCCCGCCACGCCCTCGACGCCGCGCGCCGCGCGCGCGTGGACCTCATCCTCTGCGGCCACCTCCACCGCAGCCACGTCGCCCGCATCGAGATCGCGCCGCCGACCGACGGCGACCCCGCCGGCAACCGCCTCGTCGTGGCGACGGCCGGCACGGCGACCTCGAGCCGCGGGCGCAAGGAGAACGCCGGCGCCAACCTGTACAACTGGATCACCGTCGGGCCGGACGCCTTCACGGTCGAGGAGCGGCGCTTCGACCCGGACGCCGAGACGTTCCACGAGGAGCGAACGACGACGTTCGAGCGCGACCGTCTGCCGCCCTCGTGAGCGCGGCACCAACGCAGCTTCAGCGGCCCGCGCCGCCGTGCGCCGAGTGCGGCGCCCCCGTCCGCGGCGCCTTCTGCGCGTCGTGCGGGCAGAAAGCCGAGGGGCTCCGGCAGCCGGTCCACCACTTTGTCCGCGACGCGTTCGCCGAGTTCTTCGGCATCGACGGCCGCGTGTGGCGCACGTTCGTCGCCCTGCTGGTCAGGCCCGGCACGCTGACGCGCGCCTACCACGAGGGACGGCGGCAGCGCTACCTGCGGCCGCTGCGCGTCTACCTCACCAGCACGCTGCTGTTCTTCTTCCTGCTGAGCGTGCTCGATCCCATCGGCCGCAGCCGCGAGGCGTTCCTGGGGGACGACGCGGGTGCGGACAGCCTCCGCGTGTCCACGCTCGTCGCTCAAAACGACTCCGCGCTTGCCATCGACCCAGACGCGCTGGCCGCTGCGCGGATCGCCGAGGCGCGGGCGAAGGCCGACTCCGCGCTGGCGGCCCTCACCGTCGCTGCCGGCACGGCACCGCGCGGCACCGGAGATGACGAGCGCCTCGAGCGAATCGCGGATGCCCGTACGGAGACCCTCGAGCGGATTGCCGAGGCGCAGGAGAGCGGGATGGACCGCGAGACGAAGCGAGACCACCAGCGGACGCGCGTCGAGCAGGCCATCCTCTCCACGATGTCGCCCGACAGCGTCGTCTACGCCGACGACATCCGAGGCGCCGCACGGATGGTCTACCCGGACACGGCGCGCATCTTCTCGACCGACGGCGACTGGCGAGCGTTCAAGGGAAGCGCACTCCGCGGAGTCGTCGGAGCACGGACCGAGAAGGAGCGGGCCGACAGCCTGGTCGAGTTCCTCAAAGCCGCCCTCGGGTACGTCCCGACGGTCCTGTTCCTGATCCTGCCCGTGTTCGCGCTCCTGCTCAAGCTCCTCTACGTGCGGCGCAGGTGGTATTACAGCGAGCACGTCGTGTTCGCGCTGCACACCCACGCCTTCGTCTTCGTCGTCTTCGCCGCCGCCACGGTCCTGGTGCGGTGGAAGGTGAGCCTGGGACCGGCGTCCGGGGCGTTCGTCGGGTGGGTCGTCGTCGCGCTTCTGGCCTCG
This sequence comes from Rhodothermales bacterium, assembly GCA_038243565.1. Taxonomy (GTDB): domain Bacteria; phylum Bacteroidota; class Rhodothermia; order Rhodothermales; family Rubricoccaceae; genus DASVSE01. Next base: position 1,840 of record JBBSQZ010000194.1, on the reverse strand, counting down.
ATCCCAGTGTACTTCCTCGTCGCCCAGAAGCGGGTCTACGGCCAGAGCTGGCGCAAGACGATCTCGAAGGCGCTCGTGCTCGGGACGGTCTACAACGGCGTTCTGATCGCCGGCCTCGCCGCCGCGTTCGCCTTTGCCGCCCTCATCGGCTGAGGCCATCGGCCGCACGTCCCGCCGCGTCGTTCTCCGAGACGTCCGTCCGGACATGTTGGGCATCACGGAGCGCTACCGCGTCGCCGGGGCCGGGACGATCGGCGCGACCGGGTCGATGGCTGGTAAACGGGCCGGCGGCGGTGCGGGCAGCGCGTCCGCGACGGTGTCGCGGCCCATCCGGACGAGCGGGCTCGCCGAGAAGAGCGTCGCGGTCGTCGCGGCGAGGTCGTCGAAGGCGCGCGTGCTCCAGACGGACTGGTGGATGCGCGCGATCTCGGCCTGCGTCCGGCGGAAGCGGGACTCCGGGTGCCGCCGCGCCTCGGCGAGGAGGCGCGCCGCGATCGCGTTCAGGCGCGCCTTGTTGGCCTGCGTGAAGCCGAAGTTCCCCGTGTCCTCGACCAGCGCCTCGTAGTCGCGGTCGACGTCGAGGCGCTCGTCGTCCGAGACGAGGTACGTCGTCTGGTCGAACGTCTGCTCGCTGCCGACGACGTCGAGGCCGACGCCGCGCAGCACGGCCGTCGCGCCGAGCGGCAGGAAGAAGCGGACGGGAACGGTGCCGGCACTGGACGCGAAGCGGACGTTGCCGCCCGTGGGCACGCCCGACGCGCCGAAGGGGAGGCCGATGTGCGGGTTGAGGTCGCGGAACTTCTCGTACATCGAGGGGCCGCGCGCCGGGCCCCAGTCGAGGCGGTCGCCGTGGGGTGCCAGCGCCGTCAGGATCTGGTCCAGCGTGATGCTCGCGCCGGGCTTGAGCCGCACGAGTTCGCCGCGCGCCGCGCCGGCCGGGTCGACCGTCAGGTTCTCCGTCGCGCGGAGCGCGCCGTAGGCCTTCAGCACGTACACGCGGCTCTGCGGGCCGAACGACGACACGGCGTCGACGCGGGCGAAGCCGTCCGTCACCCCCCACATGTAGGCGTCCGAGACGTGGCGGCCCTGCGCGTGGCGCAGGCCGGGGAAGGCGCGGAGGTACTCGCGGTAGAGCGCGAAGATGTTGCCCGGGCCGGTGTGGTACGCCGAGATGCCCGGCAGCTCGTGCCCGACGGCGTTGGCGTAGGCGCGGACGAACATCAGCGACGGCTCCATCGCGAGCAGCGGGTTGAGCTCCTCCTTCACCTGGACGATGGGCCCGGCGGCCGTCGGCAGCGTGTACTGCTCGATGTCGAAGCGCCGCAGCACGTCCGGCATCATCTGGTAGCGGCTCCGCGCGCCGGCCGACGACACGAGCTGGTCCTGGTTGAACGTCTCGACGGTCCCGATCTCGGTCGCGAGCAGGCTCAGGCCGAGGCGCTGCGCGAGGTTGACCTCGTAGGTGACGTAGCGCGTGTCGCGCGCGCGCGCCTCGAGCGTCTGGTCGCGGTAGCCCCAGCGGATGACGAGCTTGTCGGTCGGGACGCCGTAGGCGAGCCACTTGGCGCGGAGGGCGGCCGTCGCCGTGGTGCGCTCGCGGTTGACGGCGTCCCACTCGGCCTGCCCGCCGCGCTGGAAGCGGTCCTTGGCCGCCTGGAGCGTGATCGTCTGGAGCGTCTGGCCCGTCCTGTCGTCGAGCACGCGGATCGTGAAGTTGTCGTCCTCGCCGTACGCCTTGCGGTACATCTCGAGGCGCCACCGGAAGTCCGCGCCGACGCCCGCGGCGTCGCCGCCGGAGAAGGCGCCGGCGAAGTACGAGCGGAAAAGGCGGTCCGGGTGG
>JBBSQZ010000193.1:0-6698 GCA_038243565.1 Rhodothermales bacterium | reverse complement strand
GGGATGTTGTGGCCCATCTGGTTCATGACGTGGTGCGTCATGTGGCAGTGCATCGCCCAGTCGCCGAGCGCGTCCGCCGTCCACTCGACCGTCCGCGTGGCGCCGGTCGGGCAGAGGACGGTCGTCTCGGGCCACTGCCCGGCCTCGGGGATGCGCCCGCCGTCGGTCGCGACGATCTTCCAGTAGTGGCCGTGGAGGTGGATCGGGTGGTGGTCCATCGGCGAGAGGTTGCCGAAGCGGAAGCGGACCTTATCCATGTGCCCGACGACGATGGGATCGGTGCCGGGGAAGGCGCGGCCGTTCATCGTGAGCACGTTGAAGTCCGACATCTCGTTCGGGTCGGGCCGGCTCGTGCCCGGGTCGATGCGCCACTCGTGGAGCATGATCGCCACGTCGCGGTCGACGTTTGACGGTCCGCGCGGGTGGACGACGAACATGCCCGTCAGCCCGAGCGCGATCTGCGTCATCTCGTCGTGGTGCGAGTGGTACATGAACGTCCCGTTCTGGCCGATCGGGAATTCGTAGACGTACGTCTCGCCGGGCGGGATCGGGGCCTGCGAGAGCCCGCCCACGCCGTCCATGCCGCTGGGCAGGAAGAAGCCGTGCCAGTGGACGGTCGTCGCGACGGGCAGCTTGTTGGTGACGTAGACGCGCACGCGGTCGCCCTCGACGGCCTCGAATGTCGGCCCGTGAACCTGGCCGTTGTAGCCCCAGCACGTCGCGGTGAGGCCCGGCGTGAACTCGTGCTCGACCTCCTCGGCCGTGAGGTGATAGACCCAGACGCCGTCGTCGCCGCGCTTTCCGGTGATGGACGAGCCGTTGGGCGTGTGCACGCGGCTGGGCCGGTCGCCGACGTAGGGGCTCGACAGGTCGGACGCGACACGCGGGCGCCGCGGCGATACCGCCGGGGCGCCGGCAGGCGCACGTGCCGCGGCGCCCGTATCGATGACGGTGCCGACCGAGTCCGCTGCTGCGACCGGGTCGAACGTGGCCGGGATGGCGGCGGCAGCGCGGCGCGCCGGGCCGAGCGCCGCGGCGCCGACGGCGACCGCGCCGGCCTTGATCCAGTCGCGGCGGGAGAAGGAGTCAGACATGGTAGAAACGCTGTTTATGGTTTTACTAAGTAGGTCGGCAGCACTACATCGGGTGTCATTGCGAGCGAGGCGAAGGAATCTCGTGGTTCAGCGCGCTGAGGGACGAGATTGCTTCGCTCCTCGCAATGACAGGGTCCTTGTACAGAGCTACTCGGCACCCGTCATCGGGTCCATCGCGCCGTCCTCGGACATCGAGAGCGCCCCGGCGCCGACGTCTGGCATCCCGCCGGCGAGCAGCAGCGCCACGTCGGTGCGCGTGCGCCAGTAGTCGGCGAGGCGGTCGAGGTAGCGGCGGTTGGCGACGACCTCCATCTGCTGCGCGTTGAGGAGCCCGAAGACGCCCGTCTGCATCGCGTTGTACTGGAGCAGGGTCTGCTGCGTCAACTCGGCGCGGAGCGGGAGCACGACCGTCTGGTACTGGACAGCCGTCGCCTGCGCCGCGGCGAGGCGCCGCGCGAGCACGCGGGCCGTGGAGCGCACCTCGACGCCGAGCGCGTAGTAGCGCGCCTGGGCGCGGCGCAGGTCGGCGAGCCCGCGGCCGAGTCGTCCCTGCCCCTGGTCGAAAAGCGGGAGGGCGACCGTGACGTCCGGCCCCAGTTCGAAGCGGCCGTCGCGGCGCTCGAGCTCGGCGCCAGCCTCGAAGTCGGGCACGAGGGCGGTGAGGTTGGTCAGGCCGAGGCGGCGGCCGAGCGTCTCGATGTCCTGCCGTGCGGCTGCGAGCATGAGGCTCGCCTCGACGGCCTGCGCCTCGAGGTCGGGCATCGCGGCGCCGGCCGATGTCAGGACGACCGGGTCGGCGGCGGTGGCGGGCGGGATCGAGCCGGCGAGCGTGAACGCGGCCTGCGGCCCGAAGACGCCCATGAGGCGCGCGAGGCGCTCGCGGCTCTCGGCCGTCTGCGCCTCGGCCGAGACGAGGTCGAGGCGCGCCTGCTCGAAGAGCGCCTGCTCGGCGAGCAGGTCGGCCGCGGGCACGTTGCCGGCCTCCCGGAGCAGCAGCGACGCCTGGTACGACGCCTGCGTGTTCTCGACGACGGTCCGCTGGAGGCCGAGGCGCGCCGCGTCGGCCTGGGCGCGGTAGAACGTGGCCCGCGTGTCCGCCTCGTAGCGGAGCACAGTGGCCGCGACGCGGAGGCGCGCCGCCTCGTACGCGCTCCGCGCGACGGCGCGGCGCAGCGACAGGTTGAAGACCGACAGGAAGCTCGTCGCGACCGAGAACCGGAGGTCGGGCGCCTCGCTCGATTCGAGTGGGAACCGGATGCCGGCGCCGACGAGCGGGTTGGCGAGCAGGCCCGCCTGCACGAGGTCCGCCTGCGCGACGCCGACGTCCTCGTAGACCGCCTGGAGCCGGCGGTTGTTGAGCAGCGCGACCTGCACGGCCGCGTCGGCCGTGAGCGGGGCGGCGAGCAGGCTGTCGGCCGAGCGGTCCGCACGGGCATCTTCCTCGGAGCCCGTCCGCCAGACCGTGCGCACGTCGGTCCGCCCGGCGAGCGTCTCCTGCACATCGGAGAAGGCGGCCTGGGGACGAACCGAGGCGCAGCCGGCGAGGCCGATGAGAGCGGCGAGGGCGAGCGGTCGATACGAGACAGTCATTCAGCGAGGCGTGAGGGCGATGGGCAGGCCCAGCGGCGCCGCGCGGCGCCGCCGGGAGACGAGGGTCAGTGGCCGGCGTGGCCGCTCGGCGTGGAGACTGCTCCGTCGCGCGTCCCGCAGGCCGGCATGGCGGACCCGAAGAACGGGTTGGCCGTCGCGCCGTCGCGCTGCATCCAGACGCCGCCCTCGGGCACGCCCGGCGCCATACCGCACGACATCAGCGCGAGGTCGTACTCGGCCGGGACGCCGACCGCCTGCACGATGCGAATCATCGGGACCGAGAGCGTCCCGAAGGCGGCGCGCGCGGCGTCGAGGTCTGCGGCGCCGGCGAGCGCCGCCGTCTGGGCGCGAACGGCCGCGAGGTCGTCGGCGTGCATGTGCCAGAGGTGCGCGTTGTCCGCCGGGGGCTCGGCCGTGAGCGTCTCGAGGGCCGAGGCGAGGGCTGCCGCCTGCGCCGTCGCGTCGGTGAGGCGGTCGGCCGCGAGCGCATCGTGGACAGCGAGGTAGGCGTCGAGCGTCTCGGTGAGCCCGGGCACCCAGGTGCTCGCCGGCGTCGCATTCATCGACTCGTTATCTTGCATCCCGGCCATCGTGCCGTGATCCATCCCGGCCATTCCGTTTGCGGGGAGCTGGCCGTCGCGGCGCAGCGCGAGCGGGAGCACGGGCTGCTCGGCCGGAGCGAGGACGGTTGCGTCGGTGCTGACCGGAGCCGAGGCCGTGACTGCCGAGGCCGGGTGCCCCGCCGGGACGGCGGGGAGCGTCTGGGCGGCACAGCCTGCGAGGGCGAGCGACGCGAGAAGCGGAAGTCGAATCATTGGACTGGTCGTCTGGGTGGGAGCAGTCTGAACGGCTCGGGGCGCGCCGTTGTCGTCACCTTAGAGACATTTCAGGTTGCGGACAGGCCGGGTTCAGGAGCCGATGACGAGCGAGCCGCGGAGCATGTCCATCCCGCACGCAAAGGCGATCTCGCCGGGGCCGTTCGCCGGCACGAGGACCGTGACCGGCTCGCCGAGGGGAAGGTCGACCGGCCCGGTTCCGAGGGACGGGAAGACGACCTGCGTCGCGCACGTCTTGTCCGAGGTCCGCGTAAAGACGATGCGGGCCGGGACGCCCGGGTCGAGCGTGATGCGCGACGGCTCGAACGCTGACGCCGTCACCGTGACGGCGACGGTCTGGACTCGGGCCCTCGCCTCGGCAGGTGCCTGCCGCGGAGCCCCGGCAGGCGGTGCCGGGGCGGCAGGTGCTGGCGCAGGCGGCGTGTCCGGCGTCGGGACGACGGGTGTTGCTGCGGGTGCGGACGCGCCAGTTTCAGTGACTTGGGCCGTGTCCGGCGCGGCGATGGCCGGGACCGCAGTCGGCTGTACGGTCACGACCTCCGGGGCTGCAGGCGCGTCGTCCGAGCAGGCCGAGAGGCCAAGGAGGACGGCGCCGGTGGCGATGAGTCGAGAGAGGGAGAGCACAGGTGGAGCTGGTTAGTGAGCGTCGTCGTCGTCGTCGTGGCCCGCGGCCTCGCCGGCGGCGTCGAAGTGGCCCTCGCGGCGCTCGCCGCTCGCCATCGGGACCGTCACGTCGAGCGAGTAGTCGGTCACGCCGTCCGGGACGGTCGCCATGAGGTGGTCGCCCATGAGCGTGAGCGGGAGCGTCTGGTCGGCCCCGGCGTGGGGGTGGAGCACGGCCGAGGCGCCCGTGATGCCGTCGGCGGAGACCGGCTGCGCCATGTCGTCGAGCGGGTAGATCTGGATCGTCTGCCCGCTGCGGACGAGCTCGAGGTGACCTTCGCCCGCCTCGGCGACGATCCCGCCGTGAGGCGCGACCTCGGTGTGGCCGGCGTCGGCGTCGGCGGCCGCCGAGACGCGGCCGGCGTCCATCGAGCTTTCGGTGGGAACGGCGGCCGGCTCGGCCGGAGCGTCGCCCGACGTGCACGCCGTGAGCGCGAGCGGAAGGGCGAGGAGGAGAGCGAGACTGCGCATAACCGGGGTGGATGGGGAGTGCGTGGAGACTATTCGACGGCCGTCGCCGCGAGGCGCCGGATGCCGACCGGGCCGGTGCCCGCGATCCGAAGGCCGACAGAGCCGGGCTCGGCGGCGGCGCCGTGGCCGTGCGTGGCGAGCTCGCCCGCGACGAGCCCGCGGAAGTGGCTGCCTGCGGCGACGGCCGTGAGCTCGACCGGCTCGGCGAGCGGCATCGTCTTGTCGGCGAAGACGGTCGTCTGCCCGCCCTCGACGCGGCCCTGCCGAATGGTCGGCGGCCCCGCGGCCGGCTTGTCGACGGCGAGAAAGTCGTAGTCCTGGAGCGAGCGGACGTGGTGGACGAGCATCACCATGCCCGTGAACTGCGACAGGTCCAGCGTGGCCTCGACCTCGACGTCGCCCGCGGGCGTGCCCGCGACGAACAGCACCGGCCGCTGAGGGCGGACGACGAGCGCGTCGGAGGCGCGCGTCGCAGCGAGCGCGGCCATGTCGCCTTCGACGAACCGGGTGCCGGCGGGGAGAGGGCCGCCGGCGGGCGTCCACTCCCACGTCGCGCCGACGTCGCCGCCGGCCGCAGCGGTCGCGCCGTGGTCCATGCCGGCCATGTCATGGTGCGCTGCGCGGTCGGCTTCGCCGGTCATGCCGACCATCGCGGAATCGCTGCTCGCGTGATCGTGGCCCGTCGGGTTCTCGGGCGTCACGGCGCGCACGCCGATGCCGTAGAGGTAAACGAGCCTGGCGCCGCGCTCGGCGGTCTGCTGGACGAGGACGACCGGCACGAGCCCGAGCAGCAGCAGCGGCACGTGGACGGCGAGGTCGCCGCTCCGCTTCCAGAAGGCCGCCCCGAGCCGGAGGACGGCGTAGATGCCGGCCGTCCAGACGAGCCAGAGCGCCCAGTCGGCGTGGTCGTTCGACGCCGTGACGGCCGCGAGCGGGATGTCGACGACGTCGATGCCCGAGCGTCCCGTGAGGTACGTCCCGAGCGCCCCGACGGCTGCGAGTACGTACAGCCCGACGGCCACGTGCCGGGCGACGGGATAGTGCCGGCGGACGCCCAGCGACACGACGTCCACGAGCGCCGCGGCGACGAGCAGCGCGATCGGGAAGTGGACGACGAGCGGGTGGAGATTCGGGGCCCAGTCGGGAAGCATCGAGGCAGGAGTCAGAGGGTGCGGCCCAGCGAGCGAACCGCCGGCGGCGAGAGCGTTCGGCCGACGGCGGCGATGGCGGCGACGAGCGCGGCGAAGTAGAGCGCGATGGCGAGAAGCATGGGTCCGGAGCGGAGCGTGAGGCCATGTAACGGCAGCGCTCCTGAGGTGAGGCTGTCCGCAACCTGAAAAGCCGTTAAGGTGGGCGCGCTTTCTCGGCGCGCGCACGCGCCCCGGCGTCGCGCCGGCGTAGGGTGCAGCCTTCCCGACCACCATCCGCTCCCGGCCATCCGCATGTGGGTTCTGCTGATCGAAGACGAAGCCCGCCTCGCCGCCTCCGTCCGGCAGGGCCTCGAAGAGGAGGGCTACCGCGTCGACTGGGCGGCCGACGCCGAGGAGGGCGAGCGCCTGGGCCTCGCCAACGCCTACGACGCGTTCCTCGTCGACTGGCGGCTGCCGAAGGGCGACGGCAAGACGATCGTCACGCGGCTCCGCGCCGCCGGCAAGGAGCAGCCGGTCCTGATGCTGACGGCCCTCGCCGACGTCGAGCACCGCGTGGCCGGGCTCGACGCCGGCGCGGACGACTACCTGCCCAAGCCGTTTGCCTTCGAGGAGCTCGTCGCCCGCCTGCGGGCGCTGCTGCGCCGGCCGCCGCTGGCCGAGCAGGACCGCGTCGTGTGTGTCGGTCCGCTCGCGCTCGACGGCGAGCGCCGCAAGGTGACCATGACCGGCGCGCGCGGCGAGGTCGTGCTGAACCTCCGCCCGAAGGAGTACGCCATGCTCGACACGTTTCTGCGCAGCGCCGACGCGGCGCTCTCGCGGACCGTCCTCGCCGAGCGCGTCTGGGGCGACGCGCTCTTCGTGACCGACAACGCGCTCGACGTGACCGTGAGCGG
>JBBSQZ010000192.1:0-6709 GCA_038243565.1 Rhodothermales bacterium | reverse complement strand
GGAGCGCCTCGCCGACGCCCCCTCGACGAGCATCAGCGCGGGGCCGACGACGAGCGCCGCCGCCCCGCGGCGCCCGCGGAGCGCGTAGCCGTATCCGACCTGGAGGCCGAGCACGTGCTGAAGCTCCGCATCGTCGGCGAAAACGGCCGCGGCGCTGCCGCCGACGTGGTAGACCTCGCGGCCCGCGCCGAGCGGCGCCGTCACGCCCAGGCTCGCGCCGGCGAGCGCCGCCCCGCCGCCCACCGTGACGCCTGCCCCGGCCGACGCCCACGCGGATCGCGAAGGCTGCGCCAAGGCGCTCGACGCGAGGGCGAGCAGGACGATGAGAACGCGCATAGGTGGCCTCCGAGATAGAGTCAGAACGGACGCGGCGTGCCGGGCAGCGGCATCGGCACGCGTGGCGGTGGCGGGTCGCCGCGGCGCCCCGGGAAGCGCCCGATGTGAAGCACGAACCGCCCGCCCGCCACGGGCATCACGGTGTTCGCGTTCAGGAAGGCCTCAACGCCCACCCCGACGCCCTCGCTCACGGCGATGCCTGCGCGGCCGGACACGTAGAGCCCGACGAATGCGACGCCCCGCGTACGGTTCACCTGCGCGCGCCCGAACGACGGCCCGGCCGCGACCGAGAACAGGCGGGATCCGCTCATCGTCGCCTGCCCGGCTGCGACGTGCGCCGCGGTCATCGAAGGGCCGTCGAACACCGGCATCGAGCCCGAGAGGCCGCCCTGAACGATGAGGCTCCGGCGCCCGATGGACTGCTGGAAGTCCATCACGAAGCCGAGCATCGTTCCACGGTCTGTCTCGCCCAGATCGTAGGCGAGCCCGAGCGGGCTGAGGCTCAGCACAGACGTCTGGGCGGACGCCGCCGTGGCGAGAATCAGAGCGAGCAGCAGCGGTTTCATAGTGGCGGACGGAGGACAGGAATTTGCACCCAACCCACTACTTTGTCATCCCGGCCCCCGAGCCGGGATCTCCTGGACGGTGGAACGCGCTCAGTGTGCATGCCTCGCACCGACCAACATCGAGGAGGTCCCGGATCAAATTCGGGATGACATATTTTGGTATCACGGCAGGCCTGGCGAGCGGCGCATGTTTGAAATTCCTCGAGGCGCTCCGTCTTCCGTTACTCGCTCTTCACCAAACCATTCTCCCACGCCCACGCGACCGCCTCGCGCGCGTTGCCGACGCCGAGCTTCGAGTAGACGGCCGCGAGGTGGTTGCGGACCGTGTTCTCGGCGATCCGCAGGCGCGCGCCGATCGCCGCGTTGTCCAGCCCGCGCGCCATCGCGACGAGCACCTCGTGCTCGCGGCCCGTCAGAGGAGACAGCACGTCGGGGCGCTTCGGGATCGGGACGAACCAGCGGCCCTCGCCGCGAGAGACGGCCAAGACGGCCTCGCGGACGATGTTCGGGTGCTGGTCCTTCGGCAGATACCCGGCCGCGCCGGCATCCAGGAGGCCGTGGACGGTCGCCGAGTCGTTGTAGGCGCTCAGGGCGAGGATGCACGGCGCGCCGGGGACGCCGCGGAGCGCGGCGGCCACCTCGGGGCCGGACATGACGGGCATCTGCATGTCGAGCACGAGCACGTCGGGCTCGAGCGCCTCGACGAGGCGCAGCGCCTCGCGGCCGTCGGCGGCCTCGCCCACGACGTCGATGCGGCCGCCGTCGCGGAGCGCGGCGACGAGGCCGGCGCGGAACATCGGGTGGTCGTCGGCGACGACGACGCGGACCGGAGGTCGCGTAGCCACGGGGGTGTCAGTCATCGAGGAGCTCGGGCGAGACAAGGGCGGGGACGGGGATGTCGAGCAGGACGCGGGTCCCGCCGAGCGGGCTGGACGTCACGGCGAGGGCGGCGCGGAGCAGGTCGGCGCGCTCGTGCATCCCGAGCACGCCGTAGTGGCCGCGCGCGGCGAGCGCGATCGGGTCGGTGTCCGGCAGGCCGATGCCGTCGTCGTCGACGGCGAGCGTCAGCGTCTCGCCGTCGAGGCGCAGCGCCCCGTCGACGCGCGCGGCGTTCGCGTGCTGGACGGCGTTGGACAGCGCCTCCTGCGCGATGCGGTACAGCGCGAGGCGCCGCGCGTCGGGCAGCGCCTCGGCGACGGCCTCGGCCGGCGGCGTCGAGGCGAACCGCACGTCGATGCCGCCGACGGCCGCGGCGCGGTCGGCCAGCGCCGCGAGCGCGGCCGAGACGCCGAACGCGTCCAGCGCAGCGGGACGCAGGCGGTCGCACAGCGCCCGCAGCTCGCCGACGACGCCGGCGACGGCGAGGCGCGACTCCTCCGATCCGCCACTCCCGCCGAGCGCCATCTGGACCGCGCACAGGTCCTGGACCGGCCCGTCGTGGAGTTCCCTTGCAACATGGGCGCGCTCGGCCTCGCGGGCCGCAGCGAGGCGGTGCCGGAAGGTCCGGCGGAGGCGGGCGGCGCGGCGCGCGCGGCGGTCCCACACCAGCCCGCCGGCGACGATGCCGATCAGCCCCACGGCGAGCAGGCCGACGGCGAGCTGCCCCGCCGGAACCTCGGTCGCGAGGCGCACGACGGACCGCTCGTCGACGTCGAGCGCGAGCGGCACGCCGGCCGTCTGGACCGTGTCAGGCGCGAGGGCGCCGTCGCGGGCGGCGCGCCCGAGCACGTCCACGAACGCGGCGTAGGGCATCGCGACGCGCGGCCGCGCCTCGGCGCCCTCGCCGAGCACGACCTGCCCGCCCTGAACGACCTCGTAGTAGATCAGCCGCCCGTCGGCCTCGACGTAGCCGGCCGACCGCGGCGCCTCGGCGGGCACGCCCTGCGCACGCGGGGCCGTAGCGACGAGGAGCAGGACGGCGGCGAGGCGCACGGCGGGGGCGGCAATGTCCGATGAAGCTAGACGCGCCACGCCGCGGCGGGATGGTGCAATCGGACCAGAGGGAACGAGGCGAGGCTGTCGGTGCAGGTCGTTGATTTTACTTTCCACTCTCCCCTTCCAGCGACCATGACCCCGACCGTCCCGACCGACGACCTCTCTCCCTCCCTGCTGATCGACGCCCGCATCGAGTCGCTGAGCGACTGGCGCGGCGAGACGCTCGCGCGTCTCCGCTCCATCATCCGGCAGGCCGACCCCGGCATCGTCGAGGAGTGGAAGTGGCGCACCCCGGTGTGGTCGCACGGCGGCATCCTCTGCACCGGCGAGACCTACAAGAAGGCCGTCAAGCTGACGTTCGCGCACGGCGCCGCGCTCGACGACCCTACGGGCCTCTTCAACGCCAGCCTCGACGGCAACGTCCGCCGTGCGATCGACATGCGGGAGGACGAGGAGGTCGACGCCGAGGCGCTGACGGCGCTCATTCGCGAAGCCGTGGCGCTAAATGCCGCGCGCCGGGCATGAGCCCTACTTCTTCTTGAACGACAGCGTCAGCGGGACGCCCTCGAAGCCGAAGGCCTTGCGCAGCTGGTTCTCCATGTAGCGCCGGTAGCTCTCGCCGATGCCCTCGGGGTGGTTGCAGAAGAACGCGAATACCGGCGGCGCCTCGCGGACCTGGTTCGAGTATTTGATCTTGACGTACGTCCCGCGGTACGTCGGCGGGTGCTGCGCGCCGACGGCCTTCTCGACGGCCTCGTTGAGCTCGGGCGTCGGGATGCGCTTCTCGCGCTCGGCGTAGACCTTCAGCGCGAGGTCCAGCACGTTGCCGGCGCGCTGGCCGGTGAGCGCCGAGACGAACACGACCGGCACGTAGTCCATCATGCCCAGCTTGTCGCGCATCGTCCGCTCCCAGTCGCGGGCGGTGTTGGTCTCCTTCTCGACCGTGTCCCACTTGTTGACCGCGATGACGAGGCCCTTCTTCATCAACTCGGCCTCCCGGAGGACCTTGGCGTCCTGCGTCTCGAGCCCGCGCTCGGCGTCGATGAGGAGCACGGCGACGTCGCAGGACTGGATGGCGCGCTGCGTGCGGAGGAGGGCGTAGAACTCGATGTTCTCCTGGATGCGCGCCTTCTTGCGGAGGCCCGCCGTGTCCACGAGGACGACCGGCGTGCCGTCGTGGTCGAGGCGCGCGTCGATGGCGTCGCGCGTCGTGCCCGGCACCTCGGTCACGATCGAGCGCGTGACGCCGAGGAGGCGGTTCGTGAGCGACGACTTGCCGACGTTCGGGCGGCCGATGAACGCGATCCGCGGCGCGCCGTCGTCCGGGTCCATCTCCGATTCCGGCGGCAGCAGGTCCACGACAGTGTCGAGAAAGTCGCCGGTGCCCATGCCGGAGATGGACGACAGCGGGTAGACGTGCTCGAAGCCGAGGCCGTAGAACTCGGCCGCGTCGAGCGCGCGCGTCGCGTTGTCTGCCTTGTTCGCCACGACGACGACGGGCTGCTTCGCGCGGCGCAGCAGCGCGGCCACCTCCTCGTCGACGGTCGTCATGCCCGTCGTCGTGTCGACGACGAACAGGATGACGTCGGCCTCCTCGAGCGTGAGCAGCACCTGCTCGCGGATGGCCGCCTCGAAGCGCTCTGCCGAGCGTGGCACGAGGCCGCCCGTGTCCACGAGGTCGAACGTGCGGCCGTTCCACTCGACGTCGCCGTAGAGGCGGTCGCGCGTCACGCCGGACTCGTCGTGCACGATCGAGTCGCGGCTCTCGGTGAGGCGGTTGAAGAGCGTGCTCTTGCCCACGTTGGGCCGGCCGACGATGGCGACGAGTGCCATTTCTGTTCTGGAAGTAGAGCGCGGAAGCTAGCGGACGCGCGCGCGCAGAGCCTCCCCGAGCCCTTCGCCCGGACGAGGCAGCGCGCGGTTCCGACCCCCCCGCCACACGCCCATCGCGTCGGATCGGAGCAGCGCGATGTCGGGAGCGTCGAGGCGCCGCTCCGAGGCGCTCTGGCTGTCCCCCTCGTTGAGGGGGTTCTTCGCGCCGCGCGGGATTTCCACACGGACCGGGAAAGACTGACGCCTCTCGGCCGTTCTCTTCATATCCAATCCCCTACACGCCGATGCGCCTTTCCATGCTTGCCCTCGCTGCCGCCGCGTGCAGCCTCGTCGCCCTCGGCTGTATGCGCTCCGAGGCGGCGCCCATCGCCCCAGCCTCGCCCCTCGCCGACGACGCGCCCGTCCCCGCCCGCATGGAGACCGCCGTCTTCGCCGGCGGCTGCTTCTGGAGCATGGAGCGCGTCTTCGACGGCCAGCGCGGTATCCAGCGCGCCGTCTCGGGCTTCTCCGGCGGCACGACGGTCAACCCGAGCTACGAGAGCACGTTCACGAACCCGGCCGGCCACGTCGAGTCCGTCCAGGTCGTGTTCGACCCGGCCGTCGTCTCGTACGAGTCGCTCGTGCGCCTCTTCTGGCACAACGTGGACCCGACGACGAACGACCGCCAGTTCTGCGACCGCGGCGCCACCTACCGCGCCGCCATTTTCGCGCAGACGCCCGCCCAGCGCCGCGTCGCCGACGCCTCGCTCGCGCAGGTCCGTGCCCGCATGAGCCAGCCCGTCGTCGCGACGGTCCGCGGCGCGGCGCCGTTCTACGCCGCCGAGGCGTCCCACCAGGACTTCGCGCGCCTCAACCCGGCCCGCTACGAGCAGTACCGCCGCGGCTGCCGCCGCGACGCACGCCTGCAGCAGGTCTGGGGCGCCGCCGCCGAAACCGCTGGAAGCCGCATCTGACGGTGAGAACTGGCGAATGGGGACTGGGAAACGGCTTCCGCTCCCCTTCTCTGCCAGTCCCCATTTCCCACTCCCCCGCCCCTCCCCCATGTCCCGCTCCTTCTCGATCCTGACCCTCCTCGCCGTCGCCCTCGTCGGGATGGCCCTGCCGGCGTGCTCGCAGACCTCGCGGCGCCCGGCGCGCTCCGCCCAGGAGACGGCCGCGCTCCGCGCGCGCCTCACGCCGCTCCAGTGGCGCGTCACGCAGGACGCCGCCACCGAGACGCCCTTCCGCAACGCCTACAACGGCAACCACGCCGACGGCATCTACGTCGACCTCGTCTCTGGCACGCCGCTCTTCTCCTCGCGCGACAAGTTCGAGTCCGGCACCGGCTGGCCGTCCTTCACGCGCACGCTCGACGCCTCGGCCGTGCGGCTCGTCACGGACCGCGCGCTGGGCGTCGCGCGAACAGAGGTCCGCGGCGCGCGGAGCGACTCGCACCTCGGCCACGTCTTCGACGACGGCCCTGCGCCGACGGGCAAGCGCTACTGCATGAACTCGGCCTCGCTGCGGTTCGTCCCGGTGAACCGGCTCCAGGCTGAGGGCCTCGGGCGCTACGCGAGCCAGTTCCGCGGCCGCTGATCCCGGCCGGCGCCTCGCCTCGAGGGCGGCTCCCAGCCACGGGGGCCGCCCTCTTTGCGTGCGGTCGTCGCGCGATGCGCCTCGCCGAGCGCACCGCGACCAAGGTGCAGGCCGTCCCCAGACCGTACACCGCTACCCGGACGTGCTCGGGGACTCTGGCTCGCCATTCTGGCCGCTTCCTCAACGTGCAGCCGATGGCGGTTCTGACCTATCACCCAGGTCTATCCCTGCCCCATTCCCTAACCCAAGTTGTGTCCTGCCCAAATTGTCATTGCGAGGAGCGTAGCGACGAAGCAATCTCGTTCTACAGCGCGCTGGACGTCGAGATTGCTTCGCTTCGCTCGCAATGACACGACGTGGGTTCCCTATCCTCCTGGCGTGATCGCGGGCACGTCGAAGTGGAGCGGCGGCGTCTCGCCGGTGACGCGCGCCTTGAACTGCTCGAACGACTCGGCGTCGTAGGC
>JBBSQZ010000191.1:0-6719 GCA_038243565.1 Rhodothermales bacterium | reverse complement strand
TCTTCTTGGGGATCGTCAGCGAGACGTCCTTGAGGTTGTGCTGCCGCGCGCCGCGGACGACGAGGTTCTGGCCGGCGAAGCGGTCCGCCGGGACGGCGGGCGGGACGGGCTTGGTGGTCGTGGTGCGGGTCGCCAACAGGGTGCGGGATCGTTTGGGAATCAACGCAGCGGGCCGGGTGAAGGTGCCGCATCGGTGTGAATGTGCCGTGCCGGGCGGGCGCGCGAGAGCCCCGGCGCCGCGATGGGCGCCGGGGCTCTGCACGAGGCGCCAGCGCCTCGGTCTACACGGTCCGGGTTAGCGGACGACCGTCACGCGCTGCGTGAGGTTCATCTCCGTGCCCGTCGCGCGGACGACGTAGACGCCCGGAGCGAGCGACGACGCGTTCAGCGACAGGTCCATCTGCTGGTCCGCGGCGACTGCGCCCTGGAACAGCGTCGCCACCTGGCGGCCGGTCACGTCGTAGACCGAGACCGTGACCTCCTGCGCCGTCGCTGTCGCGAAGCGGACGCGGGCGGCCGACGACGCCGGGTTCGGCGTGGCCGAGAGGAACGTGCGCGCGTTCTGCGCGCTGCCCTCCGAGGCGACCGGTCCCGTATTGCCCGTCACGTTGACGACCCAGTGGGACGTCGCGAACTGCGGTGCGAGGAGGGCCAGGTCCGTGGGCTCCGTCGCGCCGCAGCCAACGGCCGAGAGGTACGTCGGGCCCGTCTGGCCGTCGCTGTTGCCGCCGAAGAAGAGGTTGGCGCGCGGCTGCACCCACTCGACGACGAGGACGTCCGTGCTGCTGAACGTGCCCGTGATCGGGACGTTGCGGATCGTGCCGTTGTCCGCCGTGGTGAGCGGGACGGCCGCCGTGCCGATGCGCGTCAGGTTGGCGAGCAGGAAATCGCCGTTGAGGCGGTAGATGTTGAGCGTCGACGGGCCGGCCGTCACGCTCTCGATGCCGAAGCCGACGGACGTGACGGCGATGCCGTTGGGCAGCGGGAAGTTGCTCAGGTCGAAGCGGCGGTAAACGCTCGACGGCGGCGTCGGGCAGGTGACACCGACGCCATCGGGAGCGGTGAGGATCGTCTGCGACGTGTTCTGCGTGATCGTCGTCGTGGTCGACGGCGCGACGAAGCCCGTGCCCATCAGGTTGATGACGGTCGGCGAGGACGGCGCGTTCGAGACGATCGTGACCGTGCCCGTCGCAGCCGTCGTGTTCGTCGGGGAGAACGTGACGGTGAACGACGTCGTGGCGCCCGGGGCGAGCGCGAGGGTCGTGCCGGTCGTGTTGACCGTGAACGGCGCGCCCGAGCCGGTGATCGACGTGATCGTCGTCGTGGTCGTGCCGCTGTTGGTCAGCGTGACCGTCTGCGCCGCGCTCGTCGTGCTGACGGGCGTCGCCGTGCCGAAGTTGAGCGCGGCCGGCGTCGCGGTGAGCTTCGGGCCGGACGGCGAGGTACCCAGCGCCGTGCCGATGGCGCAGATGTCGACCTCCGCGTTGTCGAACGAGCCGACAGACGTGGAGAGGCCCGTCGCGAGGTCGACCGTGCGGAGCGAGTTCACGCCGCCGCCCGTGTAGGCGCAGAGGTACGCCGTGCCCGTCGCGTTGTCGAAGTCGGCGCCCTGGGCGAACTGGAGGTTGTAGCCGATGTCGCCGATGAGCGTCGCCGCACCCGTCGTCTTATCGATCGAGAAGAGATCGTCCACAGCGAGGTCGACCGCATACAGGACACCCGTGAACGGGTGCGCGAGCAGGTTGATGCCGGTCCCGAAGCCGCCGCCCGTGACCGCAGCGACGAGTGTCGCCGCGCCCGTCGTGAGGTTGAGCGTGTAGAGCGACGTCGCGCCGCCCGGGCCGGCCGTCATGTACATCGTCGAGGTCGTGTAGTCCCACGCCATGTCGAGCGGGCTGAACCCCGCCGGGAGCGCCGTCGTCCCGATGAGCGTCCGAGCGCCCGTCGCCGGGTTGATCGAGTACAGCTCCGGGATGGCGGGGGCGGTCGCCGAGAGGACCGCATACACCTTGCTGAAGTCGTCACCGGCGTAGTCGCCCGCGTAGAAGTTGTCGGCGGTGGCCAGAACGGGGGCCGTGGTGGGCGGGTTCGTGGCCGTGAATGTGAGGAAGCCGCGGACAGTGGCAGAGCCGGCCCGGAGGTTGATGCCGAAGCCCGGTGCCACGGCGCCGAACAGCTCGGTGGCGAGGGCCGGGTCGACGGGGGCGTGCGTGAGGGCATTCGCGGGGCGGCAGGCGGCGTACTCGGCCGGCTCCGCAATCATCATGTCGGGCATCTTGGCGCAGTCGACCGACTGCGCGAATGCGGGGGCTGAGGCGAGCAAGAGAGCTGCCAGCGGGAGAAACAAGCGTTTCATTGAAGAGGGAGAGAGGCCAGGCGCGGGCGCCGTAGCAGAGCGGAAGCCGGGGAAGTCCCCGGAGGTCACGCGAAGGTAGGAATTTTGTCTCGCGCCGTCCTTCACAGATGGGAAAAGATGCGCGCGCCGGGCCGGGCGCGTTGCCCCGCCGTCGTACCCTCGCCCGATGACGTTCCTGAACCCGCTCCTGCTCGCCGGGCTCGCAGCCGTCGCGATCCCGGTCGCGGTCCACCTGTTCCACTTCCGCCGCCCGCAGCGCCTGGACCTGCCGACGCTGCGCTTCCTGCGGGCCGTCGAGGCGACGGCCGTGCGGCGGATGCGCCTGCGGCAGTGGCTGCTGCTCGCGCTGCGCGCGCTCGCGGTCGTGTGCCTCGCGCTCGCCTTCGCCCGCCCGACGCGCACCGCCGACGCCGCCAGCCTCTTCGCGGACCGCGGCGCCCGCAGCCTCGCCGTCGTCGTGGACAACAGCCGCTCGATGGAGTTGCGCAACGAAGACGGCGCGCTGCTGGACCAGGCGCGGCGCCTCGCCGGGGCGGCCATCGCCGCGACCGGTCCGGGCGACGAGCGGACCGTCGTCCCCACGGCCGGCGACGCGCGGCCGGTCCCGTTCACCGCCCCCGGCCCCGCCCTCGACGCCGTCGCGGCGCTCAAAACGGCGCCGCGCGCCTCGGCGCTGACGGCGGCCATCGCCCGCGCGGGCAGCGTCCTCGACGCCGCCGTCCACCCGCGCCGCGAGATCGCCGTCATCAGCGACTTGCAGGCGTCGACGTTCTCGGACTCGGCGCGGGCGGACCTGCCCAACGACGTCTCGATCGCGCTCTTCCCGCTCGAGTCCAGCGCCGCGCCCAACACGGCCGTGACGGCCGTCCGCGTCGCGAGCGTCATCGTCGAGCCCGGCAAGCCGGTCCAGATCGAGGCGACGGTGACGCGCTTCGGCGGGTCGCCCGGCACGGTCGCGGCGACGCTGACGCTCGGCGGGGCGCAGGTCGCCGAGGCGTCGGCGGAGGTCACGCCGGGGCGGCCCGCGACGCTCACGTTCACGGCCACGCCACGGGCGCGCGGGTGGACCGGCGGCGAGGTCCGCATCGCGGCGCCGGCCGGCGAGACGGCCGCGTGGGACGACGGCCGCTTCTTCGCGCTCCACGTGCCGCCGCCGCCGCGCGTCCTCGTCGCACGGGGCGACGGCGCGCGGGCGGACCGCCTGCTGCTCGCGCTCGGCGTCGCAGCCGAGGGCGGCAGCCTGATGGTCAACGAGATCGCCGAGGGCGCGCTCGCCTCGGCGGATCTCTCGCGGGCGGACGTCGTGGCGCTCGTCGGGCCGACACGCGTCTCGCCGCAGGCGGCGCAGAACCTCGCCCGCTTCTCGGCGCGCGGCGGCGGCGTCGTCGCCTTCCCCGGCGATGCGCCCGAGGCGCTCAACCCGGCGCTCGCGGCGCTCGGCGGCGGCCGCATCACGGGCACGGTCGGCGCCGCGGGCGGGCCGTCGATCGGCGGGCTCGCCGGGACGGACCTGCGGCACCCGATCTTCGCCGGCCTCTTCGACACGCCCGCGCCGACGGTCGAGAGCCCGGACGTGCGCCGCGCCGCGCGCTACGCGCCGGGCCGCGGCGACGAGCACACGATCCTGCAGCTCGCCGCCGGGCCGCCGCTGCTCCACGAGATCCGCCGCGGCGCGGGCCGGACGCTCCTCTTCGGCGTCGCCGCGGACCCGGCGTGGTCCGACCTGACGGAGCGCAGCCTCTTCCTGCCGCTCGTCGTCCGCTCCGTCGCCTACCTCGCCGCCGGCTCGGCCATCGGTGGAGACGCGGGCGGCGAGCGGTCGGTCCGCGTCGAGACGGCGAGCCCCGAGGCGGTGCGCCTCGTCGGGCTGGGCGGCGCTGTCGTCGCGGCCGAGCAGCGCGCCGTGCCCGGCGGCGTCGTGCTGTCGCTCGACGCGGTGCAGGCGCCGGGCCTCTACCGCGCGATGCAGGGCGAGCGCGTGGTGCGGACGGTCGCGGTGAACGAGGACGCCCGCGAGTCCGACCCGGCGCGCCTCGACGCGGCCGAGGCGGCGCGGCGCCTCGAACAGGCGACGGGCCGGCCCGTCCGCGTCGTCGGCGCCCGCGAGGCGGCGGAGGCGACGGGCCGCGGCTCGGGCATTCCGCTGTGGACGTGGTTCCTGGGGATCGCCTTCGCGGCGCTCGCCGCCGAGACGGCCGTGGCGTCGCGGTGGCGGGTTCGCAAGGCGGCGGAGTAAGGGAAACCGGCGTCGTCTTCGCCTGCGTCTCACACGTTCAGGCGGTTTCCGGGTTGGACGCGCCGGGCGCGGCGCCGTAGGTTGTCGGGCTCCCTCGGCGACTCGCGCCGTGATCCTGCGCCGGCGAGGCGCTCCGACTCTCAGAAGGCCCACTGCTCCGATGCCACGCAAAGACCAGATCACCGGCAAAGGCCCGATGTCGGGCAACCACGTCTCGCACGCGAACAACAAGGTCCGCCGGCGCTTCGAGGTGAACCTCCAGAAGAAGCGCTTCTACGTCCCGGACGAGGACCGCTGGGTGACGCTGCGCGTCTCGGCGCAGACCATCAAGACGATCAACAAGAAGGGCGTGAGCGCCGTTCTCCGCGAGGCCCGCGCCGCCGGCGTCTCCATCTAAGCACCCGGCGCTCCGGCGCATTCCTCCACGACGATGGCAAAAGGCAAGGACGCGCGCATCCAGGTGATCCTCGAGTGCACCGAGGCACCGGGCACCTCGCGCTACTCGACGATGAAGAACCGCCGCAACACGACGGCGCGCATGGAGCTCAAGAAGTACAACGCCAAGCTGCGCAAGCACACGCTCCACCGCGAGATCAAGTAGGCGGCAGCATGACGCGCGCCGGGCGCGCGTCAGGTCTCCCCTCCGATCCTCAGTGCGCCCGGCGCACGCATCCCGCACTCCCATGGCAAAGAAGGTCTCCAAGAACCAGCGCACCAACCGTGGCGCCGGCAACGAGGCGAAGCAGATGGCCAAGGTCATCGTCGCGTCGAAGAAGCAGAACGGCCAGTTCGAGTTCCGCTCGAAGATGGTCGAGGTGGGCCAGGTCCAGGACGAGCTCAAGGCCGCCCGCGCCGCCTAGCCCGGTTCTGCACGCCCGTCCGCACGAGGCGGCTCCGCGAGGCGGGGCCGCCTCGCGCGCGTTTGCCCGGCGCGGCCGACGAACGGCTGTCGCTCCGCTCGGCCTCGGATCGTCTGCCCGAGACCGAGGCCGAGCGGCGCGTCCGGGAGCGGCGCGGGGATATCATTCCGGCGCACCGACCCGGCAGTTCGCTCGCTGCCCTGCCTTCCGCCCGCCGCCTTTCCCCACCCCCATGCGCGACCCGAAGCCCTTCCGCAAGGACGACATCACCGTCGCCGAGATCGCCGAGCACATGCGGACGCTGGCCGAGATCGAGCTCGAGCGCGTCAACGAGGCGCCGGCGGAGCGGCGGCCACTCACGGAGAGCCACGTCCACCGGCCGGGGCTGGCGCTCGCGGGCTACACCGAGCTCTTCACGTCCGAGCGGATCCAGGTGCTCGGCAACACCGAGGTCCGCTACCTCGCGTGGCTCGGCGAGGCGGCGGCCGCCGAGGCGTTCGAGCGCCTCGTCGCCTTCGAGGTGCCGTGCATCGTGCTCACGGCTGGCAACACGCTGCCCGAGGCGCAGCTCGCGCGCGCCGACGCGCACGGCGTGCCGGTCTACCGGACGCCCATGCCGACGGTCCCGTTCATGCTCACGCTCCGGGACCTGCTCGAGGACCAGTTCGCGCTGCAGCTCACGCTCCACGGCTCGCTCGTGGACGTCTACGGCATCGGGCTGCTGCTCACCGGGCCCGCCGGCATCGGCAAGTCCGAGATCGCCCTGGACCTCGTCGAGCGCGGCCACCGCCTCGTCGCCGACGACGTCGTCATCGCGACGCGCAAGGGCGCCGACATCGTGATGGGCACCGGGACGGACCTCGCGCAGCACTTCATGGAAGTCCGAGGGCTCGGCATCCTGGACATCAAGGCCATGTTCGGCGTCCGCGCTATCCGCTACCAGAAGCGCATCGAAGTCGTCGTGCGGGTTCACCCGTGGGACCCCGACGAGGAGTACACGCGCATCGGCATGGTCGACGAGAACCGGACGATCCTCGACGTGCCGCTGCCGCTCGTGAAGCTGCCCGTGACGCCGGGCAAGAATGTGACGGTCCTGTGCGAGGTCATCGCGATGAACCACCTCCTGCGGCACTACGGCTACGACCCGGCCGACGTATTCGCAAAGCGCCTCAACGCGCAGATCGCGCGCAAGCGCGCCGCGGGGAACGGCCGCACCACTCAGCGCTCCGTCGAGTGGTTCGAGCAAGACGTGGAGTAAGAACGTTTG
>JBBSQZ010000190.1:0-6728 GCA_038243565.1 Rhodothermales bacterium | reverse complement strand
TCGCGGATGGTCGCGAGGCACGTCGCGTCGTCCGGCATCTTGTAGTCGATCACGCCCGAGATGTCGGCCTGCGTCGTGGCGCCGCCGAGCGTCTCGGAGTCTGTCACCTCGCCGATGGCGGCCTGCACGAGGAACGGGCCGGCGAGGAAGACGCTGCCCGTCCCGTCGACGATGAGCGACTCGTCGGACATGACGGGCAGGTACGCGCCGCCGGCGACGCACGAGCCCATGATGGCGGCGATCTGCGGGACGCCGAGCGCGCTCAGCTTCGCGTTGTTGCGGAAGAGGCGCCCGAAGTGCTCCTTGTCGGGGAAGATCTCGTCCTGCATCGGCAGGAAGACGCCGGCCGAGTCCACGAGGTAGACGATCGGGACGCGGTTCTCGAGGGCGATCTCCTGGGCGCGGAGGTTCTTCTTGGCGGTGATCGGAAACCACGCGCCGGCCTTCACGGTGGCGTCGTTGGCGACGACGAGCACGAGGCGCCCGCCGACGCGGCCCAGCCCCATCACGACGCCGCCGGCGGGGCAGCCGCCCTCCTCCTCGTACATCCCGCGCCCGGCGAACAGGCCGAGCTCGTGGAACGGCGACCCGTCGTCGAGCAGGAAGGCGATGCGCTCGCGGGCGGTCATCTTGCCGCGCGTGTGCTCGCGGGCGACGGACTTCTCGCCGCCGCCGCGGCGGACCTCGACGGCCTGCGCCTCGAGGGCGTCCTGCAGCGCAGCATGGGCGGCGCGGCGGGTATCGGTGGCTGCGCCGGTCGGGGCGGGCGAGCCGAGGGAGTGGGCGCGGGCGGTCGTCTCGGCGTCGGGCGTCTCGGTCGTCGGGTCGTCGGTCACGGGCGGTCTGGAAGGGGTTCCAGAAGCTAACCGCGCCCGGCGGTCTCTCACGGGGATGACTTTCCTCTGCCCCTCCGAGGCGACGCAACCTGACGAGGCGCCGCCTCCCATCAACCGCTCAGCGGTCGCCGCGGGGGACGGCCATCGGGTCGTCGGGGAGCGTCACGCGGACGCGGTGCGGGCGGCCGTCGTCGCCATCGGTGAAGCGGACGGGCGCGCCCTCCGGCTCCTTCCCCTGCACGATGACGGTCGTTCCCGGGACGGTGCGGCCGCCGACGCGGCGCGCCGAGTCCGACCAGTCCCAGAGCCACTTCGCGTCCGCCGTGACCATGCGGATGCAGCCGTGGCCCTGCGGCGGGCCCGTCGGCACGGCGTCGTACTGGTGCAGGTGGATGCCGCGGATGTTGTGGATGTTCATCACGTAGCGCATACGCCACGTCTGGCCGGGCGGCGCCTCGGAGGACTCGCGCTCGAGCGCGCGCCAGTTCATCGTGAAGCGGCCGTTCGGCGTCGGCGTCTCGGCGGCGCCGGTCGAGGACGGCCCCCAGCGCGCGATCTGCCCGTGGTCGTAGGCCGCCCACGTCTGCGTCGTCTTGTCGATCACGACGACCTTGTCGAGCGCGGCCGCGCCGGGCCACGCGGGCGGGAAGGGCGAGTAGGCGAGCGCCCCGAGGTCGTAGTCGGCCGGATCTGTGGGGATCACGACCTGGTCGCCGATGCGGAGGTCCTCGGCGCGGGGCTCGCCGAGCAGCTGCGTCAGCGCGAGTCGCGCGCGGCCGCGCAGGACGTCGCCCTCGCCGACGCGCTCGTAGAGGCGGTGCCGCGCGACGACCGAGTTGTTCGACGGGTCCGAGAGCGTGATGCGCTCGTAGCGGACGCGCGCGTCGGCGCCGCCGGGGCGGTCGAGGATCTGGCCCACGAGGTCCTGGTCGTAGGCGGGCTGCGCGCGCGCCGCGGGCGCGGCGATCACGAGGAGGATCAGCAGAAACAGCGGGCGGCGCATCGGGCGGGAAGCGGTGGGGCAGGACGAACGGACTGGACCGGCGCGCTCGGGCGCGCGTTCCGCTCGGACTCTGCGAAGCCGGTACCGCGCGACGCTCCTCTGGCGCCGCTGCCCCGGACTGTCCGTCACCGCACGGTGCGCGGAGGGGCAGGGGCTGGAGCGGTTAGATTTGCGGACAAACCCGCCTGCGCCGCGCCGATGACCCGTGACGACCGCCTCGCCCGCATCGAAACCTTCCGGATGTACTGGAACGGGCTCACGAACGAGACGCAGAAGAAGGAGGCGCTGAAGGACGTGCTGAACGACCTCTACCACGACGACCCGGACGCGCGCATGGTGCTCGCGGCGATGACGGCCGGGGCCGAGACCGTCCTCCGGGGGATTCCGCTCGCGGACCGCAGCAAGACGGGGCGGGCAGACACGCAGTTCGGCACGGTCATCATCGAGTTCAAGGCGGACCTCGGCAAGAAGGCGATGGCCGAGACGGCCGTCTGGGAGCTCAAGCAGTACCTCGCCTCGAACCGCGACGCGGGGCGGACGGAGCGCTTCACGCTGCTCGCGACCGACGGCCGGACGTGGCGGCACTACACGTTCCCCTACGAGGACACGATGCGGCCGGGCGGGCTCGCCGCGGACGTCGCGCTGAGCGAGGACCATGCGGTGACGCTGGGGCCGGGCAACGGCGACGCATGGTTCAGCTTCATCGAGCGGTTCGTGTTCGCGCAGGTGCCGCAGCAGCCGACGCTGACGCTCGTCCGCGAGCAGTTCGGCGAGCGGAGCGGCCTCTTCCAGGCGGTGCTGACGGCGATGGAAGCGCACTACGCCGACCACGCCGAGGACCCGGCGCTGCGCGTCGCGTTCGAGCAGTGGCAGCGGTTCCTGTCGATCGCCTACGGCGCGAGCTTCGTCAACGACGCCCGCGTGTTCCTCGTCCACACCTACCTCAGCGTGCTGGCGAAGCTGTTCGCGTACGAGGTGCTGACGGGCGACGCCACCGTCTCGGACGGTGAGATGGCAGCGCTGCTGACGGGCCGGTTCTTCGAGGGCCGCAACGTCCGCAACTTCGTCGACGACGACTTCTTCGGGTGGATCGGGCAGGACGTGCACCGGAAAGCGCTGGCCTCCGCCCTGCGGGCCGTCGCGGCCGAGGCGGCGCGCTACGACTTCTCGCACGTGGACGAGGACATCCTGAAGGGCGTCTACCAAGAGCTCGTGGACCTCGAGACGCGCCACGCATTGGGCGAGTACTACACGCCGGACTGGCTGTGCGAGCGCGTGATGGCGGCCTTCGACCTGCCACGCGCCGCGCAGGTGCTGGACCCGGCGTGCGGATCGGGGAGCTTCCTCCGGGCAGCCGTCGCGCGGATGCGGGCGCTGCACCCGGACCTGCCCGTCGAGGCGCTGGCCGGGCAGATCGTGGGCATCGACGTGCACCCGCTCTCGGTCCAGATCGCCAAGACGACGCTGCTGCTGGCACTCGGGGCGGACGTGCGGGCGGCGAAGCGCGCGATCACGCTGCGCGTCTACCTCGCCAACACGCTCACGATTCCCGAAGGCGCGGTGCAGGGCGGGCTGTTCGGGGCGTCCGTGACGGTCCGGATCGACGGTGCGCCGGTCGTGCTGCCGAACGCGCTGTTGCAAGACGCGCGCCTGTTCGACGAGGGGCTGCGCGTGGCCGAGGAGCTCGCCGCGAGCACGACCGGCGGCGCCTCGGTGACGGTGGAAACGATCTCGAACGCGGTCGGCAAGCGGGCGGGCGGCGCGCCGTCCGCCGAGGTTGCGGGGGCGCTGCACGCGGTGTACGAGCGCTTCAAGGCGGCGAAGGAGGCCGGGCGGGACTCCATCTGGCACTTCCTCTTGCAGAACGTCTACCGGCCGTTCACGCTGAGGAAGCAGTTCGACGCCGTCGTCGGCAACCCGCCGTGGCTGACGTTCAACTCGGTGACGGACCGCGAGTACCAGGACCAGATCCGGGCGCTGGCGACGAAGGGCAACCTGCTGACGGGCAAGAGCGCCAACATGACGCAGCTCGAGCTGGCGTCGGTGTTTCTGACGCACGCCGCGACGACGTTCCTGAAGCCGGGCGGGCGCATCGGGTTCGTGCTGCCGCGGGCGTTCTTCTCGGCGGACCAGCACGCGCCGACTCGGACGGGGCAGACGGAGGGCGTGAAGGTGACGGAGCTGTGGGACCTCGACGGCGTGACGCCGCTGTTCCCGGTCCCGGCGTGCGTCCTCTTCGCGGAGCAGGCCAACACGGCGGCGAAGCGGAAGGTGCCGGCGGCGGGATTGCCCGGCTTCGAGGCGTCCGGAAGGCTGCGTGAGCACAACGCATCGTGGGACGAGGCGAAGGAGCGGGTGACGTTCGCGCCGGTGACGTGGCACCTCGCGACGCTCGGGCGGCGGACGGCGTACTCGACGGCGAAGCCGCGGAAGGGGCGCAAGGAGAATGCGTACCGCGACCGCTTCGCGAACGGGGCGACCATCTTCCCGCGGACGTTCTTCTTCACCGAGTTCGCCGAGGGCGTCGCGCCGCCGGACCTCGAGGACGGGCGCGACGTGGCGCTCGAAAGCCTCGTGCTGCCCGAGGCGAAGGACCCGTGGAAGGCGCTGACGGTCCGTGGGACGGTCACGTCGGACTTCCTGTTTCGGACGGCGCTGGCGCAGAACCTGCTGCCGTTCGCGCTCGACCGGACGATGCTGACGGTGCTTCCGGCAACGGTCGGGCCGGGCGGCGAGATCGCGCTCCACACGGCCTCCGACCTGCGCGCGCGCGGCGACCTCGGCGCGGCGGCATGGTTCAAGCAGGCCGAGGCGAAGTGGGACGCGAACAAGACGCAGCGCAACGCCGGAATGAAGCTGGTCGATTACCTCGACTGGCACGGCAAGCTGACCAAGCAGAAGACCACGACGCCGTATCTGGTGCTCTACAACTCGACCGGCAAGGACGCCAACGCGGTCGTCGTGGAGCCGGGCGCGTTCGACCGCCCGTTCGTCGTGGACTACAAAGCCTTCTGGTACGGCACGGAGGACGCGGACGAGGCGCACTACCTCGCGGCGTTCCTCAACGCGGACGCGCCGAACCTGATGATCAAGGACTTCCAGAGCCGCGGCCTGTTCGGCGCGCGCGACGTCAACAAGGCGATCCTCGAGGTACCGCTGGCGGCGTACGACGGGGCCAACGCCGCGCACCGGAAGCTGTCCGAGGCGGGGCGTGAGGCGGCGACCGAGGCGCAGGCGTGGCTGTCGGCGCAGGTCGCGGCGGCGGCGGGCGAGGCGATGCCGAGCGTGGGGCAGCTCCGGCGGGCGCTGCGGGCGCACCTCGCGGCTCGGCTGGCGGAGATCGACGGGCTGCTGGCGCGGGCGTAGGGCTCAGTTCCCAGCCTGGCCGGCCGCCTGGCGCAGCCATTCAACGACGAGGCCCGTGTAGTCGCTGTACGTCAGGTCATCGAGGTCGAGGCTGGCGGCCTCGCAGTAGGCCGGCAGGTCGTGGAGGAACGCCACGTAGCGCTCGGCGATCTTTCGTCCGCTCGGGATGGGTACGTCGGCCCCACGCGTGACGCTGCGGAGCCAGTTGCGGACGATGCGGATGGCGTCGAGCGGGTCGCCGCCGTGGGACTGGACGTCCTGCCCCGCGATGTCGGAGCAGAACATCTGGTAGCGGTAGGGCTCGCGGTCCATGACGAGGCAGGCTTTGTCTGCCTGCCGCCCGCTCCCAAAGCGCCGAGCGGCGAGGAACATGCCCAGTTCGAGCGGCATGTTGAATCGCGGCAGGTTGTTCGCCGCGTCCAGTTCGGTCCGCGAGATGTCGTGGACGCCATAGCGGCACGCTTCGATGATGTCGAAGAGCCGATCGATGCGGACCTGCGCGCTATCGGTCACTTCGAGCGCGCACCGGGCGAAGAAGCCGCAGTCGTGGACGGCAAACACGACCGCGTCGAAGGTCGGTTTGTAAGCCGGGTCGAAGGGGCAGTTGACAAAAACGTTGAAGGCGTATGGGTCCACCTACTTCCGCCGGTCTGGCTTCAGGGCAGGCGCGTTGGCGAACCGGCCGCTGTCGCTGTCGCGGCGCGTGTAGTGGCCGTCACCTGCGGCTCTGTCGTGTGTCCTGCGTTTCTCGTCCCAGATCTGCTTTGCAGCCTCGCGGAGGGTCTCCCGGCTGACCGTCGCCGGGCCGCTGGGGTCTCGGATGATGCGCTCTCTTGACTTCGCCATCGGATTGCGGTCGAGTGTGGAGGGAACGTACAACAGAGCGAACGAGCCGCACGCGTCGATTGTGACCTGGGGCCTGACACGGGGGTCGTCACCCGCGCGCGGGACTCTGCGGGCGGGCCATCCGGCCCCCACGTCACCATCCGGTTTCCATCATGTCCGATTCCAAGAAAGGCCCGCGCGAGGAGATCGAGCCCACCGAGGGCGACAAGCGCTACACGCACCGCGACGACGACGGCCAGTTCTCGCACCAGGTCGACGCCGGCCGGTCGAAGGCTGCGGACCAGCAGCACGACGCGGAGAACGAGTCGACGCCCGGCCACGGCGACCAGGGCGACCGGAAGCCCGAGAAGTAGGACCCGCCGCGGGGAGCTCCGGCCGGCCTGGGGCACCTCGCGGCGTCGGTGCGCGGTAGGCACGGCGGCCGGTACCTTGCGGGCACACGCACACCGCCCGCGATGGAGACCGCCACGATGGACGCCGCCGGCCCCCGCCCCGTCCGCGCGCCGCGCGGCACCACGCTCTCGTGCAAGGGCTGGGAGCAGGAGGCCGCGCTGCGGATGCTTATGAACAACCTCGACCCCGAGGTCGCCGAGCGCCCCGACGACCTCGTCGTCTACGGCGGCTCGGGCAAGGCCGCGCGCTCGTGGGCCGCCTACGAGAAGATCGTCGAGACGCTG
>JBBSQZ010000189.1:0-6739 GCA_038243565.1 Rhodothermales bacterium | reverse complement strand
GGCTCGTTCTGCTACATCCCGAAGGGCGTCCGCTGCCCGATGGAGCTCAGCACGTACTTCCGCATCAACGAGGCGCAGACGGGCCAGTTCGAGCGGACGCTCATCATCGCCGAGGAGGGCTCGTACGTGTCCTACCTCGAGGGCTGCACGGCCCCGATGCGCGAGGAGCACCAGATGCACGCCGCCATCGTCGAGATCATCGCCAAGACGGACGCCGAGGTGAAGTACTCGACCGTCCAGAACTGGTATCCCGGCAACGCCGAGGGCGAGGGCGGCATCTTCAACTTCGTCACCAAGCGCGCGATGTGCGAGGGCGACCGCTCCAAGGTCACGTGGACGCAGCTCGAGACGGGCTCGGCGATCACGTGGAAGTACCCGTCGTGCATCCTCAAGGGCGACTACAGCGTCGGCGAGTTCTACTCGGTGGCCTTCACGAAGGACTACCAGCAGGCCGACACGGGGACCAAGATGATCCACCTCGGCAAGAACACGAAGTCCACGATCATCTCGAAGGGCATCTCGGCGGGCCACTCCAACAACTCCTACCGCGGCCTCGTCAAGGTCACGAAGAAGGCGACGGGCGCGCGCAACTTCTCGCAGTGCGACTCGCTGCTCATCGGCGACCAGTGCGGCGCGCACACGTTCCCGTACATCGAGATCTACAACGACACGGCCAAGGTCGAGCACGAGGCGACGACGTCGAAGATCGGCGAGGACCAGATGTTCTACTGCCAGGCCCGCGGCATCTCGGAGCAGGACGCGCTGAACCTGATCGTGAACGGCTACGCCAAGGAGATCCTCGCGAAGCTGCCGATGGAGTTCGCCGTCGAGGCGCAGAAGCTGCTGAGCGTCCAGCTCGAAGGAAGCGTCGGCTGAGGGGCATGGGGGATGGGGCATGAGGCTTGGGCAACTCGCCCGATGCATCGCGCTCCGTCCCCGTCTTTCCCCCATGCCCCATCCCTCATCCCCCATCCCATGTCTTTGCTTTCAATCGACAACCTCCACGCCTCGGTCGAGGACCACGAGATCCTGAAGGGCCTCTCGCTCACCGTCAACCCGGGCGAGGTCCACGCGATCATGGGGCCGAACGGCTCCGGCAAGTCCACGCTCGCGAGCATCCTCGCCGGGCGCGAGGACTACGAGATCACCGAGGGCACGATCGCGTTCAAGGGCGAGGACGTCGCGGAGATGTCGCCCGAGGAGCGCGCCCGCGAGGGCCTCTTCCTGGCGTTCCAGTACCCGATCGAGCTGCCCGGCGTCTCGACGCACCAGTTCCTGCGGACGGCCGTCAACGCGATCCGCGCGCACCGCGGCGAGGCGCCGCTGTCGGTCCGCGCGTTCATCGACCGGATGAAGGAAAAGGCCGCGTTCGTCAACCTCGACCCGGCGCTCATGAACCGGTCCGTAAACGAGGGCTTCTCGGGCGGCGAGAAGAAGCGCGCCGAGATCTTCCAGATGGCCATGCTGGACCCGACACTCGCCATCCTCGACGAGACGGACTCGGGGCTGGACATCGACGCGCTGCGCGTCGTGTCGGACGGCATCAACAAGCTCCGCAGCCCGGAGCGCTCGTTCGTCCTCATCACGCACTACCAGCGCCTGCTGACGTACGTCGAGCCCGATTTTGTGCACGTGCTCGTCGGCGGCCGCATCGTCCGCTCTGGCGGCCCGGAGCTTGCCCTCGAGCTCGAGGAGCGCGGCTACGACTGGCTCCTCGAGGAGGTGGAAGGGTGACAGGGTGGAAAGGTGGAAGGGTGAATGCGCCTGGCACAGTCCGCCGCGCTCACCCTGAGCCGCCTTTCCCCTTCAACCCCTCATCCGACGGACGGCGAAGCCAACCCTGTAACCTGCATTCCCAATGATCGACATCGAGAAGGCCCCGACGCGGCTCCACGCCGCCCTCGAGGAGTTCGGCGCCTCGTTCCAGGGCGACGGCGCGCCCGACCCGTTCGCCGAGATTCGGCGGGCCGCGCGCGGCCACTTCGAGCGCCTCGGCATCCCGACGCGCCGCGACGAGGCGTGGAAGTACACGGACCTCCGCGAGGCGCTGACGCCCGAGTACACGTTCGTCTCGGGCAAGACGGGCCTGTCGGACGCCGACATCGACGCGGCCGTCGCCTCGGCTGCGGTCGAGGGCCTCGGCGCGTACCGCCTCGTCGTCGTGGACGGCGAGGTCGATGCCCGCCGCTCGGACCTTCAGGATCTGCCGGAAGGCGTCACGGCGGGCAGCCTCCGCGAAGCGTCCGTGACCGGCGGCGGCGTGATGGCGGACTACTTCGCCAGGTTCGCCGACGTCGACAAGAACGCCTTTGCCGCCCTCAACACGGCCTTCCAGCTGGACGGCCTGTTCCTGCACGTCCCGAAGAACGTCGAGGTGGCGCGGCCGATTCACGTCGTCCACGTGGCGGCGGCGGCGCGGCCGAGCTTCGTCCAGACGCGGCACCTCGTCGTGGTCGAGGCCAACGCGTCCTGCCTCGTCGCCGAGACGTTCGTGACGGCCGGCGGCACCGAGGCGACGTTCCGCAACGACCTGACCGAGCTCGTCGTGGGCCGCGGGGCGCGCCTCGAGCACGTCCGCATCCAAGACGAGGGCGACGCGGCCAACGGCGTCTCGCTGGTGCAGGTCTACCAGGAGGCCGACTCGCAGGCGACGACCCTCGTGTTCACGTTTGCGAGCGCGACCGTCCGCAACAACGTCACGATGGTGCCGGCGGGGCCGGGCTGCACGTCCACGCTCGGCGGCCTCTACGTCTGCCACGGCACGCAGCACGTGGACACGAACACGCTCGTGGACCACGTCGCGCCGGGCTGCGTCTCGAACGAGCGCTTCAAGGGCATCGTCTACGACCAGAGCACCGGCGTCTTCAACGGCAAGGTGTTCGTGCGGCGCGAGGCGCAGCAGACGAACGCGTACCAGCAGAGCCAGGGCGTCATCCTGAGCCCGGACGCGAAGCACTTCTCGAAGCCCGAGCTCGAGATCTACGCCGACGACGTCAAGTGCTCGCACGGCAGCACGACGGGTGCGATCGACCCCGAGGCGCTGTTCTACCTCCGCGCGCGCGGCATCTCGGAGTCCCAGGCGCGGTCGCTCCTGCTCTACGCCTTCGCCCACGACGTCGTGGAGATGGTGTCCGCCGAGGCGCTCCGCGACCACCTCGACGCGCGGATCGCGGAGCGGCTGACGTGATGGTGGGGACTGGGAGATGGCGACTGGCGGAACAACGGCTACTGCCTGATTCCCTCCCTGATGTTCTATTTCCCACTCACCATTCCCCATTTCCCTCCCCGCCATGACCCGCGACTTTCTCATCACCGGCCGCGAGATCGACGACCTGACGCCGCTCGAGGAGCAGGTCCGCGACGTCTGCCGCGGCATCTACGACCCTGAGATCCCGGTGCCGATCTGGGACCTCGGGCTGATCTACGGCTGGACGATCACGCAGGTCGATAGCCCCGAGGGCGGCGCGCGGGTCGAGATCTCGATGACGCTGACCGCGCCGAACTGCCCGGCGGCCGAGACGCTGCCGGTCGAGGTCGAGACGGGCATCAACGCGCTCGAGGGCGTCGCGCAGGCGGCCGTCGAGATCACGTTCGTGCCGTCGTACTCGATGGAGATGCTCGGCGACGAGGCGCGGCTGACGCTCGGCCTGATGTAGTCGCGCGGCGGGACGCGCCGGCTTTACCGCGCTGCAGCAGGCCCGAGACGTTCCGCGTGCGGCACCTATTCCGCCCGTGCGGGGCGCGGCACGGCGGCTGAAACGGGGCGAGCATCTCTCCCCCCGCCCCGCTTGATGACCCCGACCCCCGCTGCGCTCGAGTCGCCGTTCCGCCAGGCCGAGCGCACGCTCCGCCGCCCGTCCTCGGCCGTCTGGCTCCGCGCCGTCGCCCTCCGCACGCCCCGTTTCGACGCCGCGCTCGCGTTCTACGTGACGACGCTCGGCCTGACGCTCGGCGGCCTCGACGTGCACCCGGTCACGGCCCGCACGTCCGCCCGCCTCCTCGACGCCGAGGGCCGCGACGTGTTCGAGCTGGTAGACGACGAGACGGCGGCGGGCGGCCTGCACGAGCTGGCGTTCGAGATGCCGCGGCGAACCGTCGTGCTGCTGCGCGCGCGCCTCGCGGCGGCCGGCGTCGCGACGACGGAGGCCGGCGCCGGCCTCGCCTTCCAGGACCCCGACGGCGGATGCGTCCGCGTCGAGGCGATGTGAGGGGAAGGGCATGAGGGATGGGAGATGAGGCATGGGAGAAAGACTGCACCCTCATGGCCCATGCCTCATTCCCACCCTTCTACCAGCTTCCCGAGGCGCCGCCGCCGCCGGACGAGCCGCCGCCGCCGCTGAACCCGCCACCCGACGAGCTGCTCGAGGCGGACGGCACCGAGACGCGCTGGCCGCCGATCACGACGGACCGCTTGCCGCGGCGCTGCGCGTCGCGGATGATCCGGTTGCGCTCGCGGCGCGTGCGCCGCGCCGGCCCGTAGACCGGGTGCCGCTCGAGCCACACGTCCAGCACCATCGCTCCGACCGAGACCAGCACGAACGCGGCGAGGCTGAGCGCGGGCACACCGGTCACGATGGCCACCCCGGGCGCGACGAACGCGCCGGCGAGCAGGCCGACGATCCCCGCGACGACGGTCCCCCAGAAGCCGGCGATGCCGGTCCGCAGGAACCCCCAGAGCGCGCCGACGGGGAGCACCGTGAAGAGGCCCCCGAAGATGACGAAGCCCCACCACGGCATCGGCTCGCCCGGGGCGGGCGCGATCTCCGCGCCCTCGACGCTCGCGATCATGGCGTCGACCCCGGCCGAGACGGCGGCGTCGGGGTCGCCGTCGCGCATCCGGGGCACGATCGTCTCGCGGATGATCGTCGCCGCGCGCGCGTCCGTGAGGTCGCCCTCGAGGCCGTAGCCGACCTCGATGCGCAGCGTCCGGTCGTCGCGGGCGATGAGGAGCAGCGCGCCGTTGTTGCTGCCCGTCTGCCCGATGCCCCACGTGCGGAAGACGTCGGTCGAGAACGCCTCCAGGTCGCTGCCGCCGAGCGACGGCACGGTGAGGACGACGATCTGCGTCGAGGTCGAGTCCTCGAACGCGGCGAGGCGTGCGGTGATGGCGGCTTCGGTCGTGGGCGAGAGCATGTCGGCCGCGTCGACGACGCGGCCCGTCAGCGGCGGGACCGGCTGCGCAGCGGCCGCTGCCGAGGCGAGGCACGCGAGCAGGGCGAGCGCGAGCGCCCTCACGAGTCGCGCAGGCGGACCCCGTCGGGGAGTTCGTCCGTGTCGCCGGGCTGGATCTCGACGCCGCGGCGGTGCAGCAGGTCGCCGCACATCTCGACGGCCGCGACGAGCCCGCCGGCGAGGTCGCGGCTGCGGATGCCGGTCCGGATGCGGTCGACGACGCCCTCCCACTCGGCCTGCTCCACCTTGGCGTCGATGCCGGCGTCGCCCATCACCTCGATGCGGTGCTCGAAGAGGGAGACGAAGAGCAGGATGCCTGTGCGGTCGCGGGTCGCGAAGACCTCCTCGTCCAGGAACGCCTCGGCGGCGCGGCGGTGGACCGTTTCGGCGAGCAGGTCCGGCCCGGCGAGCAGGCGCCGGACGCCCGGCACGAACGCCCCGAGGAGCGCGCCCACGGTGCCGCCCACGCCCGCGGCGAGCGCGACGGCCCACGTCGAGTACAGCCACGACATGCCCCAGCCGTCGTACAGGGTCGAGATGCCGAGCGTCGCGGCCATCACGAGCAGCGCCCCGACGGCCGCGGCGCGCCACGCGGCGACGTCGTAGCGGCCGCTCCGGCGGACGATGTAGGGCACGATCTCGCCGGCCGTGCGCTTTTCGGCAGCGCCGACGGCGGCTTCGACGCGGGCGAGGTCGGCCTCGGACAGGACGGGATCGGCCATAGGATCAGCGGGGTGAGGCGGCGAATCGGGCGGCGAGGTCGGCCACGTCGCGCGCCGTGACACGGGCGACGCGGGCCCGGAAGCGGGCGACGAACGACGGGTCGCGCGTCGGGCGGAGGGCGCCGTCGGTGCGGTAGAGGTCGGCGAGCATGCCCGTCCAGAAGTCGACCGACTCGTCGCGACGAGCGGCGGCGGCGCGGGCGGCGCTCATCTCGGCGTCTGTGGGTCGCAGAGCCGCGAGGTCTGTGGGCGAGATGTCGCCCGAGAGGATGAAGGCGCCGGTTGATGGCGCGTGATCTGCGACGAGACCGCTCCCACGCAGCCGGAGCACTTCAGCGAGCACGGCGAGCGCCGCGTCGCTCCCAGCCGGCGCCGGGGCGCTGTAGACGGCCCGGAGGAACCCGCGCGCGGCGCATGGCCCCGACCCGAGGGGCAGCCTCAACAGGCGCGCCGCGGCCTGCTCGACCTCGCCCGGCCGCGCGTCGCCGACGACGACGTAGACTGCGCGCGAGCCGAGCGACGTGCCGAACAGGGGCGACAGGTTGCCGGATGGTGCCAGAGCAGCGACCTGCTGCTCACACGGCTGCCCGTCGAGGGATGCGGCGAAGCCCGTCTCCCGGACCTGCCCACCGTTTGGGAGCGGCTTGAACACGACCGTGGCGCCGTTCGTGAGGACCCACTCAGTGACGTCTGCCTCGTCGTAGTTCGCCCGCGTCTGGACCGTCCCGCGCGGCGCGGCGGCTGGCGCCTCAGGCTCGACCGGAGCCGCGACCGGTGGTGGCGGGGGCGGCGGACGAGGCGCCGGCGGGCGCTCGGCCGGCCGCGGCGGTGGCGGCGGTGGCGCG
>JBBSQZ010000188.1:0-6785 GCA_038243565.1 Rhodothermales bacterium | reverse complement strand
CGCCTGGGCGTCCGTCATCTTGCCGGCGTCCTGGAGTTGCGAGAGGCGCAGGCACATCGTCTGCATCGCGGTGACGTTGCCGAGCATGTGGACGAGCTTCTCCTGGATGAGCTGGAACGACGCGATCGGCTTACCGAACTGGAGGCGCTCGGTCGCATACCGGAGCGACTTCTCGTAGGCCCCCATCGCGCAGCCGACGGCCTGCCACGCGACGCCCGCGCGCGTGAGCTTCAGCACCTCGGCGACGTCCGAAAACGAGTTGCCCTTCTGAAGGCGGTCGGACTCCGGCACGCGGCAGTCCGTCAGCGTGATCTCGCCGTTCTCGACGGCGCGCAGCGCCACCTTGCCGCGGAGCGTCTCGACCGCGAAGCCCGGGTTCTCCTTGGCCCGCACGAGGAAGCCCTTGACCGAACTATCGGCCTCGTCGCGCGCCCAGATCACGACCACGTCGGCGAAGGGCGCGTTGCCGATCCACTTTTTCTGTCCGTTGAGCATCCAGGTATCGCCTTCGCGGCGAGCCGTCGTGCCCATGCCGCCCGAGACGGCGGAGCCGACGTTGGGCTCGGTCAGGCCGAAGGCGCCGATGGTCTCCATCGCGCGCATCCCCGGCAGCCACTCGGCCTTCTGCTCCTCGGAGCCGCAGACCATCAGCGACTGCATTGCGAGCCCGCTCTGCACGCCGAAGAACGTCGCCGTCGAGACGTCGACGCGGGCGATCTCCATCGAGATCAGCCCTTCGAGGACCGAGCCGTTGGCGTTGCGCGTGTCGAGGTCCTCGCCGTAGATCAGCGTCAGCAGGTCGAGGTCGCGGAAGCCCTTGGTCAGCAGCTCGACCGGGGTTTTGTCGCGCAGCCAGAAGTCGTTGATGACCGGCTCGACCTCGGTCTCCATGAAGTGGCGGACCTTCCGCATCGCCGCGATCTCGTCCGGCGCGAGCAGGCCCTCGATGTCGTAGAAGTCGCCGTTGACGGGCGGCGTCTCGGGCGCCTTCTTCGTCCGGGCGCTCTTCGTGGCACGGGCGAGGGCCGCGTCGTCGAGGCCGCCGAGCGTCTCGGAGAGCGCGTTGAGGTCCGTGCGCTCGGCGAGGGCCGCGAGCGCGCCGAGGTCGACACCTCGGGCGGCGAGGCGGGCGAGCGCCTCATCCTGCGGCGGGGCGTGGGCTGCGCCTTCCCCGTCAGGGGTCTCGGGCTCGTTCGGGCCCGTCGAGAGGGCGACGGTGGCTTCCATGGGAACGGGGATGTTAACACTGTTAACGGAGCCGGACGGCCCCGTCCGCGCGGATTGCATCGGCCCCTTTCATGCCGCGCCCCCGGAGGCGTTCCCGCCCGCGGGATTCCCGGAGGCCTGCGCCTGCATCTCCCCGAGACCTGCACGGCGCCGGCGCCACGAGGCGCGGACGGACAGCCCCCCGGCGGGGGGGCGGTCCTGCGGCGGCGGCACCGCGGCGCCGCGGTGCCGTGGCGCTTCGGCCAGACGGAGACGCGCCGGCGGCGCGTCTCTACGGGACTGTTCTGCGATGACGGTTCCGAGGCGCTCGAATCCTGGCACCTCGGTCGGGCAGAAACCGCCCCCTGCCCGACTGGCGCCGCGCGCCCCCGCCGGAGGGCTGTTATGCGCAACCCGCTCCTTGCTAGATCACGGCGGCGGCGCCGTGGGCGCCTTCGCCGACGTTGGCCGAGTACATCGCCGCGATCTCCGGCGCGTAGCGCTTCGTCACGTCCGACCGCTTGACGGACATCTTGGGCGTGAGCAGCCCGTTCTCGAGCGACATCACTTCGGGCACGAGGCGGAAGCGCTTCACCTGCGCCCAGTGGTCCGTGCCGGTGTTCGCCTCGCCGACGATCCGCTCGAACTCGTCCGCCACCTTCCGGTCCGCCAGCAGCGCGTCGTAGTCGCCCGAGACGCCGTTGTTCTTCGCCCAGACCTTCAGCGCGTCCTGGCTCGGGAAGAGGAGCGCCGTGGCGAACTTCTCGCTGTTGCCGACGACCATCGCCTGCTCGATGAGCCCGTTCTCCGTCAGCGCGTTCTCGAGCGGCTGCGGGATGACGTACTTGCCCGTCGAGAGCTTGAACAGCGACTTCTTGCGGTCCGTGATCCTCAGGAAGCCCTCGTCCGTGAACGTGCCGATGTCGCCGGTGTGGAACCAGTCGCCGTCGGACATCACCTCGGCCGTCTTCTCGGGCTCCTTGTAGTAGCCCTTCATCACGTGCGGGCCGCGCGTGAGGATCTCGCCGTCGTCCGCGATCCTCACCTCGACGCCGGCGATGGGCTGGCCCGTCGTGCCGGCGCGGTTGGCGTCGGGCGTGTTGTTGGTGATGACGGGGCTCGTCTCGGTGAGGCCGTAGCCCTGGAGCGTCGGGACGCCCCACGCGGCGAACGAGTTGGAGAGGTCCGAGCGGAGCGCCGCGCCGCCGACGGAGACGATCTTGACGCGCGTCAGGCCGAGCTTCTCGCGGAGGCTCGAGTAGACCAGCTTGTCCGCGAGGGCCTGCTTGACGCCGCCGAGGCCGGACGGAGGGCGCAGCATGTCGTAGCCCGACGCGAGGTCCATCGCCCACGAGCCGATGGTCTTCTTGAGGCCGTCGGCCTGCTGCACGCCGAGCGTGACCTTGTCGTAGACCTTCTCGAGCACGCGCGGGACGGTCGCGAAGATCGTCGGCCGGACGTCCGCGAGGTGCTCTACGAGGCGGTCCGGGTTGGAGAAGAACGTCTGGTGCCCCCACGCGACGCCGGCGAACGACAGCATCCGGGCGTAGATGTGCGTCAGCGGCAGGAACGTCAGCGCGACCTCGTCCTGGTGGCCCATGCCGCGGATGCCGGTGTAGGCGCCGTAGGCGTTGGACGAGACGTTCTCGTGCGTCAGCATGACGCCCTTGGGCTGGCCCGTCGTGCCGGACGTGTAGATGAGCGTCGCGACGTCCTGCGCGTCGATCAGGTCGCGGAGCTCGTCGGGCTGGTTCGGGGCGGCCGCGATGGCCTTCCGGCCATCCGCGCGGAGTGCGTCGAGCGTCATCAGGCGGACGCCCTCGGGCAGCGCCACGTCGCCCGGCTCGCCCGTCGCGAGCACGACGAGCGTCACCGCAGGCACGCGCGGCGCCCACTCGGCAAAGGACGTCAGCATCTCGGGGGTCGACACGACCATGGCCGTCGACTCGCTGTGCTCGGTCACGAAGACGAGGTTGTCGGCGGTGAAGGTCGTGTAGAGCGGCACGTTGAGGATGCCCGCGATGAGCGACCCGAAGTCGACGAGCGAAAAGTACATGTCCGAGTCCATGAACATGGCCATGTGGCCGCCGCGCTCGAGGCCGTTCTCGAGCAGGCCAACGGCGATCTCGTCGGCCGCGGTGCGGAAGTCGCCGTTGGACATGGAGTCCCAGCCGGTGCCGGCCCTCGGCTGGTTGAAGGCCTTCGGGTTCGGGTAGCTGTCGGCGGCCTCGTCGAGCAGGCTCGGGAGCGTGCGTCCGAGGATGACCTGGCCGATGGAGGACGCGGGAGCGGTGTGGATCGTGTTCGCCATCTGTACGGGAGGTGCGTGAGAGGCCGCCGAAAGCCCTTCCGGCGCGGTCGTTGAAGATACGAGGGAGGCGCTATTGCGATCCGCGCCCGGCCGAATCGTCGCGGCGCAGACCGTCGCGGCGCAGCTGTCGCGGCGCAGATCATCGTGGTGGAGATCGTCGCGGCGCGATTTGCCGTCGAGGTCGGCGGAATCGTGCGAGGAGAGCACGCTGTGCCCCTACGGGTCGGTCGGTGGTCCGGTCAGGCGTCGGAGGTGGAACAAACCCCGGCGCCTCGTCCGCCCAACCCCCAACCCCCAACCCCCAACCCCCAAACCCTACGCCCGCACGCCGCGCAGGGCCTGCTCGATGGCGGCCTCGACGAAGGCGTCGCCGGCGAGGCGAGCGTCGATGCGCTCGGCGAGCGACAGCGAGACGAGGCCGTGGAGCGCCGTCCAGAGCGCGTTCGCCGCGACGTCTGGCGACGGCTCGGCGCGGAAGCGGGCGCCGCCGGCGGTGAGCGCCTCGGCGAAGAGCCCGATGTTGCGCCGCGCGCGGCGGTACTGCTCGGCCGGGTAGCGCGCCATGCGCTCCGGGTGCAGCTGAAAGAGGATCTGGTAGACCTCCGGGTTGTCGAGCCCGAAGCGGACGTACGTCCGGCAGAGCGCCGCGAGCGTCGCCGCGGCGTCGTCCGTCACGGCGGCCGTGAGCGCGGCGTAGAGGCGCGCCATGCCCTCGTCGATGAGCGCGTGCGTGAGCGCGTCCTTGCTCTCGAAGTGGAGGTAGATGCTCGTCGCGGAGCACCCGACGGCCGCGGCGATCTTGCGCATCGAGAGGCGGTCGTAGCCCTCGGCGACGAGCAGGCGCCGCGCGCGGTCGAGGATCGCCTGCCGCAGGTCCGCCCCGGTCTCGGCGCGGCGCGCGGCGCGCGGGTCGTTCTGGGCGGAGGTCGGCATGCGGGGCGTCTCGGGGGCCGGACAAGCTACGCGAGGCGCCGCGCGCTGAACCCAGGCGCGCCAGCGGCGCGTCTCTACGGGGAAGGCCGGCGCCGGCCCGATCTTGTCCGTCCTCCGTCTTCCGCCCTCATGCTCCCGACCTCCGGCGTCCCCGCCGACACGCGGCCCCTCCCGCCCGTCGCCCGCCGCTTCTGCCGCTACGTCCGCATCGACACCGCGTCGGACCCCACTTCGGACGCCGTCCCCTCCACGCTGCGGCAGCTCGACCTGTGCCGCCTCCTCGTGGACGAGCTCCAGGCGATCGGCGTCTCGGACGCCGCGATGGACGCCGCGGGCGTCGTCTACGCGACGCTCCCCGGGACCGCGCCCGAGGCGCCGGTCGTGGCGCTCTGCGCGCACGTCGACACGAGCCCGGATGCGCCGGGCGCGGACGTCCGGCCGCTCGTCCACCCGGCGTGGGACGGCGAGCCGTTCGCCCTGCCAGGCGATCCCGCGATCACGTTCAGCCGGGACACCGACGCCGACCTCGCCGGCTGCGTCGGCCACGACCTCATCACGAGCGACGGGACGACGCTGCTCGGATCGGACGACAAGGCCGGCGTCGCGGTCATCGTCCAGCTCGCCCAAGACCTCCTCGCCGACCCTCTCCCCCGCCCCTCGCTGCGCCTGCTGTTCACGCCGGACGAGGAGATCGGCCGCGGCGCGGACCCGGTCGACCTCGAGCGCCTGGGCGCGGACGTGGCGTACACGCTCGACGGATCGGGCGTGGACCGCCTCAACGCCGAGACGTTCAACGCCGCCGAGGCGATCGTGACGGTCGAAGGTGTGGGCGTCCATCCGGGCTACGCCAAGGGCATCATGGTGAACGCGCTGCGCGTC
This sequence comes from Rhodothermales bacterium, assembly GCA_038243565.1. Taxonomy (GTDB): domain Bacteria; phylum Bacteroidota; class Rhodothermia; order Rhodothermales; family Rubricoccaceae; genus DASVSE01. The sequence goes on along the minus strand of JBBSQZ010000188.1, from coordinate 1,456 downwards.
GCGGCGCGGATCGTCGAGCTTCTGCCGGCCGACGAGGCGCCGGAGACGACGGACGGCTTCGACGGCTACGTCCACCCGCACACGCTCACCGGCGAGGCCGAGCGCGCGACGCTCCGCATCCTCCTGCGCGACTTCACCGACGACGGCCTCGGGCGCCGCCGCGCGCTCGTCCGCGATGCGGCACGACGTGCCGAGGCGGCGTTCCCCGGGTCGCGCGTCTCGGTCGAGATCCGCGAGAGCTACCGCAACATGCGCGCCCACATCGACGCCGTAGACCCGCGCGCCGTCTCGGTCGCGCTCGACGCGGCGCGCGGCATGGGCTTCGAGATGGCCCTCGAGGCGGTCCGCGGCGGGACCGACGGGGCGCGCCTCTCGGAGCGCGGCCTCCCGACGCCCAACGTCTTCACCGGCGGCCACCGCTTCCACAGCCGCGCCGAGTGGAACACGGTGCAGAACCTCGAGCGGTCGCTCGCATACACGAAGGCGCTCGTCCGCGCCTGGGCGACGCAGACCCGCCGCTCCCGATGAAACCGCTCTCCCGCACCCGGACCCGCCAGTTCGTCATCGCCTTCGTGGCGCTCCTGCTCGGCCTGTCCATCTTCGCCGTCGTCATGATCACGCGCGGCTGGAACAACCCGGAGCTTCAGCGGCGCGTGCAGCAGCAGGAGGCCGAGCGCAACGCCGCCGAGCCGCGCCTCTGACGCGGCAGATCTCGGGTCCGCGGGACCCTGACGCCGAACGGGCGTTGACCCCGCCGCCCCACCTGCCGCCGCGATGACCGAGACCCTCGCCCCGACCACGCTCGCCGCCCGCTTCCGCGCCGTCCGCGCCCTCACCGAGTCGCTCACGGACGGCCTCGAGACCGAGGACTACGTCGTCCAGTCGATGGCCGACGTCAGCCCGACGAAGTGGCACCTCGCGCACACGACGTGGTTCTGGGAGACCTTCGTGCTCGTGCCGCACGCGCCGGGCTACGCGCTCCACGACGCGCGCTACCCGTTCCTCTTCAACTCGTACTACGTCCAGGCCGGCCCGCGGCACTGCCGCGCCCAGCGCGGCTACCTCTCCAGGCCCACCGTCAAGGAGGTCTTCGCCTACCGCGCCCACGTCGACGCCGCGATGGACACCTTCCTCGAGACGCTCGACGAGCAGGACAGCCGCGCCGTCGCCGAGATCGTGGAGGTCGGCCTGAACCACGAGCAGCAACACCAGGAGCTGATGCTGACGGACCTCAAGCACGTCTTCTCGGTCAACCCGCTGCGCCCGGCCTACCGCGAGCGCGCGCCCGAGGCGGCTGAAGACCCCGGCCCGATGCGCTGGCGCCGCTTCGAGGCGGGCGTCGTCACCATCGGCGCGACGGGCGCGGGCGAGACGACGCGCGAGCGCTTCCACTTCGACAACGAGGGGCCGCGCCACCGGCAGTTCGTCGAGGCGTTCGAGATCGCGGATCGCCTCG
>JBBSQZ010000187.1:0-6788 GCA_038243565.1 Rhodothermales bacterium | reverse complement strand
CGTCATCCCGCCTCCGGCTCTGCGACGAGCACCAGACCCGCCGGCGCGCCGGTGTGCACGTCGAGCGGCTCGCGGACGCTCCGCAGCACGAGCCCGGCAGACGCCAGCACGCGGACCCACGACCCGAACGTCCGCGCCGCCGTCGGCTCGCCGCCGGCGTCGACGAGGGCGTCCTCGTAGGGCCGCAGGCTGGCCGGGTGGACCGCCTCGACCACGACGCGCCCGCCGACGTCGAGGCCCGACCGGGCCGCGAGCAGCGCCGCGGCGTCGGCCGGCGCGAGCGGGAACGCGACGGCGTCGACCGGCACGCCGGCGTCGGTCACGATGGCCACGCCGAGCGCCTCGAGCGCGACCGACAGCCACGGCGCCTCGCCCGCGATGCGCACGCGGCCGCCCGGCGGCAGGCCGTCCAGGATCGCCTCGACCGTCGCCGCGTCGGCCGCCTCGCGCGACGCGCCGGGCATCGCCGTGCGCGGGCTGGGGATGAGGCGGAGCGGCGGGCGGTCGGACATGGCGGTGCGGGCGCGGGTCCCGAAGGATAGCGCCGCGCTTCCAGGCGCACGGTGCCCGCCGTAGGTTCCGCGCATGCCGCAGCCCGCCGAAACGCTCTTCGACCCGCCCGCCGGGCCGCCGGCCGACGCCGCCGCCGAGGCGCGCGCCGCCGTCGCGCTGTCGCTCGTCCCCGGCGTCGGCTCTGGCCGGATGCGCGCGCTCGTCCAGCGCTGCGGGTCCGCCGTGGCCGTCTTCGAGGCGCCCGCGTCGCGGCTGGCCGCCGTCGAGGGCGTCGGCCGGCAGACGGCGCAGGCCGTCCGCGCCTTCGACGACTGGGACACCGTGGACCGCCACCTCGCCAGCGCCGCGCACGTCGGCGCCCGCCCGCTCGCCTTCACCGACGCGGACTACCCGGACCTGCTCTCGCGCATCTACGACCCGCCGGCCCTGCTCTGGCTCCGCGGCCGCCTCGACCCTGCCGACGCCTTCGCCGTCGCCATCGTCGGCACGCGCAAGGCGACCGACTACGGGCGCCGCGTCGCCGAGCACCTCGCGCGCGGCCTCGCCGAGGCCGGCGTGACGGTCGTCAGCGGGCTGGCCTACGGCATCGACGCCGCCGCGCACGCGGCCGCCCTCGACGCCGGCGGACGCACGGTTGCCATCCTCGGCTCGGGTGTGGACCGGATCTACCCCGCGCGCCACGCCCCACTCGTCCGCCGCATCCTCGACACCGACGCCGGCGCCGTCCTCTCCGAGATGCCGATGGGCGCCGCGCCCGACGCCGGCAACTTCCCGCGCCGCAACCGCATCGTCTCGGGCATGACGCTCGGGACGGTCGTCGCCGAGGCGCGCCCAGCCGGCGGCTCGCTGCTCACGGCCGCGCTCGCGCTCGAGCAGAACCGCGAGGTCTTCGCTGCGCCCGCGCCCGTCTTCTCTGGCCTCGACGGCACCAACCGGCTCATCCAGGCCGGGGCGGCCGCCCTCGTGACGTCGCCCGGCGAGATTCTCGAGGCGCTCGCGCCGCGCCTGCCGGCCCGCGCCGCCGCGGCGCCCGCGCCGGAGCCGGCCGACCTCACGGCCGTCGAGCGCCAGCTGCTCGCCGCGCTCGGACCGGACCCGCAGCCCTTCGACGCCGTCTGCGACGCGTCGGGCCTCGACGCCTCGACGGCGCTCGTGTACCTGCTCCAGCTCGAGTTCCGCGGGCTCGTCCGGCAGCTCGCCGGCAAGCAGTTTTTCCGCCCGTGACCGACCCGTTGCGCCTCGTCCTGCTCGCGCTCGGGACCGTCGTCATCCTCGCGACGGTGCTGCCGTTCGCTCGGACGCCCTTCTGGTGGATCCGCGCGCTGGACTTCCCGCGCATCCAGATCGCCGTGATCGCGGCGCTCGTACTGGCAGGCCTCGGTGCCGCCGCGTGGGCGCGCGGCGAGGTCGGGACGGCGGACCGGGTGGTGGGCATCGCGCTCGCCGCGGTGCTGCTGTACCAGAGCGCCCGGATGATGCCGTACTCGCCGCTGTGGCGGGTCCAGACGAAACAGGCCGCTCACCCGAACCGTGCGCGGTCGCTGCGCCTCGTGGTCTCCAACGTGCTGATGACGAACCGCGACGGCGCCCGCTGGCTTCGGGTCGTCCGCGGCGCCGACCCGGACGTCGTCGCGGCGGTCGAGACGGACGCGTGGTGGGCCGAGACGGCCGGTGCCCTCAAGGAGTCGCACCCGTACGCCGTCGAGATCCCGCAGGACGACACGTACGGCATGTGCCTCTACTCGCGCCTCGAGATCGCCGAGCACACCATCGAGCACCTCGTCGAGGACGAGGTGCCGAGCCTGTTCCTGACCCTGTGCCTGGCGTCCGGCGAGGCCGTGCGCCTCGTGATCCTGCACCCGCGCCCGCCGCGTCCGGACATCCAGCAGGACTCGACGCTGCGCGACGCCGAGCTCGTCCGCGCCGCGCACCGCGTGGCGGCCTTCGACGCGCCGACGGTCGTCGCGGGCGACCTCAACGACGTCGCCTGGAGCGCCACGACATCGCTCTTCCAGCGCATCGCCGGGCTGCTGGACCCGCGTGTCGGCCGCGGCCTCTTCGCCACGTTCCACGCCCGGCACCGCCTGCTGCGCTACCCTCTGGACCACATCTTCCACTCGCCGCACCTCGAGCTCGTCGCGCTCGCGCGCCTCGACGCGGTCGGATCGGACCATTTTCCGATGTGCGTCGAGCTCGCCCTCTGTCCCGAGGCGCCCGCCGAGCAGGACGCCCCGGACGCGACGGACGACGCCCGAGACCGCGCCGCCGAGGTCGAGGACGAAACGCAGGCGTTTCTCGCTACCGAGACGACATCCGAAGAGGCCGAGCGCAAGGCGGCTGACGTGTGACGGTGGGGAATGGCCGGACCGAGGCGCCGCGGCCGGCTATCTTGCATCTCCATGTAAGCGCTTACCCGCCCCGCAAGATGTCCCACGCGCCCCTCGACTGTCCTCGCGTTGCGTATTCCTCGATGGAGTTCGGGCTGGACGACTCCCTCAAGCTCTACGCCGGCGGCATCGGCATCCTCGCCGGCGACCACCTCAAAGCGGCGCACGACCTCGGCCTGCCGCTCGTCGGCATCGGCATCCTGTGGCGGCAGGGCTACGTCCGCCAGACGATCGACCCGGACGGGCAGCCGGCCGACACCTACCGCAGCCACTCCTACGACCCGAGCGTCGTCGAGGACACCGGCGTCGAGATCACCGTCCCGGTGCAGGACGACGACGTGCGCGTGAAGGTCTGGAAGACGACGGCCTTCGGCAACGCGCCGCTCTACCTCCTCGACACCGACCTTCCGGGCAACCCGCACCGCGAGACGACGTGGCAGCTCTACGGCGGCGCGCCCGAGGTGCGCGTGGCGCAGGAGATCGTGCTGGGCATCGGCGGCGTGCGGGCGCTCCGCTCGCTCGGCATCGAAGTCGACCTGTACCACCTCAACGAGGTCCACGCGCTGCTCGCGGCCGTCGAGCTCGTCCGCGAGAAGATGGCCGACGGCGCCTCGGAGGCCGCCGCGCTCGCCGCGACGCGCGAGGAGGTCGTCTTCACGACGCACACGCCGGTCCCGGACGGCAGCGAGACGCACCCGACGGCGCGCCTCGCCTACGTCGGCGCCGACCTCGGGATGGGGACCGACTGGCTCGCGGCGCTCGGCGGCGAGCCGTTCAACATGACCGTCGGCGCGCTGCGCGCGAGCCGTGCGGCCAACGCCGTGGCGCAGCTCCACGGCGAGGCGGCGCGCGCCATGTGGAGGGATGTCGACGGCGCACCCCACATCGCCGCCATCACCAACGGCATCCACGTCCCGACGTGGGCCGACCCCGCCCTCCTCGAGGCGGCGGAGAGGGGCTCGGACGACGCGCTGTGGGGCGCGCACCAGGCCAACAAGCGCGCGCTGATCGCGCACGTCGAGGCTACGACCGGCACGCGCCTCGCCGAAGACCGCCTCCTCGTCGGCTTTGGGCATCGCGCTGTCGCCTACAAACGCCCGGGCCTGATCTTCGAGGACGACGCGACCATCGGGCCGCTGCTTTGCGACGCTCGTCTCCAGCTCGTCTTCTCCGGCAAGAGCCACCCGCTGGACGCCGAGGGCCGCGCCATCGTCGCCGGCCTCGTCGAGAAGGCGCGGGACTACGACAGCAGCGTCGCGTTCGTCCCGGACTACTCGATGCGCACGGGCCGCCTGATGACGCGCGGCGCGGACGTGTGGCTCACCACCTCACGCCGGCCCAACGAGGCCTCGGGCACGAGCGGCATGAAGGCGGCGATGAACGGCGTCCTGAACGCGTCCGTGATGGACGGCTGGTGGCCCGAGGCGTGTCAGGACGGCGTCAACGGCTGGGACATCGGCGGCGGCTTCGAGTCCGACGACGAGGCCGCACTGGACGCGCACGACCGGGCGGCGCTCGTCGAGGTCATCGCCCAGAAGGTGCTCCCACTCTACGAGTCCGACCGCGCCGGCTGGATCCGCATGATGCGCGCCTCGGTGGCGACGACGCGCGACGCGTTCTCGGCCGAGCGGATGCTCCGGCAGTACGTCGAGACGCTCTACGCCGTGTGAGCAGCGGCGCGTTGGACGCGCATCATCCTCGGTATAGTTTGGAGTTTGAAGAGGTCAGACCACGGCGTTCGGAAGGCCCGCGTGATCGGACACGGCACCGTCTGCCCCGTCCCCAAACTTCAAACTCCAAACTCTCCCACCCCGATCTCGCCACCTGCGCCGATGCCCGACTCCTCCACCGAACTCCTCGCCGACATCGTCGTGGTCGCCCTCGTCGTGGCGCACGGGACCGACGCCGCCTTCGACCCGCGCGAGTCGCGCGCGATCGTCGAGCGCCTCGGCGCGGCGCGGTCCACCTTCGCCGAGCCGATCAGCATGGCCGAGCTCTCGCAGCACGTCGAGGCGGCGGTGACGCGCTACGGCCGGCTGACGGTCCCGGCCTTCGAGGCGCTCGTCGCGCGCGTCGGAGAGGCGCTCGAGCCCGAGAAGCGGGCCAAGGCGTTCGGCCTGCTCGTCGGCGTGGCCGAGGCCGACGGGCGCGTCTCGACGATGGAGCAGACGCTGCTGCGGCACATCGCCGAGGCGTGGGGCGTGACGGACCTGGGGTAGGGCGCCGGGTCGTCGAGTGGAACGCGGCGGGCGTGGCGCGGCGTTTGCACGCCTCGTGCCTCTCTCTCCCCGTCTCCCATGACCCGTCTCCGTCCCGCGCGCCTCGCAGTGGCGCTGTCCCTCTTCGTTTTCGCCGGCTGCGCCACGCTCGCCGGCCAGAACTACTACTCGGTCGAGCAGGAGTGGCAGCTCGGCCAGCAGGTCGAGGCGCAGCTCCAGCAGCAGCTGCCGCTCACGAATGACGCCACGCTGAACCGGTACGTCAACGATCTTGGACAGCGGATCGTCGCGCAGACGGGCGGGCGCAGCCTGCCGTGGCGCTTCCACGTCGTCCGCGACGGGTCGATCAACGCCTTCAACGTGCCCGGCGGGCTCGTGTACGTCCACACCGGGCTGATCGCGCAGTCAGGCAGCGCGAGCGAGCTCGCGGGCGCGATCGCGCACGAGATCGGCCACGGCGTCGCGCGGCACGGGACGCAGCGGCTCTCGAAGGCCAACGAGCTCAACGCCGTCGCCGGGGCCGTCCTCGGCCAGAGCCCCGGCGCGGCGGCGCAGATCGCCGCGCAGATCGCGGCGCAGGGCGCCTTCGCCCGCTTCTCGCGCGCTGACGAGCGCGAGGCCGACCGCCTCGGCGTCCAGTTCATGTCCGCTGCGGGCTACAACCCGGACGGGCTCGCGAGCCTGCTCGAGCGCCTCGCGCAGCAGGAGGGCTCGGGCGGCGTCGCCTTTTTCCGGTCGCACCCGCTCTCGGCCGAGCGCGTCCAGAACGTGCGCGCGCTCGCGCGCAGCATCAACCGCTCAGGCCTGCGCACGGACGACGCCGGCTTCGCCGCCGCGCGTCGCCGCGCCCAGAGCCTGAGCTGAACCCGGCCGGCACGGGCGGCAGACACCGGCGGCCTCGTCGTCCGTCTGAACGAACGTGAACCGTAGGTCAGCGCAGCCCAGGATCTGGGGGCGGCCTTCCAGCCTGTCAGCGCCCGACGCGACGGGCCGGGGCGTCGGCGTCGAGATCCTTCGCGGGTTCAGGATGACACGTGGACGGCGACGCCCCGGTGGGCGGTCGGCGGGCGTGTGGGACGGTATGTTTGGGGTGCCTCAGCACTCGCCTCCATGCCCTCGAACGGCTCCGACGCCGCCCCCCGCGCCCCGTTCGTCGTTGTCGGCCTCGGCGCGTCTGCCGGCGGGCTCGGCGCGCTGACGGCCTTCTTCGGCGGGCTGCCCGAGACCGACGGCGCGGCCTTCGTCGTCGCGATCCACCTCGCGCCGGACCGCGAGAGCGAGATGGCGCAGATCCTCGCGCGCTCGGTCCCGATCCCCGTCGTGCAGGTGAGCGAGCGGACGCGCGTCGAGCGCGGCGTGATCTACGTCGTCCCGCCGAACCGCAACCTGGCGATGGCCGACGGCCACCTCGACCTCGAGCCGCTCGAGAGCGAGCGCCGCCGGCGGCGGCCCATCGACCACTTTTTCCGGACGCTCGCGCATGCCTACGGCGACCACGCCGTCGCCGTCGTGCTCTCGGGCACGGGCCACGACGGGACCGTCGGCGTGCGCGCGGTGAAGGAGGTCGGCGGGCTCGTGCTCGCCCAGGACCCCGCCGACGCCGAGTTCGACGAGATGGCGCGCTCGGCCATCGCCTCGGGCGTCGTGGACGCCGTCGCGCCCGCAGCCG
>JBBSQZ010000186.1:0-6855 GCA_038243565.1 Rhodothermales bacterium | reverse complement strand
CGCATCCTGATGCTCGAGAACGCGTGGTACTCGGTCATCTCGCCCGAGTCGTGCTCGTCCATCCTGTGGCGCAACTGGGACCACAAGGAGGACGCCGCGCGCGCGCTCAAGCTCTCCGCGAGCGACCTCATCGAGCAGGGCGTCGTCGACGAGGTCATCGCGGAGCCGACCGGCGGCGCCCACCGTGGCCTGGACGCGACCTTCGACGCCACCGGCCGCGCCATCGCCGCTGCCCTCGACGCGCTCGCCGCCCTCCCGACGGACGAACTCCTCGCCGGGCGCCTCGCCAAGTTCGACGCCATGGGCGCCTTCGAAGAAAATGCAGTTTAAAGCTTGGAGTTTGAAGGAAGTGCAGATCGAGCATCATGCACATACCAGACACTGCACTTCTCCCTCTCCGAGCTTCAAACTCCAAACTTTTCCCTGATGATCACCTACGTCCACCGCCACCGCGTGCGCTACCGCGAGTGCGACCCGATGGGCGTCGTCTACCACACGCACTACCTCGACTGGTTCGAGGCGGCGCGGACCGAGGCGCTGCGCTCGCAGGGCGTCGCGTATGCGAGCCTCGAGGCAGACGGCGTGATCATGCCGGTCGTCGAGGCGTCCTTGAAGTACCACAGCTCGGTCCGCTACGACGATGAGGTGGAAGTCGAGGCGACGTTTCTGGACGTGCCGCGCGTCCGCGTGGCGATCGACTACGCCGTGCGGCGCGCCGGCGAGGAGCGCGTGCTCGTCTCGGGGCACACCGTCCTGTGCTTCGTGGACGTCGCCCGCGGGCGGCCGGTCGTGGCGCCGGATGCCGTCGTCGAGGCGTTCCGCCGCGCCGAACGCGAGCGTTCCGGTGGCGCCTGACCCGGTCGTCATCGTCGGCCTCGGGCCGGTCGGGGCGACGCTCGCGGGCCTCCTCGAACAGGCCGGCGTACCGGTCGTCGTCCTCGAGCGGGACACGACGCCGCACGCGCTGCCCCGCGCCGCCCACCTCGACGACGGCGCCCTGCGCGTGCTCGATGCGCTCGGCGCGGCTGAGGCGATCGTCGCCGACGGGCGCCCGATCGACGGCTTCTGCCTCGTCGGCGCCGATGGCGAGACGCTCATCCATGCGCGCAAAAAGGTGCGCGTGGAGACGGGCTGGCCGGCCGCAACGCTCGTCCACCAGCCGACCGTCGAGCGGGCGATCCGCTCGCGCCTCGGCGCGGGCGTCGACGTGCGGGCGGGCTACGAGGTGACGCACGTCGAGCAAGACGCTACTGGAGTAACGGTCGCCGGTCAATCTACTAACGGTGCCTTTATCATCCGCGCGGCGTTCGCCGTCGGGTGCGACGGGGCGCGGAGCCTCGTCCGCGAAGCAGTGGGTGCGCGCCTCGCAGGGGGCCGCTTCGAGCAGCCGTGGCTCGTGGTCGACACGCTGCTGACGCGCGACGTGCCGCTGCCCTCGGACCTGTTGCAGATCGCAGACGCGCGGCGGCCGGCGACGTTCGTGCCGTTCCCGGGCCGCCGGCGGCGCTGGGAGTTCCGCCTGCTTCCGGGCGAGACAGAGGCCGAGATAACGCGCCCCGAGGCGATCCGTACGCTCCTCGCGCCGCACGTTCCGCCGGACGCCATCACGGTCGAACGCGCCGCCGTCTACACATTTCACGACCTCGTCGCGACGCCGTGGCGCCGCGGGCGCCTCGTCGTCATCGGAGATGCGGCGCACCAGATGCCGCCGTTCCTCGGGCAGGGCATCGGCGCCGGCGTGCAGGACGCTGCGACGCTCGCGTGGATGCTCGCGCTCGTCTGGCGTGGCGACTCGGACGCCCGGCTGCTGGACGCACTCGAGGCCGAGCGCCGGCCGCACGTCGAAGCCGTCACGCGGCTGGCCGTGCGCCTGGGGCGCCTCGTCTCGGCCGGCGGCGCGGCGGCCCACGTCCGAGACGCCGTGCTCGGCGCGGCGCGGCGCATCGGTCCGCTTCGGACTCGGCTGGACGCCCTTGAGGCTCCGCTTCCCGCCGTCCGGCCCGTCCTCGGGCGGCCGCCTCGTCATGCCCGTGTCCCCAACGTCCTGCTGACGCTACCTGACGGATCGTCCTCGCGCCTCGACCGGCTTGCCGGGCCCGGGTTTGCCGTCGTCGGAGTCGGACTCGACGCCGAGGCGTGGACGGACGACGTGTGGAGGCGCCTCGGCGCCCGATTCCTAACGGCCGGTCTTCCAGGCGCTCTTGCCGATGGCGGCGTGCTGGCGCGGTGGGCGGGACGCTCGCCGTGCGCCGTCGTCATGCGGCCGGACCGCCTCGCACTCGGCGTGTACCGCCCCGACGAGGCGGCGCGGGCGTCGGACGACGTGCGGCGGGCGCTGCGGATGATCTGACGCGGCGCGCTGGGCTGGGACGTGCCGGCGGCGCGTCTCTACGGGGTCGGCGGCGGGCCGGGCGGCGAACCCTGGCCGGGCTTGCCCGTTTTACGCGGCTCTCTCCCCCGCTCCGATGGCCACGTTCCAGAAACTCGTCGCGACCCGCCTCTCGCCCCACTTCCGCGACGTCGCCGAGGTCCTCACCGAGGAGGTGCCCGAGCCCGGCGCCGGCGAGCTGCTCGTGCGCGCCCGCTACGCCGGTGTCAACGCGACGGACGTCAACATCGCGGCCGGGCGCTACTCGGCCAACCCGACGCTGCCGCTCGCCCTCGGCGCCGAGACCGTCGGCATCGTCGAGGCCGTCGGCGACGGTGTGGACGGCTTCTCCGTGGGCGACGCCGTCGGGTCGATGGGCATCGGCGGGTACCGCGAGATGCAGATCGTGAAGGCGACGCACGCCGTGCCCGTGCCCGAGGCGTCGCCCGAGATGGTGTCGCTCTTCGTGAGCGGCCTCACCGCGTCGATCGCGCTCTCCGTGACGGGCGAGATGACGACCGGCGAGACGGTCCTCGTGACGGCCGCGGCCGGCGGGACGGGCCAGTACGCCGTCCAGCTCGCGCACCTCGCCGGCAACACGGTCATCGGGACGTGCAGCTCGCCGGAGAAGATGGAGCTGCTGCGCGAGATCGGCTGCGACCGGCCCGTCAACTACCGCGAGGAGTCCCTCAAGGACGTGCTGCGCGAGGCGGCACCGCGCGGGCTGAACCTCGTCTACGAGTGCGTCGGCGGCGAGATGTTCGACACGGCCGTGCGGGCGCTCGCCGTCCACGGTCGGCTGCTGAGCATCGGCTACGTCGGCGAGTACGTCGGGGGCGTCGAGAGCGTGACGGGGCCGCGGATCTACGCGCACCTGCTCCAGAAGTCGGCGTCCGTGCGCGGCTTCTTCCTGCCGCACTTCGCGCGCCACTACCCCGAGCACCTCGTCCGCCTCACGTCCCTGATGGCCGAGGGCAAGCTGACCGTCGAGGTCGACCCGACGGCCTTCGTCGGCGTCGGGCAGGTCGTGGACGCCGTGGAGCACCTGCACAGCGGCAAGAGCCGTGGCAAGGTGGTGGTGAGATTCGAGGGTTGAAGGGGACAAGGGTTACAGGGTGGAAGGGGAATGCTCCTCTTCCACCGTGTGATGCTTGGCCCGTACAGCCCTTCCCCTTCCACTCGTCAACCTCTCCACCCTTCCACCCATGAATCCCTTCGACCTCACCGGCAAGACTGCCCTCGTCACCGGCGCGTCGCGCGGCATCGGGCGCGCCATCGCCGAGGCGCTCGCCGCGGCCGGCGCGAACGTCGTCCTCGCGAGCCGCACGCAAGAGGATCTCGACGTCGTCGCCCACGGCATCGAGCAGGCCGGCGGGCGCGCCCTCGCCGTCGCCGCCCACACCGGGTCGGACGAGGCGGTCGAGGCGCTCGTCGCCCGCGCCACCGAGGCGTTCGGCGGGGTCGACGTGCTCGTCAACAACGCGGCGACGAACCCGCACTACGGGCCGACGCTCACGGCCAGCGCGGCGCAGTGGGACAAGATCTTCGACGTGAACGTGAAGGGCTACGCGCGGACGATCCGGGCCGTCGCGCCGGGCATGAAGGCGCGCGGCGGCGGGTCTGTGATCAACGTGGCGAGCGTGGCAGGTGAGCGGCCGCTGCCGGGCATGGGCGTCTACTGCGTCTCGAAGGCCGCCGTGCTGATGCTGACCGAGGTCCTCGCGGCGGAACTCGCGCGCGACCGGATCCGCGTCAACGCCATCGTGCCGGGCTTCGTCAAGACGGCGTTCTCGCAGGTGCTGTGGGAGGACGAGGGCGCGGCGAAGCGGACGCTCCAGCTCGTCCCGCAGCGCCGCATGGCGGACCCCGAGGAGCTCGGCCCGCTCGCCCTCTACCTCGCCTCCGATGCCTCGTCGTTCGTCACCGGCTCGCGCTTCCGCATCGACGGCGGGCAGCTCGTCGGCACGCCGGGGATGTAGGCGCTGGCCGTGGGACGGAGAAGACGGCGCCCGCGGCGCGCCCGGTTTCGGCCAAGAGAAGCGCTTCCAGGGCGCCGCGGCAGGCGTCGCGGCGCCTCGGCCTCTAGTTTGGCCACGCCGCGCGCACGTGCGGCACGCTCGGACGGGCCACCAGCCCGCCGACGGGTCGAGCCGCGGGCTGGCCGCCGCTCCCCACCGACGCGCGTCCGGCCTGCGCTGCGCGTCCCCACCGACGACCGACCGCTTGAACATCCGACAGATCCTCGGCGACCGCCGCTACGGCGTCTCGCTGCCGACCCGCAAGAGCCTCCACGAGCAATGGCTCGGCAACGTCCAAAAGGACCTCCTCGCCGGGACCGTCGTCGCGCTGGCGCTCATCCCCGAGGCGATCGCGTTCTCGATCATCGCCGGCGTCGACCCGAAGGTCGGGCTGTACGCGTCGTTCTGCATCGCCGTCGTGACGGCCTTCGTCGGCGGGCGGCCGGGCATGATCTCGGCGGCGACCGGCGCGATGGCGCTCGTGATGGTGACGCTCGTCCGCGACCACGGCCTTCAGTACCTCTTCGCGGCGACGCTGCTCACGGGCGCGCTCCAGATCGCGTTCGGCGTCTTCCGGCTCGGGCGGTACATGAAGTTCGTGCCGCGCGGCGTGATGACGGGCTTCGTCAACGCCCTCGCCGTCCTCATCTTCATGGCCCAAGTGCCGCTGCTCGTGAGTGGCGGCCTGCCGATGCTGGCCCTCGTCGCGGCCGGCCTCGTCGTGATCTACGGCCTGCCCCGGCTCACGACGGCCGTCCCGAGCCCGCTCGTCGCGATCGTCCTTCTCACCGTCGGCGTGGTGCTGATGGGCGACTCGGCCGCGGGCCTGATGCGCGTCGGCGACATGGGCGCGCTGCCGACGGCGCTGCCCGCGTTCGGCCTGCCGCAGGTGCCGCTGACGCTCGAGACGCTGGCCATCATCGGGCCGGTCTCGGTCGCGCTCGCGCTCGTCGGCCTCATCGAGTCGCTCCTCACGGCGTCGATCGTGGACGAGATGACGGACACGACGAGCGACAAGAACCGCGAGTCGCGCGGGCAGGGCATCGCCAACATCGTCTCGGGCCTGTTCGGCGGGATGGCCGGCTGCGCGATGATCGGGCAGTCCGTCATCAACGTCACGTCCGGCGGCCGCGGCCGCCTCTCGACGCTCACCGCCGGCGCCTTCCTGCTCGTGTTCATCCTCGTCCTGGCGGACTGGCTCGTGCTCGTCCCGATGGGCGCGCTCGTCGCCGTCATGGTCATGGTCTCCGTCGGGACGTTCGACTGGTCGTCGCTGCGGACGCTCCGCACGATGCCGCTCTCCGAGACGCTCGTGATGGGCGCGACCGTCGGGACCGTCCTCGCGACGCACAACCTCGCGCTGGGCGTCTTCGTCGGCATCGTGCTCGCCGCGCTGCTGTTCGCGCGGCGCGTCGCCGAGGTCGCGTTCATGCACGACGCGCTGAGCGCGGACGGCCGCACGCGCACCGTCGCCGTCTCGGGGCAGCTCTTCTTCGCCACCACCACCGGCTTCCTCGCCCACTTCGACGTGCAGGAGGACGTCGAGCGGGTCGTGCTGGACCTCTCCGCGGCGCACGTCTGGGACGCCTCGGCCGTCGCGGCGCTGCACAAGGCCGTCTCGCGCTTCGAGGCGCGCGGCGTCGCGGTGGAGGTCGTCGGGCTGGACGCGCCGAGCGCGGCCCTCGTCGAGCGCCTCGGCGCGCCCGCGCTGGCAGGGGCCCACTGAAATGCGGAAGAAAAGGGGCATGGGGGATGGGGCATGAGCCGTGGACAAGAGGCATTTCCCCCATGCCTCATCCCCCATGGCCTGCCGGCTCGGCGCTCGTAACATGCCGGGCCGCCCGCTGCCCGCGCCGTGACCCCGATCTCCGCCGCCCGCCTCGGCCTCGTGGTCAGCCTCGCCGTGCTGGCGCTGAAGGTCGTCGCGTACCAGCTCACAGGCTCGGTCTCGCTGTACTCGGACGCGCTCGAGTCGGTCGTCAACGTCGCCGCGGCGGGCGTGGCGCTCTTCGCGATCCGCGTCGCGGCGACGCCGCCGGACGCGGAGCACCCGTACGGGCACACCAAGGTCGAGTACGTCTCCGCCGTCATCGAGGGCGCGCTGATCGTGTACGCCGCCGTCGAGATCGTGCGCGCGGCGTGGGGCCGCTTCCAGGCGCCCGTCGCACTCGACGTGGGCGCGGCCGGCATCGCCTTCGCCGTCGCGGCGACGGTCCTGAACGGCGCCTGGGCGAGCGCGCTCGTCCGGACGGGCCGGCGCCACCGCTCGCCGGCCCTCGTCGCCGACGGCCGGCACCTCTGGAGCGACGTCGTGTCCACGGTGGGTGTGCTGGCCGGCATCGGGCTGGCAGTCGCGACGGGCTGGTGGGTCCTGGACCCGCTGCTGGCCGTCGCCGTCGCCGTCAACGTCGTCATCGTGGGCGTGCGGCTCATCCGCGAGTCGGTCGGCGGGCTGATGGACGAGAGCGT
>JBBSQZ010000185.1:0-6906 GCA_038243565.1 Rhodothermales bacterium | reverse complement strand
GACGCGAGGTCCACCGAGATGCGCTGGCCGGCGCGGACGTCGAGCGTGTAGCTGTCGATGAACTCGCCCGTGCGAAGCGTGCCGTCACTCGTCTCGAGGTGGCCGCGCGCGGGGCGGCCGCTCTGGATGGGCTCGCCCGGCTGGGACGCGCTCGAGGCGCCGCGGCCAGCGCCGCCGTTCCAGCCGCTCGGCGCGCCGCGGCCCGACCCGCTGGTCGAGATCTCGACGCGGTAGCGGCCCGTCTCGCCGGGCGAGTAGCTCGTGACGAGCACGCGGAGCGTTCCGGCGGCGTCGGCGGTCAGGCTCGCGCACGCGCGGCCGGTGTCGCCGTCCGTGCAGTCGTCGTTCTCCTCCTGCCGCCCGTCCGCATCCTTGATGATGACGTACGCGTCGAAGTCCGACGACGTGACCGTGACGCTCACCGTCTGCCCGGCGCGGACCTGGACGGGGAACTCGTCGACGAACTCGCCCGACGTGAGCGCCGCGTCGCCGGCGGCGAGCGCGCCGGAGCGGGTCTGGGCGCTGGCAGCCGAGGCGGCGAGCAGGACGGCGAGGAGCAGCAGGCGGGGCATCGGCGCGGCGGTGGCGGGTCGGGCAAGCTAGAGACGCGCCCGGTTTCGGCGCCTCCCTCGTTCGGGGGAGCCGCATGCAGAGTTGACCGCGTCACGCCGCGCGGGCCGTCCGAACGAGACGCCGACCGTCCGCAGCGTCTCGCCGGTCTCCGAAAAGCGCCATCAGTTGGCGTTGATCGTCCAGCGGAGCGAGCCGCCCGACTGGATGCGCTGGCCGCGCTGGACGGTCTCCTGGCCGTCGGCGAAGCGGACCTTGAAGTCCCAGCAGCCCGGCGTGATCGTGAACGTGTAGGACGAGCCCGCAGGGACCGTGTCCGAGCCGAGCTGGTCCGGCCCCCAGTTGTTCTGGCTGCACTCCGAGGCGTAGAGGTAGTGCAGCGACTGGTCCGTGCGGTTGGCGACGACGAACGAGCCGCTGCTCCCGCTGTTGCCGCGGAGGGGCACCGGCCGCGAAACGCTCGCGGTGCTCGCGGCGCCGAGCGTCCACGTCAGGCTCGCGCCGCGGCGGACCTGCTGGCGGGACTGCGTGAGCTCGTCGCCGTCCGAAAACTTGACCTTGAAGTCCCAGCAGCCGGGCGTGATGTCGAACGAATACGAGTCGTCGGCCGAGATCACGTCGGACCCGAGGCGGTCCGCGCCCCAGCCGCTGCTGCTGCACGGCGAGGCGTAGAAGTAGTAGACCGGCACGTCGGTCTGGTTGGAGACGACGAGCGACGACTGGGCCGAGGCCGAGCCGGCGAGGCAGGCCGCGAAGGCGAGGGCGGTAAGAAGGCGAGTCATGGCAGAAGCGGTGGTGGTCGCGAGGCGGACCGTGGGAGCGTCCGGGCGAGGCCAGGAGGATGGCCCGCTGCACCCAGAGGCGCAGGCGAGGGGCTCGGTGGTCAGACAAGCTCTCCTTTTCGCCGCGCCTGGCGCTTCCCCCGATCCGGGGAACTGCGGGGCAGCGCCAGGCGCCAACAGTTCGTGCACACCGCCGGAGCGTAGAGGACGGATTTGCCTCCACGCCCCACCTGTGTCATCCCGGCCCCCGAGCCGGGATCTCCTGGACGCTGGGACGTGCTCGACCGGTGACGCCGTGCGCCGACCGCGACTGAGGAGATCCCGGATCACGTCAGGTCCGTGTTTGCCCAGCGGGATGGCACTTTTAATTATCGCGACAAACGTAAAGGAAGACGTATAGTTTGAATTGTGCGAGGCGCTCGGTCCACGCCTTCCGTCTTCCGCAAGGTTCAGCCCAAGCCGAAGGCGGCGGCGGTGCTCGCCGCCGCGGCGCGGGTGTGAACGTCGAGCTTGCGGTAGAGGCTCTTGGTGTGGCTCTGGACCGTGTGCAGGCTCAGGAAGAGGCGGTCCGCGATGGCGTCGTCCGAGACGCCCTGCGCGATGAGCGTGAGGACCTCGCGCTCGCGCGGCGTGAGGCAGAGCGCCTCGAGGCGCCGCGCGGCGCCGCGGCGCTCCTGCTCCTGCCCGCGCACGCGCCGCACGAGCGTCGTCGCGACGTGGTCCGAGACGGGCGTGCCGCCCTGTGCGGCGTCGAGGAGCGCGGCGACGATCGTCTCGGCGGGCTCGTCCTTGAGGAGGTAGCCCGCTGCGCCGGCGGCGAGCGCCTCGGCGATGCGCGTCTCGTCCTCGAAGACGGTGAGCATCACGACGGCCGTGCCGGGCCACGCCTGCACGACCTGCTCGGTCGCGGCGACGCCGTCGAGCGTCGGCATCTCGATGTCCATCAGGATGGCCTGCGGGCGCGCCCGGGCGTCCGCCGCGGCGATGGCGGCGACGAGCGCGGCGCCGTCGGGCGCGGCGAGCACGACCTCGACGGCCGGGAAGAAGGCGAGGCGGCGCAGGAGCGAGTCGCGGAGCGCCGGGTGGTCCTCGGCGACGGCGACGCGGAGCGGGGTGTCGGGCATGCCGGAACGTCGGGCCGCGGCAGCCGCGCGTCAACTCCCCGGAACGGGGGAATCGGCAGGCGCGCGGGCCGGGCGCCGCCTACGCCTCGCCGCCGGGGATCGTGAACATGCCCTGCGGCCCCGGGTGCGGCTCGCCGATGTCGCCATACTGCGCCTCGTACTTGCTGATGTTGTCCGCGAGCGCCGCGAGCAGGCGCCGCGCGTGGCCCGGCGTCACGACGACGCGCGACTTCACGCGCGCCTTCGGCACGCCCGGGAGGACGCGGATGAAGTCCAGCACGAACTCCTCGGGGTTGTGCGCGATCATGACGAGGTTCGTGTAGACGCCCTCGGCGACTTCCTCGGCGAGTTCGATCTGGAGGGACTGGTCCTGCGGCTGCGTGTCCATGGGAGAGGTGTGGATGTCGAGAATGGGAAGGGAGTCAGGCGCGCGCGCGGCCGGCCTGCGCGAGCGCCGCGATGAGGTCCGAGCGCGTGATGATGTGGAAGGCCGCTGGCGGGGCGCCGTGGGCTGCGCCGTCGCCTCCGGCGGTGCCCTCCGGGTCGTCCTGCACGAGGACGGCGCCGGCCTCGCCGTCGAGCGTCGCCGTGAGCATGTCGAGGTGGACCGTCCGGCGGACGACCGGCAGCGGCGCGGCCATCACGTCGCGGACCGGGCGCTGGCCGGCCGCGGCGTCTGAGATGAGCAGGTTCAGCACGCCGCGCTCGGAGAGGCTGCCGACGACCGCGGTGCCGTCGAGGACGGGCATCTGCGAGATGCCGTGCTCCATCATCGCGGCGATGGCTTCGGTGAGCGTCGCGTCCGGCGAGACGGCGACGACCGGCTCGGCGTTGCGCCGCGCCGCGAGGACGTCGTCCAGCGTGAGCGTCTGCGCCTGCTCGAGGAAGCCGTTGCGGCGCATCCACTCGTCGTTGAACGTTTTCGAGAGGTAGCGGAAGCCCGTATCCGGCAGCATCACCACGACGACCGACTCCGGCGTGAGCGTCTCGCGGTGAGCGCGGAGCCAGTCGAGGGCGCCCGCGAGGGCCATGCCGCAGGACTGCCCGACGAAGAGGCCCTCTTCGCGGGCGAGGCGCCGCGTCATCTGCATCGCCGCCTTGTCGGTCACCTGCACGAAGTCGTCGCACAGGTCGAAGTCCATGTTGCCCGCGAGGATGTCCTCGCCGACGCCCTCGACGAGGTACGGGTAGATCTCGTCCTCGTCGAAGACGCGGGTGTGGAAGTAGGTGTGGTAGACCGAGCCGAAGGGGTCCACGCCGATCACCTGGAGGTCCGGGTTCTGCTCCTTGAGGAAGCGCGCGGTGCCCGAGATGGTGCCGCCGGTGCCGGCGCCGGCGAAATAGTGCGTGATGCGGCCGTCGGTCTGCTCCCAGAGCTCCGGGCCAGTCGTGCGGTAGTGCGCCTCGGCGTTGGCCGGGTGGTCGTACTGGTTCGGGTAGAACGCGCCGGGGATCTCACTCGCGAGGCGCTTCGCGACCGAGTAGTAGCTCCGCGGGTCGTCCGGGGCGACGTTCGTCGGGCAGACGATGACCTCGGCGCCGAGCGCGCGGAGCACGTCGGCCTTCTCGGGGCTCTGCTTGTCGGTCGTCGTAAAGATGCAGCGGTAGCCCTTGGCGATGGCCGCAATGGCGAGCCCGGCGCCGGTGTTGCCGGACGTCCCCTCGACGATCGTCCCGCCCGGCTTCAGCAGCCCCTTCGCCTCGGCGTCCTCGATCATCGCGAGCCCGATGCGGTCCTTCACCGACCCGCCGGGGTTGAAGAACTCGACCTTGGCGAGGACCGGGCAGGGCAGGTCCGCCGCGAGGGCGTTGAGCTGGACGAGCGGCGTGTTGCCGATGGTGTCGACGACGGAGCGGAGCCACATGGCGGGAGTGGGGTTGAGCGGTTTCCCGAAAGGTACGGGGCGCGAAGGGGGAAGGGTTGAAGGGTGAACGGGTTGAAGGGGAATGCGCCGGAGGTCCACCTGGGCACCGAGTCTGCTCCGATGTGCATTTCCCCTTTCACCTTTCCACCCTCGAACCCTTCAACCCCGTATTTTATACCATGGACGCCCCCCTCCCGCTCGTCGCCACCGACCTGCTGACGGCCCTCGTGACGGCCGCCGGCGCCCGCCTCGACGCCAGCGACGCCTGGCTGGACGTGTTCGGCACGGACGCGCTCTGGGGCCGCCTCCCGCTCGACGACGCGCGCTTCGCGTCGGACTACGTCGTGGAGGCGGCGCGCGGCGGGCCGGTCTCGCACCAGGTCTTCCTCGTCGAGCGCGCCGCGGCGCCCGCCGGGGCGGCCGAGCAGCCGCCGGCGCCTGTGCTGCTCCACTTCCAGCCCGTCCGGATGCCGGGCGTCGAGTCCGGCCACTTCCCCGTGATGATCGTCGGCGAGGTGCTCTCGGAGCCGGCCTCGTGGGCGGCCGAGCAGACGCGCCGGCGGCGCTTCGAGATGCTCGGCCGCATGACGATGGGCGTCGCCCACGACTTCAACAACCTGCTCACGACCGTCGTCGGCCACGGCGAGCTCATCCGCTCGGACCTCGACGCCGCGGGCGCCTCCCCGGACGCCTACACGCACCTCGCGACGCTCTCGCAGGCCGCGGGCGACGGCGCCGCGCTCGTCCGCCGCATCCAGCAGTACCTCCGCAACGACAAGCAGGAGCGCGCCGAGCCGGTGGGCCTGGACACGCTCGCGGCCGAGGTCCTCACGCTCACCAAGCCGTACTGGTTCAACGAGCCGCGCCGCGCGGGCATCGCGCTCGCCCTCGAGCAGGACCTCCAGCCGACGCCGCCCATCGCGGGCACGCCGACGGAGCTCCGCGAGGTGCTCGTGAACCTCGTGCTGAACGCCGTCCAGGCGATGCCTCACGGCGGCACGCTGCGCGTCGCGACCGGGCCGGCGCCGGGCGGCGTCGCCGTCGAGGTGTCGGACACGGGCACGGGCATGACGGAGCGCGTGCGGCGGCGCATCTTCGAGCCGCTCTACACGACGAAGGGCACGGCCGGCACGGGCATGGGCCTGACGGTCTCGCAGGGCATCGTGCAGGAGCACAACGGCCGCATCGAGGTCCGGAGCGCGCCCGGCAAGGGCACGTGCTTCCGCCTCGTCTTCCCGTTCGAGACCGAGGCGCCAGCGCCCGTCGCCGGCGAGGCGCCGCCCGCGGCGGGCGCCGCGGCGCCCGCCGCGATGCCCGCGGCGCCGGCCCCTCCCCTGCCGCGCCCGGCGCCGAAGCGCAGCGTCCGCCCGCTCCGGATTCTCGTCGTGGACGACGAGCCGATGGTGCGCCTCGTCACGACGAAGCTGCTCCGCACCCGCGGCCACACCGTCGACGACGCCGATGGCGGCGCCGTCGCCCTGGAGCGCCTCGGCGCCGAGGCGTACGACCTCGTCGTGACCGACCTCTCGATGCCGGGCATGTCGGGCCGCGAGCTCGCCGCCGAGATCCGCCGGCGCTTCGCCGACCTCCCGGTGATCCTGCTGACGGGCGACACGGACGTCCAGGCCGAGGGGTCGGACGTCTCGGCCGTCGTCCGCAAGCCGTTCCAGATCGACGCGCTCGAGGCGGTCGTTCAGGGCGCCGTGCCCTGATCGGGCGTCTCAGGAAGCGGCCCGCTCGTGAACCAGCCGACGAGCAGCACGATGGCCGCGAAAATCGGCATGACGATGGCACATCCCATCAGCACGATGCCCAGCGCCATGCTGGAGTCCGGCCCCTGCGGCCCCGTCGCGACGAGCAGGGCGACGGTCAGGGCCATGCCGAGCACGGCGGGGAGCCACGCCATCACCCAGCGCCGCCGGCCCGTCCGCCGCACGGCCTGCGCCTCGATGCGCCCCGCCAGCAGCGCCGTCCCGACGGGCAGCACGAGCAGCAGCAGGCCGCCGCCCAGCATCCCGACCCCGACCGTCGCGGTGCCGAGTGCGAACAGGATGAGGCGGTCTTTCGTCGTGCGATCCATGGCGAGAGCGGCGGGCGAGACGCGCACGATACGCGCGCGGCGCTGCGCCGCGGCTTCCGGCGGCCTGCCATGGCAGGGCGAGCGCATGCTAACCGGAAAGGCCTGACCGCTGACGAGTTTGAAGACGGGAAGTTTGAAGAGGCCGGATGTTGAGGCCGAAGCGGCCTTTCTCTCCGAACTGCATTCCCTTCAAACTCTCTCGCTGAGGCTCCAGGTTTAGCAGGCGCTCGCCCTGCCTGCCATGGAGGCGGCTACACACCGACGACGTCGAACGTGGAGCCGGTGACGGGGTCCTTGCGAACCTCGATGCGGACCGGGAACGCGTTCTTGAGCTCCTCGAGGTGCGTCACGACGAGGATCTTGTCGAAGTCGTCCTGGATCGTGCGGATGGCCTGGACGAGCGCGGCGAGGCCGTCGGCGTCCTGCGTGCCGAAGCCCTCGTCGATGACGAGCGTGCGGATCTGCGTGCCCGCCCGCTCGGCGAG
>JBBSQZ010000184.1:0-6930 GCA_038243565.1 Rhodothermales bacterium | reverse complement strand
TAGACCGGCTGCTGGCGCTCGCGCAGCGCTACGACGGCGCCGGCGTCCTCGAGGCCGATCAGCGCGCGGCCGAGCAGCGCGTCGTAGCGCGACGGATAGTCGGCCGTGAGGCGTGCCGCCTGCTCCGCAGCATGCGCCTCGGCCGAGGCGCGGACCCACCCTCGGAACAGTCGCGGCACGCGCTCCGAGACTCGGACAGGCGGCGGGATCGCCTCGAAGCGGCGGTACGCGAGGTCGAACGTCGTCCCGAACTCGTGGCTCGACGTCCCCGCGGCGGCGTTGGCGTTGACGCGCCGGAGCGCCGCCTGGCTCTCGGGCGTCCGAAGCAACGACGTGACGACCATCCGAACGGCAGGCACGCCCGCGCGGCGCGCCGCAGCCGTCAGCGAGTCGGCGATGACGGCGAGCGCTGCGGCGCCGGCGGGCGTCAGCAGCGGGTCCGAGTACTCGCCGTCGAGCGCGCGGACGGAGCGGAGCGTGTCCACGCGGACGAGCGCCGTCCGGCCGAGCGAGTCGGACAGCCCGAGCGACCCGGCGAGGGCGACGTGGCGGTCGTTCAGCGAGCGGCGCAGCAGAGTGAGTTCGTCCGGGGTGAGCAGCGGGACGCGGCGCAGCGCGGCCTCGGCCGCGGCCGCCTGATCGTCGATGCGCGCCGCCGTCTCGTCGGCTCCCCGCGTCGTCTGGACGCCGAGCCACGCAGCGATGCCGACGAGCAGGAGCGCCGCGGCGGCGAGCGCGATGCGGCGCCACGGCGCGGCGCGAGGCGGAGCCGGCGTGGGTGGCGGGGCGGCAGGAATCGGGACGGTCGTCATCGGCCCGACACGCGCGAAGCGCGCCGCGGGTTCGGGTAGCTTGCCTGCTCACCGCCGCAGACTCCGATCACCCGCCTCTCGACCGACGGCCTCTCGATGCGCTACGGCCGGCGCCGGCTGTTCGATGGCCTCACCCTGAGCATCGAGCCCGGCGCCGCGCTGGCCGTCGTCGGCGCCAACGGGTCGGGCAAGAGCACGCTGCTGCTGGTCCTCGCTGGCGTCGTCGCACCGACGGCCGGGACCGTCTCGCTGACGGTCGATGGCCGAGAGATCTCGGGCACCGACCGCCCGCAGGCCGTCGGCCTCGTCGCGCCGGCGCTCCAGCTCTACGAGCCGCTGACGGCGCGCGAGAACCTCGCCTTCCTCGCACAGGCGCGGCGCCTCGAGGGGAGCTGCGTCGAGGCGGCGCTGGACCGCGTCGGCCTCCTCGCCCGCGCCGACGAGCCGCTCGCCACCTTCTCGACGGGCATGCGGCAGCGGATGCGCATCGCCGCGGCCGTCCTCCACCGCCCGGCCGTGCTGCTGCTCGACGAGCCCGGAGCGACTCTCGACGCGGCGGGGCGCGCGCTCGTGGCCAGCCTCGTCGCCGAGACGGGCGCCGTCGTCGTCGTGGCGACGAACGACCCGGACGAGGCGGCGCTCTGCCCGCGGCGCCTCACCCTCGGCGCCTGACCGAGGCGCTGACGTTGGCGACCGAGATGCGGCGCGTCGGGTGGAGATGAGAAGCCGGCCGAGACGCGTGCGCGATGGACCGAGACGCGCCGGCGGCGCGTCTCTACGCACACCCCCGCTCTGCTCGCTTGGCCTCCCTCTACGTCCACGTCCCGTTCTGCTCGCAGCGCTGCATCTACTGCGACTACGCCTTCACGACGACCAGCCGCGACGCCGGGCGCTACGTCCGCGCGCTGGCCGTCGAGGCCGAGGCCGTCGCCCGCGAGGTGCGCCGCGGCGGGCCGCCGGTCGCCCTCGAAACGGTGTACGTCGGCGGCGGGACGCCGAGCCTGCTGCCGCTTTCAGAGATGGCCGCCGTGCTGGACCTCGCGCACCGCCACTTCGACACGTCGGCCGTCCAGGAAGTCACGGTCGAGGTCAACCCCGAGGACGTCTCGCCGGAGTATCTCCGCGGCCTGCTCGCGCTCGGCGTGACGCGCCTCTCGGTCGGCGTGCAGTCGTTCTTCGACGAGGACCTCCGCTGGATGAACCGCGCGCACGACGGCGCGACAGCCGAGGCAGCCGTGGGGATGGTCGCCGACGTGTTCGAGCGCTTCTCCGTAGACCTCATCTTCGGCCTGCCGGACCAGCCGGTCGAGGTCTGGGGCGCCAACCTCGAGCGCGCGCTGCGCCTCGGCGCGCCGCACGTCTCGGCGTACACGCTGACCGTCGAGGAGCGGACGCCGCTCGAGAAGCGGGTCCGCCAGGGCCTCATCATTCCGGCCGGTGACGACGCACTCCGCGAGCGCTACCTCTTCACGGACCGCTTCCTCACCGCGCGCGGCTTCGACCACTACGAGGTGTCGAGCTTCGCGAAGCCCGGCATGCGGAGCCTGCACAACACCGGCTACTGGACGCACCGCGACGTCGTGGGGCTGGGCCCGTCGGCGCACTCGTTCTGGCGCGAGACGCGCAGCCGCGCCGCGCGCTGGGGCAACGTCCCGACCGTCGGCCGCTGGCAGGGACTCCTCGAGGCGGGCACGCTGCCCGTCGAGGCGCGCGAGTCGCTCGGCGCCGACACCCTCGCCGACGAGGCGATCATGCTCGGCCTGCGTCTGCTCGACGACGGACTCGACGTGGACCGCCTCGAGCGCGACTACGGCCTCGACCTGCTCACCGACAAACGCGCCGAGCTGGCCGCGCTCGTCGGCGCCGGGCTCCTGGAAGTCACGCCGCGGCGCATCCGCCTCACGCCCGAGGGCGCGACGGTGTCCGATGCCGTCGCGCTGAAGCTGGTCGGTTGACGGAGGACGGAGGACGGAGGACGGAGGACGGAGGACGGAGGACGGAGGACGGAGGACGGAGGACAGAATCAACGGCAACTTTCCGTCCTCTGTCTTCTGTCCTCTGCATCTTCCCGCTCTCCCGCTCTCCCGCTTCACATGCCCCGTCCGCTCGTCCTCGCCTCGGCGCTCCTCCTGCTCGCCGGCTGTAAAGGCAAGGCGCCCGCCGAGACCGCCGCCCCGGCGATCCCGTTCCGCACCGACGGCCAGCTCGGGTTTGTCCGCGACGGCCGCGTCGTCAAGACCATCGCCATCGAGATCGCCGACACGGACTCGACGCGCGAGCGCGGCCTGATGGAGCGCGCCACGATCCCGGCCGACACCGGCATGCTGTTCGTCTTCGACCACGCCGAGAAGCAGACCTTCTACATGGCGAGCACGCCGAAGTCGCTGGACATCCAGTTCTACGGGCCGGACTCGACGCTGCTCAACGTCGCCGAGGACACGAAACCGTATTCGTTCGACACGCTGCCGTCGACCGGGCCGGCGCAGTTCGTCGTCGAGGTGCCGGCGGGCTACTCGCGGCGCCTCGGGCTCGTCCCGGGCGACAGGATCCGGTGGACGGACACGCGCCGCGGCGCGGCGGCCGTCGCAGCGCCCGACGCGGCGGCCGTTCGGTGAAGCCTTCCTGAAGCCGTCCGACGTGGGCACAACGCACCGCGCCACTCCGTTGACGCATCAAACGACGGGAGTGCCGACGCCGCCGCTGACGCCTCCCGACGACGTGCCCGCCGGCCCCGTAAGGCCGGCGGGCTTCTTTGTGCCTGCCCGAGGCGCTCAGTAGGCGGGGGCCCGGCGCGCGAGCTGCGCGTCGACCGAGAAGCGGCCGGGGCCCGTGAGCATCAGCGTCACCGCGCCGATGAGGTACAGGAACGGCTTCTCGCCGCCCGTCGGCCCCATCAGCGCCATCTCGTGGACGCCGACGATCGCGACGAGCATCGTGAAGGCCACGAAGAAGGCCGTCGGGCGCGTCAGCAGGCCGAGCACGAGGAGCAGGCCGCCGCCGAACTCGGCGAGCGCGGCGGCCCACGCGAACAGGACCGGCAGCGGGAAGCCCATCCCGGCCGTGGTGTCGATGAAGTCCTGCGAGACAGGCAGCTTGCCGAGGCCGTGGCCGAGCGCGAGCAGCCCGAACATCGCGACGCGGAGCACGAGGAGCCCGGCGTCGAGCGTGCGGGCGTGTCCGGGCGTGCCGAACAGGAGAGGGCGTGTGTTCATGGGAGTCGGAAGGCGGGGTGGAAGGGCAAGACGCGGGCAGCGGGCTCAGGCGCGCGCGGCGTCGTCGTCCGGCACCCACTGCGAGGCGGCGGCGCGGACGAAAAGATCGGAGGAGAACGGGCGCGCGGGGCTCGTCCAGAGCCGGAGCCGCGTGCCGTCCACGTCGACGTCCCACTCCGCCGTGACGCCGAGGAACTGGCGGGCGACGCCGCGCGCTGCGACGGCACCGGCCTCGGACGCCTCGGCCGGAATGAGCGCCTCGGGGCGGACGGAGAGGGCGTGACCGGCGGGAGCCGGCGAGCCGGCGAGGCGCTCGGCGAGCGGGCCGCGGACGACGTTGGCGCCGCCGAGAAAGCGGGCGGTATAGGCCGTCGGAGGTTCGGCGTAAAGCGCCTCCGGCGCGCCTTCGGAGACGACCTGCCCGGCGCGCATCAGCACGATGCGGTCCGACAGCGCGAGCGCCTCCTGCTGGTCGTGCGTGACGTAGAGGCTCGTCGTGCCGAGGTCGCGCTGGAGCGTTTTTATTTCCGCGCGCGTCGCCTCGCGGAGGGCAAGGTCGAGGTTCGAGAGCGGCTCGTCGAAGAGCAGCACGGCCGGCTCGGCGGCGATGGCGCGCGCGAGGGCCACGCGCTGCTGCTGCCCGCCCGAGAGCGCCGCGACGGGCCGCGCGCCCAGGCCCGCGAGGTCGACGCGGCGGAGCGCCGCCTCGGCTCGCTCCGCCGCCTGCGTCTTCGCGACGCCGCGGACGCGCAGGCCGTACGCCACGTTCTCGCCGACGGTCATCGTCGGGAAGAGGGCGTAGCTCTGAAAGACCATCGCCGTCGGGCGCTTCTGCGGCGGCAGCCGCGTGACGTCCGCGCCGCCCATCGAGACAGTCCCCGAGTCCGGCGTCTCGAAGCCGCCGACGAGGCGCAGCAGCGTCGTCTTTCCGCAGCCCGACGGGCCGAGCAGCGACACGAACGCGCCGGGCTCGACCGTCACCGAGACGCCGCGCAGCGCCTCGACTGGCGTCGCGCCGCGGCGGCCGGCGTACGCCTTCGTCACAGCGTCGACGGTGACGCCGGTCGAGGCCATGGGAGAAGAGGGATGGGGCATGGGGAGATGCAGTTTGGGGTTTGACGTATGGAGAGGAAAGCCGCTCAGAGTGCGACCTCGCCCTTCTTCAAACTCCAAACTGCAACCTCTCCCACCGCAGAAGCCGCGATAGAACTCACTCGCCCCGTCACGCCGCGAGCGCGGCCGTGACCTTGTCCGCCGCCTCCTGGAGGCGGATCGCCGACTCGATCGGCAGGCCCGAGTCGCGCAGGATCTGCATGCCCTCCTCGGCATTGGTGCCCTGGAGGCGCACGATCAGCGGCACCGTCAGCTCCATGTTGGACGCCGCCTCGACGACGCCCTTCGCGACGCGGTCGCAGCGGACGATGCCGCCGAAGATGTTGACGAGGATCGCCTTCACGTTCGGGTCCGACTGGATGATGCGGAAGCCCGCCTCGACCGTGGCCGGGCTCGCCGTGCCGCCGACGTCGAGGAAGTTGGCCGGCTCGCCGCCGGCGAGCTTGATCAGGTCCATCGTGCCCATCGCGAGCCCGGCGCCGTTGACCATGCAGCCGACGTTGCCGTCGAGCTTGACGTAGTTGAGGTTGGACTTCGACGCCTCGGCCTCGAGCGGCTCCTCCTCGGCCTCGTCGCGCATCGCCGCGAGGTCCGGGTGGCGGAAGAGCGCGTTGTCGTCGAGGTCCATCTTGGCGTCGACCGCGAGGACGACGTCGGAGGGCGTGACGAGGAGCGGGTTGATCTCGGCGAGGCTCGCGTCGGAGTCCTCGTAGGCCGCGTACAGACCCGTGATAAACTTTTTGGCCTTCTTGGCAGCCGCGCCCTCGAGGCCGAGCCCGGACGTGATGGCGGAGAGCTGGAACGGCCGCAGGCCGATGGCCGGGTCCACCCACTGCTTGAGGATCTTGTCGGGCGTGTGCTCCGCGACCTCCTCGATCTCCATGCCGCCCTCGGTGGACGCCATGATGACGTTCTGGCCGCGCGCGCGGTCCAGCGTCACGCCGAGGTAGTACTCCTTGGCGCCGTCCTCGTAGACATCGCCCGCGACGAGGACCTTCTGGACGAGCTGCCCGGCGGGGCCGGTCTGCGGCGTCACGAGGGTCATCCCGAGGATCGCCTCGGCGGTCGAGCGGACCTCCTCGAGGCCCTTCGCCAGCTTCACGCCGCCGCCCTTGCCGCGCCCGCCGGCGTGGATCTGCGCCTTGATCACGAACACGCTCGCGCCCGTCTCGGCCTGGATCGCGCGCGCCGCCTCGACGGCCTCGTCGGGCGTCGCCGCGACGCGGCCGGGCTGCACGGCGACGCCGTGGGCGGCGAGAATCTCCTTGGCCTGGTACTCGTGAACCTTCATGGGGACTGGGAAGTGGGGACTGGGAACTGGCAGGACGGATGCGCGCTGCGGCACTCGGCAAAGCTAGCGCCGCAGCGGGCGCGGTTCTGTGACCTGCCCGCGAGTCCCGGCGTTCCGCGCCCACGAGACGCTCACGCCCCGATCTCCTTCATGTCATCCCGCTTGTTGCGGTCGATGAGGACGCCGAAGGGGTTGGCTCCCGCCTCGTGGGGCGTGCCGCGGACGACGACGCTGATCCGGTTCGTGCCCGTGTGGAGGCGGTGCTTCTGCGCGACCAACGGCGCCTCGTCGGCGTCCAGCACGCCGATCTCGACCCAGTCGTTCATGGGCGCCGGCGTCTCGGCGCCGAGGCCGTCGACGTAGACCTTCGACGCCTCGATGGTCATCGTGACGCGCGTGCGGCCGCCGCCGATGGGCGTCGCGGTCACGGCCGTCGTGCGGAGGTCGTAGAACGTGATCCGCTCGAACAGGTCGCGGACGAGGTACTGGAGCGAATCGGGCG
>JBBSQZ010000183.1:0-7003 GCA_038243565.1 Rhodothermales bacterium | reverse complement strand
CGTACATCCCGGATTCTGTCGCCAAACGGAGCCCGAGATGCTGCTGCCTCCCGCCATCGCTGCCATCATGGTAGCGTTCCGACCGCTGTTCGACCACCGCGTTTTCGAGCGCGCCACCGTCCTCGTCGCAGGCGCGCTGCTCACTGTCCGCACGCGCACCGTCACCGCGGCGCTCCGCGTCACCGGACACGACGACACACGCTTCTCGGCCTACCACCGCGTCCTCAGCCGCGCACGGTGGTCGTGCCGTGAGGCGGCGCGCACCCTGCTCGGCCTTGTCGTCGACCGCTTCGTGCCCGACGGCCCCGTCGTCGTCGGACTCGACGACACCATCGAGCGGCGCTGGGGGCCTGAGATCGAGGCGCGCGGCATCTACCGCGACCCGGTTCGCTCCAGCCACGGCCACTTCGTCAAGGCGTCCGGCCTGCGGTGGCTCTCGCTCTCTGTGCTCGCCGTCGTACCGTGGGCTGGCCGCGTCTGGGCGCTGCCGTGCCTGACCGTGCTCGCGCCGTCGGAGCGCTACTACGCCAGGCGCGGGCGGACGCCGAAGAAGCTGACCGACCACGCCCGACAGGCTGTGCTTCAGCTTGCGCGCTGGCTGCCAGGCCGGCAGATCGTCGTGGTCGCCGACTCCGGCTTCGCGGTCATCGACCTGCTCGCCGCCGTCCGCTCGCGCGTGACCGTCGTGACGCGGCTGCGCCTCGACGCCGCACTCTACGACCCGGTGCCGACGCCTCGCCGTGGTCTCGTCGGTCGGCCTCGCAAGAAGGGGGCGCGGCAGCCGACGCTGGCCGCACGCGCCGCCGACCCGGAGACGGCGTGGACGCGCGTCGTCGTGAGCCAGTGGTACGGACAGTCGGAGCGCACGGTCGAGATCGCCACCGGCACGGCGGTGTGGTACCACGTCGGCAAAGAGCCCGTGCCGCTGCGGTGGGTGCTCGTCCGCATCCCAAGCTCGGCGGAGGCACCGAAGGCGTTTCTCTGTACCGACCTTGGCACGGCACCGCTTCAGGTCGTGGCGTGGTACGTGCGCCGGTGGACGGTCGAGGTGACCTTTGCCGAAGTCCGTCGTCACCTCGGTGTCGAGACGCAGCGGCAGTGGTCAGGCCCTGCGATTGCACGGACGACGCCGTGCCTGCTTGGCCTCTTCTCGGTGGTCGCACTCGCAGCCGATTCGCTGCACGCGAGCGGCGATCTCTCGCCGCGGCAGAGCGCGTGGTACTTGAAGGCGGTCCCGACGTTTAGCGACGCGCTCGCGGCGGTGCGGACCGATCTGTGGCGCGCGGCGATTTCTGAGACGTCGGGGTCTGGGGCGCAGACAGCGGTAAATACGGGAGCCGTGTTTGAGCGGATGAGCGCCGCGCTAGCCTACGCTGCATAGAGCCAAAGTCCAGCTAAGAGCTGGCCCGGCGAGACGCCTGGTGGCATGCGCTGCACGGTGACGGAGTAATAATCGAGGTTGACCTCTGGGCCAGCAGCGCTCTCGACCGGGCGCACGCGCCATGTCCCCGGCGGCCGTATGAAGTCGGAGCCGAAGATGACACGCTCGGCCTCCGTAACGCTGTCCGTTCGGTAGTTCTCGTTGATCTGACGGAGGTCGTGTTGCACACTCCGCGGGATGCGATGCTGAGCAAGCGCGCTCCAAGCGGTGAGGTGACGCTGTGGAACCTCAGGCCCGATCTCGAGCAGCGCTCTCGGGTCACGCTCGACCGCGGCGTCAATCGCCGCGCGGTTGACGACGGCGCGGTCCGCCTGCGTCATCCCGTCGGCGAGCGCGCCGCGCATCACCGCCTGCACGTCTGGATGATCCGCGCCCTGCTGACCCGGACTCAGAATGTGCGCGAGCGCGTCGCGGTACTGCTGCCGCTCGGGCGTCGAAGCGTCTGGGAAGGCCTCGGCCGGCGTGGCGCCGGTGAGCGTGCGCCCGGCAATCATACCGTAGTCCTGCTGCCACGCCGGGCCGTAGGCGTGCTCGAGCCCGAACACCATCGGCACGGCGACCGCGGGTGAGAGCCCCGAGGCGCCGATGTCGACCGTCGGCGACTGCTGTGCGGGGTCCGGCGTCTGCGCTCGCACGTTGCGCTCCAGTCCGCCCGGCGTCGGAAGCGAGGGGCCGCTGTCCCAAAGGTCGAGCATGAGATCGCGTGGTCTGGTGAGCGGAGGCCATCGCCTGTGCGCGATGCGTCAAGCGGCTTGATGGCAACGGGGCGACGTCTGCATTGCCGAGCGCGACGTATCCCGGAAGCCGCCGTGTAACAAATGGCCGCTCACCCGCCGCACTGCGAGCGCCACGGCGGGGACGGAGCGCAGAATACGCCGGGCAGCCCGCAACGGCACGACCAACCCGTGCGGTCGGCGTGCTGAGGCGAGTTATGCGGCATCTCTAATCAGCGTAAGTTTTGCCCGTTGCGAAGTCAAGAGCCCAAGAGATCGAATCGGTCGATTCCTCGGGCACGTCGATCCAAAACACATGACTCGCATCGTGAAGCACGCGAACTCGTGCATTTGGGAGGCGAGCAGCAAGACGCTCAGCGATGGTTGCTCCTGGATCGAGATAGTCACAGTCGCCCTGAACGATAGCGACTGGACCACGAAATGCCTCCAACGCGGGAATCATTCCCTCGACAGCGGACTCGAACGCGGGCAGGTTTCTTTCTGAGAAAACCGCGTCCGCCACGCGTTGCGAGTAAAACGCTCGACCAAATCCTCGGAGCTGCCGCCACCGCTCAGGGTGGCATGTGTTGTACGCGGCAGTCACAATCCGATTGCGGTTGTAAACCGCTTTCTGCAAGCCGGGAGTCGCCAGCATCAGTTCCTCCGAAAGTGTATCAGAGTCTGGATGTCTTTCTCGTTCGAGAACGACATCAAGACGGCGTCGGCTGATCACGCCTCGACGGGGTCCGAGAGGCGCTCAATGACGCCAGCCCAGTCGCCGTCGAACACGTCCACCGGCACGCCGCCGAGCTCGTCCGAGAGGTCGTCGGCCGTGCGCATCCCGTCGCGGTTGTCGAGGAAGAGGCCCTCGAAGTTGACGACGTCCGGCGGCAGCAGCACGCGGTCGCCGATGGCGCCGCGCTCGGCGATCGGCCGCAGCGCCGCCACGAGGCTCTCGTAGTTGAGCAGGCCCGAGACCGTCACCGAGTCGCCGAGGAGGCGGTTCTCGCAGGCGACGACCTGCACCTCGAGCCCGCCGACGCCTTCGAGGACCGGCCGCACGTGCTCCTCGAGCAGGGCCGACGCGAGCATGCCCGTCGCCATCGTCAGCCGCCGCGGGGCCGGCAGGTCCTCGGGGAACTCCTCGGACTGGAAGGTCAACTCGTTCAGGAAGTCGCGGCTCATGCCGACGCCGTTCTCCATCAGCGGGAAGCCGTCGTAGGAGTCCTCGTGCGGGAAGTCGTGCCCGGCCGTGAGGTAGACCTCGTCCGAGAGGTAGACGAAGCCGCGGCCCATCGTCTCGCGGAAGCGGGCCTGCCAGCGGGCGACCTGCCGGACGAGCCCCTGCGCCTCGATGGACGTGACGAGGCGCAGGTCCGCGAGGTCGCGGCGGTGCCGCGTGAGGCCGATCGGGACGACGGTGAGCGACGTCAGGCGCTCGTGCATCTCGGCAAGCTCGAGGACGGTCCGGACGAGCTGCCCGGCGTCGTTGTGGCCCGGCACGAGCACGATCTGGGCGTGCAGCTCGATGCCGTGGTCGGCCAGGAAGCGGAGCTTCTCCATCGCCCGGTCGCGGGCGGTGCGGTGGCCCATCATCGTCGCCCGCGCCACGTCGTCGGTCGCGTGGATCGAGACGTACATCGGGCTGAGGCGCTGCTCGACGATCCGCGCGATGTCCCGCTCGCGCAGGTTCGTCATCGTGATGTAGTTGCCGTAGAGGAACGACATCCGGAAGTCGCCGTCGCGGAAGTACAGCGTGTCGCGCAGGCCGATCGGGTTCTGGTCGACGAAGCAGAACACGCAGTCGTCGCCGCAGGTCTTGATGCGGAACTCCTCGAGGTCGGCGCCGAGCGGCTCGTCGGGCTCCTTCGAGACCGTCTGCTCCTCCATGCGCCCGCCGCGGCGGACGCGCAGCACGAGGCGCTCCTCGGTCGTCTTGAAGCGGAAGTCCAGCTCGTCCTCGACGGCCTCGCCGTTGACGGCCAGCACCTGGTCGCCCGCGGACCACCCGAGGCGGGCGGCGATCGAGCCGGGGTCGACGGAGGCGATGCGGACGGGCATGGGCGCGCGGGCGGGTGGACTGTGCGAAAGAACGGGTATCGGCCGCGCCGCCTCGTCTGCCGCGTGTGAACAGTCGTCGCGTTCGGCGGGGAGAGAAGTTTGGACGAGCTGCGGCGCACTGGACCGCTGCCGACAGGAATGCGGTTTAAGGTTTAAGGTGGTGCAAGCTAACCTTAAACGTTAAACCTTAAACCTTAAACCTTAAACCTTAAACCTTAAACCGCATTTTAGCGCGCTTGCTGCCGGCAGACCGAGCCGCGCAGCCCGCGCGTTAGATTCGCGCTCCGCCCGCCGCCGTCCGTGGACATCGACCTCGCCGCTTCGCCCGCCCTCCTCGCGCTGTGCGCGGCCGCGGCGGGCGCGTTCGCGTGGTGGAGCTACCGGCGCAGCGTCCCTCGCCCGGCCGGCTGGCGCTTCCCCGTCCTCGTCGGGCTCCGGGCCGCCGCCTTCGCGCTTGTCCTGTTCCTGCTGTTCGAGCCCGTCTGGACGCGCGTCGTGAGCCGCGGCGAGGCGCCGCTCGTCGCCGTCCTCGTCGACGCCTCGCAGAGCATCACGCTTGGCGGTCCGGCCCTCGAAGCGCGCGTCCGCGCCGCCGCACAGTCGCTCCCGCGCGACGCGGCCATCCGGCCGTACGCCTTCGCCGGCTCCGCCCGGCCGGCCTCGCTGGACAGCCTCGCGTTCACGGGCGAGCGGACCGACGTCGCGGCAGCGCTCGAACGCGTCGAGGCGGACTTTGCCGGGCGCAACCTCCGCGCCGTCGTCCTGATCTCGGACGGCCGCTCGACCGAGGGCCGCGACCCGGCCGCCGTCGCCGAGCGCTCGCGCGTGCCGGTCTACACCGCCGTCGCCGGCGACAGCGTCTCGGGCCGCGACGTCCGCCTGGCGCGCGTCGCGACGAACGACGTGGCGACGGTCGGGACGCCGTTCCCGCTCCAGGCAGGCATCCGGGCGACGGGCTTCGGCGGGCGGCAGACGTCCGTCGTCGTCTCGGAA
The DNA here is from genome assembly GCA_038243565.1 of Rhodothermales bacterium. GTDB lineage: Bacteria > Bacteroidota > Rhodothermia > Rhodothermales > Rubricoccaceae > DASVSE01. The sequence goes on along the minus strand of JBBSQZ010000183.1, from coordinate 1,795 downwards.
GGCGGCCGCGGCGTCGGCTCGGCCGCCGTCGCCCTGCCGGCCGACGGCGGCGAGACGACGGCCGACCTCACCGTCACGCCGTCCACGCCGGGCCTGCGGACCTACACCGTCACGGCGACGCCCCTCGCGGGCGAGGCGACGACGGTCAACAACAGCCTCACGGTGACGGTCCGCGTGCAGTCCGATAAGAGGCGCGTGCTCGTCATCGCCGCCGCGCCGAGCCCGGACCTCACGGCGCTGCGCGCGACGCTCGACGCCGACCGCGGCGTCGAGACGACGGTCCGGACGCAGCGCGCGCCGGGCGTCTTCTACGAGGGCCCGCTCCCTGAGCCGCTCGCCCGCTTCGACCTCCTCATCCTCTCCGGCTTCCCCGGCGACGCCGCCTCGCCCGCGGATGTGCAGCGCGTCTCGGCCGCCGCGCGCGGCGGCGTGCCCGTCCTGTTCCTGCTCGGCCGGCAGACGAGCCTCGCACGCCTCGCCACGCTCTCGGACGTGCTACCGGTCGCCCCCGAGGCGCCGCGCGCCGGCTTCGTCGACGCCGAAGTGGACATTGCAATAACGGATCATCCGGTGCTGAGCGACATCGGCGTCCCGGCCGCGCGCTTGGGCGCCCTCCCCCCGCTCGCCGTCTCGCAGACGCGCTGGGCGCTCCAGCCCGGCGCCCAGACGCTCCTCCGCGCCGAGGGCACGGGCGCGCCGATGCTGGTCGTCCGCCAGACGAGCACGATCCGGAGCGCCGCGCTCCTCGGCGCGGGCACGTGGCGCTGGCGCACGCTGCCCGACGGCCTCGCGGACCTCGCGCCGCTCTACCCGGCCCTCACCAACCGCCTCGTCCGCTGGACGACCGCCGCCCGCGACCGCCGGCCCGTCCGCGTCCGGTCGGACCGGGCGCTGTTCGGCGAGCGCGAGCCCGTCACGTTCACGGGCCAGGTCTACACCGAGGCGCTCGTCCCGATTCCGGACGCCGACGTGCGGATCACGGTCCGCGGCCCGAGCGGCACGGCCGTCCAGATGCGCGCGCTCGGCAACGGCCGCTACGCCGCCGACGCGGGCGCGCTGCCCGGGGGCTCCTACACGTTCACGGCCGAGGCGACGCGCGGCGGCGCGGCCATCGGGTCGGACCGCGGCACGTTCGGCGTCGGGCGCCTCGCGGCCGAGCTCCGCGAGCCGGGCGCCGACGTCGCGGCGATGCGCGCCATCGCGCTCCGCTCGGGCGGCCAGATCGTCGGGCTGGACACGCTGTCGGCGTTCGTCGCCCGCCTCCGCGGCACGCTCGCCGAGCGCCCGCTCGTCCGGCAGGACTCGACGCCCGTCCTCGGCCTGCCGTGGCTCCTGGGGCTGATCGTGGCGCTCCTGACGGCGGAGTGGGTGATTCGCAAACGCTCAGGCCTGGTGTAGGGGATGCAGTTTGAAGTTTACATAGGTCCGCTCAGGGTCCTCTGCTCTCCAAACTGTTGGGCCGCCGAGTTTTCTAGGCCACGGACCTGTTCCCCTCTCCAAACTTCAAACTTTCATTCCCACCCTCCTCCACCGCACCTTCCCCGCCGCGGTGTCCCACGAGAAGTAGACGCGCTCGGCGCGGCCGATGAGGTTGCGGGCGGGCACGAAGCCCCAGACGCGGCTGTCGGCCGAGTCGTCGCGGTGGTCGCCGAGGACGAAGTAGTAGTCCTGCACGAACGTGTACGTCTCGGCCGGGCGGCCGTCCACGAGGACGCCCGTCGCGGACTGCTCGAGGCGGTGGCCTTCATCCCGCGCGATCGCGACGCGGTACAGGCCGACCGTGCGGTCGTCGAGG
>JBBSQZ010000182.1:0-7009 GCA_038243565.1 Rhodothermales bacterium | reverse complement strand
GTCCTCGCCGACGCGCGGCGCTACGTGCCCGTCCGGATGGTGCCCGGCGCGACGGTCGCGCTGCGCGCCTCGGGCGGCTTCAGCGCCGGGCCGGACCCGCAGCGGTTCTACGCCGCCGGCGTCCAGACGTGGCTCAACCCGAGCCTCGGGAGCCTGCCCGTCGAGGGGCCGGACGACTTCGTGTTCGCGACGCCCGTCCTGCCGCTGCGCGGCTTCGGCTTCAACGAGGCCGCCGGCGACCGCTTCGCGCTCGTCAACGCCGAGGCGCGGCTGCCCCTGCTCGCGGCGCTCGTGCCGGGCACGCTGCCGCTGCCCGCGCTCACGCGCCTCCAGGCCGTCGCCTTCGTGGATGCCGGCATCATCGCCGCGGGCGGCATCAACGTCTTCCAGACGCCCGTCGACTCGGCCGGCGTCGAGCAGCCGCGCGTCTTCGACGACGTCCTCATCGGCGCGGGCGGCGGCCTGCGGACGGTCCTGCTCGGCTACCCGCTGCGCCTCGACTGGGCCGCGCCCTTCGACGGCCGCCGCTTCGGCCGCGTCCGCCTCTACGCCTCCGTCGGCCTCGACTTCTGAGGGCGGAAGGCGGAAGGGTCGGACCGAGCACCTCGCAAAATTCCAAACGCGCGCCGCTAATCACGTCTGCCACGTCTATTCAAACATGTCATCATGAGCGAAGCGAAGGATCTCGACGCAAGAGTCCGAGCCTTTCTGAAGGGCCGGTGTTGAGATCCTTCGCACGCTCAGGATGACGCGGCGGGAGGACGGTGGTTGATCGCTACCCGCTGCCCTCAGGCCGCGACGCTCTCGCGGAGCTCGCCGGCGAGCATCGCCACGACGTCCGGCAGGCGCTTCGTCTCGGCGTAGCGCGCGCGCTGCCGCTCGTAGCTCGCGTGGTCCACGAGCGCCTCGACGCTCGCGAGCTCGTCCGAGCAGCCGAGGCGCGCCGCGACGGGCTTGAGGCGGCCGATGAGCTCCGGGACGAGCATCCGCAGCGGGCCGTGGTCGCCGTCGTTGGTCAGGATCACGTCCGCGTCGAGGCCGTGGCGGCAGGCGCGCCACTTGTTCTCGCGCACGATCCACGGCTGCAGGATGCCCATCGGGACGCCCGCCTCGTAGCGCTCGCCGAGGACGACGACGAGGCACTGGATGAGGGCCGTCAGCGCGGCGATCTCCTCGAGCGTTGAGGGCGCGTCGCAGATGCGGATCTCGAGCGTGCCGAAGCTCGGGTGCGGGCGGATGTCCCACCAGATCTCGCGGACCGACTCGATGGCGCCGGCGCGCACGAGCGTGTTCATGAACGTCTGGAACTCGCCGTAGTTGGCGAGCCGGTACGGCAGGCCGGCCGTCGGCATGGCCTCGAAGATCTTGGACCGCGCCGAGGCGAGCCCCGTGTCCTCGAAGTCGATGAACGGGCTGGACGCCGAGAGGGCGAGCAGGTGCGGCAGGTACGTCGTGAGCGCGTTCATGATCGCGATCGCCTTCTCGCCCGAGCCCACGCCGACGTGGACGTGCAGGCCGTAGATGAGCAGCCGCCGCGCGGGCCACTGGATCTTGTCGACGAGCGCCTGGTAGCGGTCGTTGGGGAAGATCTTCTGGTCGCGCCACTGCCCGAACGGGTGCGTGCCGGCCGAGGCGAACGTCAGCCCCATCTCGTCGCCGAGGCTGTAGAGCTCGCGCATCGATTCGCGCAGGTCGGCCTTCGTCTCGGCGACGTCCGCGCAGATGCCCGTGATGACCTCGACCGTGGACTGCGTGAGCTCCTGCTTGATCTTCGGGTGGTCGCCGACGCGGTCCAGGATCTGCGTCGAGCCCTGCTTGAGGTTGCAGGTCAGCGGGTCGAGGATCTGGAGCTCGACTTCGACGCCGAGCGTCGGCGCGGGCGAGCCGTGGAAGGGGATGCGGGCGGGAGCGTCAGTGAGAACGGGGTCCATCGGGCGTGGTGTGGCGGTGCCCGAAGGTAGTGGCGCGGAAGGGCATGGGGCATGGGGGATGAGGCATGGGAGAAAACCGCTGCCTTCCCGCCCCATCCCTCATGCCCCATTCCCCATCCCCTTTTCCGGGAACAGCTCGCGGTAGCGCCGCACCATCTGCTCCGCCTCCTCGGCCGAGGCGCCCGGGTGCTCCGCCGCGAAGGCGCGGCCCGCGGCGGCGGCGTCCGGGCCGGCGGTGCGGGCGAAGGCCCAGTAGGCGTCGGCCCGGACGAGGGCGTCCTCGAAGGCGTCGTCGTCGGCCATCGGGTCCACGGTCTCGAGCAGCGGCTGCGCGAAGAGGGCGCGCGCCTCGACGTCCGGGAGCGCGTCCGGCCCGAAGCCGGCACTGGCGGCGTCGTCGGCCTCCGAGCCGACGCGGAAGGCGGGGTGGTGGAGGAGGGCGCCGAAGGCGAGCGTGGGGTGGCCCGTCTGCTGGGCGGCCGCGATCTCCTCGGGCAGCAGGGCCTGCCAGTGCGGGCGCGTGGAGTCGAGCAGGGCCTCGAGCGCGACCCAGTCGTCCTCGGAGGGGTCGTCGCCGACGAGCTGCGCGGCGAGGGACTGCCGGCGGCGGCCCTGCTCGGGCGTCGGCAGCGAGAGGAAGGCCCAGAGCACGCGCGCCGTCTCGAGCAGGGCGACCGTGTCGTCGGCGACGGCGGCGGGCTCCGTGAGCAGGCGGAACGCGTCGTCGGGGTCCAGCTCGTAGAGCGCGAACAGGGGCTCGGAGAAGAGGGCGAGCGCGGCGAAGTCGACGCCCGTCTCGCCCGAGGTGAGCACGCGCGTCAGCGTCTTCTTGCGGGCGGCGAAGGCGTCGGCCGAGGCGCCGTCGAGCGCGGCGAGCGTCTCGGGGTCGAGGTCGGCGAAGCCTGCGGGGCCCGTCCCCGGGAAGGCGTCCGGGCCGTCCGGGTCGGTGTCGTCGAGAGCGTCGTCATCGAAGTCGAAGTCGTCGTCGAAGTCGGTCATCCGTGGTCGCGAAGGGGAGCCGTGCTAGACGCCGGCCGGCGGGCGCGGGTCCCACGCCCCGCAAATGCCCGCCGCGATGCGGCCCGCCTCGGCGGCCGGGTCGGCCGAGACGCCCGTCCGAACAGGCCCCGCTTGCAGGACCGACGAGCGCGTGGCGACGAGCCAGTGGAAGCGCTCGGACGGCGGGAGCAGCCCGAGCGGCCCGCCGCGGCCCGCCGCGACCTCCGCCATCCCGAACAGCGCGCACGCCGTCAGCCGCGCGTCGAGGCCCGGCCACCGGGCGGCGAGGCGCTCGGCGAGGGCGCGGGGCGTGCCGGCCAGGACGAGCGCGAAGACGCCCGCGCGGCGCGCATGCAGCGCCACGCCGACGGCCTCGCCGTCGCCCGTCTCGGGGCGCGGCACGACGCGGACGAGCGCGTAGTCGTAGGCGTGACGCATCGCGTTCACCGGCGGTACCCGAGCGGCTGAGCCGGCGCCGCGAGCGCCCCCACGTGCGCCTCGGCTGCCGCCTCGGACCAGGCGCGAGGACCGCCGAGACGCGTCGTGAGCAGGTCGAGGTACGCCTGCCGGTTGGCCTCGGGCGTCTCGAACGGCGGCGTGCGGCCCTCGGGCGCGTCCATCAGGAGCGCGTCCGGCACGGCGTCGAGGATCTCGCGCAGGACGGGCTCGGTGAGGCGCGGCGCGAGGCGCGCGTCGGCGTCCGCGATCTCCGTCGCGAGCGGCAGCAGGACGTGGTCCTTAATCGCGGCGAACGGCGCCCGCGCCCGCTCGGGCGTCGCGGCGTCCCAGTCGTGGTGGACGTACAGGCTCGCGCCGTGGTCGATGAGCCACAGCGTCGGCGTGCGGGCCTCGCCCTCGGCCGTCATCAGGAGGTTCGGGTTGCGCGGCGTGCGGTCGATGTTGGTCGTGAGCGCGTCGAACCAGACGATGGCCGAGGCGAGGCGCGCGTCCACGAGGTCGGCCATGCCGGCCGGGTCGTAGGTGAAGGCAGCGGGCAGGAAGCCGAGGCCGACGTTCGGACCTGAGGAGCCTTTGAGGATGTCCTGGATCTCGGGGTCCGGCTCGGCCCGCCCGAAGCCGTCCGGCAGCTCCACGACGGCGAGGCGCGGCAGCGGCAGGCCGAGCGCCTCGGCCAGCCCGCCCGCGACGAGCTCGGCCACGAGCGCGCGCGCGCCCTGCCCCGCGCCGCGGAACTTGACGACGAACGTGCCGGCGTCCGTCTCGACGACGGCGGGCAGCGAGCCGCCCTCGCGCAGCGGCGCGACGTAGCGGGCGGCGGTGACGGTCTCGACGGCCATTCGGGCAAGAGGTGGGGCGGGGGAGAGGCGCGTAATCTCTGGCCTCAACTTCGCACCAGACGATGACCGATCAGGACCGCGCCAAGCAGGCCGCCGGCGAGGCCGCCGCCGCCCTCGTGACGGACGGCATGCGCCTCGGGCTCGGGACGGGCTCCACGACGGCCTTCGCCATCGAGGCGATCGGCCGGCGCGTCCGCGACGAGGGCCTGCGCGTAGCCGGCGTGCCGACGTCGTTCGCCGCCGAGCGCCTCGCCCGCCAGCACGGCGTCCCGCTGCTGACGCTGGACGACCTGGGCCTAGAGACGCTCGGCCCGGACGTGCCCGCCCTGGACCTCGCGCTCGACGGCGCCGACGAGGTCGGGCCTGGCCTGTCGCTCATCAAGGGGCGCGGCGGGGCGCACGTCCGCGAGAAGGTCGTGGCGGCGCTCGCCGGCCGCTTCGCCGTCCTCGCCGACGCCTCGAAACGCGTCGAGCGCCTCGGCACGACGATGCCCGTCCCGGTCGAGGTGCTGCCGATGGCGATGCCGGCCGTCGCGCGCACGCTCCGCGGCCTCGGCGCCGAGGCCGTCCTGCGGATGGCGGTCGCCAAGGACGGCCCGCTCGTCACGGACCAGGGCCTCTGGATCCTCGACGCCCGCTTCCCCGACGGCATCGCCGACGCCGCGGCGCTCTCGGACGCCATCGACACGACGCCCGGCGTCCTCGGCCACGGCCTGTTCCTAGGATTGGCGACGGACCTCGTCCTCGGGATGCCGGACGGATCGGCCCGAATCGAAGGGCTGGAAGGCTGATCGAGCGTCGCGGTGGAGACGCCCCGCCGGGGCGTCTCGACGTCTGACCCGGCACCGATGCCGTCCGTGTCCCGCACCTCGGCACTTCGCGCCGCGATTTCTCCGCCACTGCCCACCGGCCGTCGCCTGCCGCGCCCATCTTCCACTGCCCACTGCCCACTGCCCACTGCCCTCCGCCCTCCGCCCTCCGCCCTCCGCCCTCCGACATGCCGCCGCTGCACCTCGTCCGCCCAGCCGTCCGCGCCGAGCGCGTCTACCTCGTCCCGACGACGACCGAGGCCGAGGCCAAGGTGGACCAGAACGAGAGCCCCTTCGACCTCCCCGCCGACATCAAGGCCGCCATCCTCGCGCGCTTCGCCGCCGAGCCGTGGAACCGCTACCCGGACGACCGCCCGCACGCGCTCACCGCCGCGCTCACCGAGCACCTCGGCGTCGCCGAGGGCGCCGTCCTCGTCGGCCGCGGCTCCAACGACCTCGTCCACTCGCTCGGCCTGTGCTTCCTCGACGCCGGCACGCCCGTCGTCATCCCCGCGCCGACGTTCGCGCTCTTCGCGTCCGTCGCCCGGATGCACGAGGCGCGCGTCGTGACGGTCGCCCCCGAGGCGGACTTCTCGCACAGCGCGGACGCCATCCTCGCCGCGGCGCAGGACTCGGGCGCCGCGCTGACCATCGTCGTGACGCCCAACAACCCGACCGGGCAGACGATCTCGTACGAGGACCTCGAGCGCCTCGCGTCGGGCGTCCCCGGCGTGCTCCTCGTCGACGAGGCGTACCACGAGTTCGTCACCGGCCGGCCCGCGACGGACCTGCTCGCGGACCACGACAACGTGCTTGTGATGCGGACCTTCTCGAAGGCCATCGGCCTCGCCGGCATCCGCGTCGGCTATCTCATCGGCCACCCGGGCCTCATCGCCGAGATGGAGAAGGCGCGCCTGCCGTTCCTCGTGGACCGCCTCGCCGAGGCCGTCGCCATCGAGGCGCTGAACCAGCCGGATCTGCTCGCGAGCCACGTCGCGACGCTCACCGACGAGCGCGACCGCCTCTTCGCCGAGGTGAGCGCGATGCCGGGCGTCGAGGCCGTCCCGAGCGCGGCCAACTTCTTCCTCTTCCGGACGCCCGTCGAGAACCTGCGTGCGCGCCTCGCCGCGCGCGGCGTGCTCGTCCGCGACATGAGCGTCTACCCGGAACTCGCGCCCCGCGACGGGTGGCCCGGCTGGACGCGCGTCAGCGTCGGCAGCCCGGCTGAGAACCGCGCCTTCGCCGACGCGTTGGCCGCCGTCCTGGACGAGGGGTAAAAGGGTGGAGCGGTGGAAGGGTGGAAGGGGAAATCTCCTGCGAGCAGGCGGCATTTCCCCTTCAACCCCTCAACCCTGTAACCCTTCAACCCCGCATCCCCGGCCCCGTATCTTGGCCGCCGACACTGCTTCTGACTGCCACGCATGGACTACATCCAGGTCGACATCATCGGACTCTCGACGAGCCCGTCCTCGGGCGGCGCCTACGCGCTCGTCCTCGGCGAGGTCAACGGCAACCGCCGCCTCCCGATCATCATCGGCGCCTTCGAGGCGCAGGCCATCGCGCTTGAGCTCGAGAAGATCCAGCCGCCGCGCCCGATGACGCACGACCTCATCCGCAACCTCTTCGACGCCCTCGGCGCCGAGGTCACGGACATCGTCATCGACGACCTCCGCGAGGGCACCTTCTTCGCCAAGGTCCGCTACGTCTACGACGACGACGAGGCGCAGCTCGACGCCCGCCCGAGCGACGCCGTCGCCCTCGCCGTCCGCGCCGACGCGCCCATCTTCGTCTCCTCGGCCGTCCTCGACGAGGCCGGCATCCCCGCCGACGACGACGAGGTGGAGGAGGCCGACGACGAGCCGGTCGCGCCCCGCAGCAGCAAGCCCGAGACGACGGGCAGCCGGACGGTCTCGGCCCTCGACCGCCTCACGGGGCAGCTCGAGAAGGCCATCGCGGACGAGGACTACGAGGC
>JBBSQZ010000181.1:0-7049 GCA_038243565.1 Rhodothermales bacterium | reverse complement strand
GAGGCGCTGATGGCGCACGCCGAGGCGCTCTACGCCGAAGCCGAGGCGGGCATCCGCGACCTCCACCCGGCAGCGCAGGCGGGCGTCCGCGCCGCGGCGCGGATCTACCGCGAGATCCTCAACGAGGTCCGCGCCGCCGGCTACGACAACCTCACGCGGCGCGCCGTCGTGCCGCTGCGCCGCAAGGTCCGGCTTCTCGCCGGCGACGCCTACGCGAGCCGCCGGGCGCGGCTCATCGCGTTATGACCGGCCCGCTCTACCGCGACTCGCCGTCGCTGGCGCTGCGAGCGGGCCGCGCCTACGCCGCGCGGACGATGACGCGGAGCCTGCGCGCCGCCTTCCGCCGCGCCGTCTGGGCCGCGCCCGCCCTCGAGGACCCTGCGCCCGGGCGGCCGCTCGTCGTCTACGCGAACCACCACGTCTACCACGACTCGTTCCTGCTGTGGCACCTGCTCACGCGCGGCCTCGGCCGGCCCATCGTCGTGTGGATGGCGCGCTGGGAGCAGGCCCCGCTGTTCGGCCCGATCGGGGCGCTGCCGTTCCCGGACGACGACGCCCGCGCCCGCGCCACGACGATCCGCGAGACGGCGCGGCGGATGAAGGCAGACCCGCGGACGGCGCTTTACGTCTACCCCGAGGGCCACATGCACCCGCCCGAGGACGGCCTGCTGCCGTTCGTCGCGGACCTGCCGCGCCTCGCGCGCCTGCTGCCGGACGACGCCGCGTTCGTGCCCGTCGGCATCCGGTCGTCGTGGTGGGGCGAGAGCCGGCCGACGGCGATCCTCGGGGCGGGAGCCGCGCACGACGCGCCGGACGGCGGTGAGCACGCGCGCCTCTCGGGCGTCCTCGAGCGCCTCGAGGCGCTCCGGCCGAGCGACCTTTCTTCTGGAACTGCACTACCGGTATTCGATGGGCGGCCGGGGCCGGACGAGCGCTGGGACCTCTCCCCCGTCGCCCCGCTCTTCCGCCGCCTCACGTTCTGACGCGGCGGCGGCTCTGCGACGACGCGGCGAAAACGGGGCCGCCGGGCACGCCCTGCCGGCGCGGCCCGTACGTTCCGGCCGTCCCCCGCGCGCCTTGATGCCCTCGACCCTGCCTTTCGGGCTGATCCTCGCCGCCCTGCTCGCCGCTGGCTCCGTTGGTCCGGCTGCCCCGACGTCTGCGCCGCCGCCGTCCACCGTCCGCGACTCGCTCACGGTGTACTACGCCCGGCAGGACACGGCCCGCGTCGAGCGCCTCTTCGAGCGCCGCGCGCGGTCGCGCGAGGACCGGCTGCTGTGCCTCTACCGCCTCTACCCGATGACGCTGGACCGCGGCTACCTCCGCGACATCCCGTCGGACGCCGGCGTCTCGTCGGCCCGCGAGCTGGCGCTGATCGCGGCGATGTGGGCGTACCGCGCCTCGTCCGGCCCGGCGTACCGCCTGCCGATCGACGGCCGCCGCTCCGAGCGCATCCTCGACCGCGCGCTCGAGCTGGACGGCGACGACCCGTACGCGCTGCTCGTCCGCGGGCAGTCGCTGTACTTCAAGCCGCGCATCTTCGGCGGCGACGTCGCCGAGGCGAAGCGGACGTTCGAGCGGCTCCAGACGGTCCTCGCGCGGCGGGCGGTCCCCGGCCTGCATCCGTTCGAGGCCGACGTGTGGATCTGGATGTGCGTCCGCCGCCAGAGCGCCTCGCAGGGGACGGCACTGCGGCAGCGGCTGCTCGCGCGGCGCCCGCCGCCGCTGTTCCGGCAGTTCCTGCTGGACCCGCCGTGAGCCTGCCGTTTCTGGTCGTCCTCGGGTCCGTACTCGCGCTGCATGCGGGCGTGCTCGGCGTGCTCGCGTTCAACGTGCGGCACGGCGTCCGCGGGCGCTCCGCGGAAGGCCTCTCGGCGCCCGCCCGCGTCTCGGTCCTCGTGCCGGCGCGCAACGAGGAGGGCAACCTGGCGCTGCTGCTGCCGTCCGTCCTGATGCAGCGCGGCGTCGAGTTCGAGCTCGTCGTGGTCGACGACGCCTCGGAGGACGGCACGTGGGCCGTGCTCGAGGCGCACGCGGATCCGCGCCTCGTGCCAGTCCGCTCCGCCGGCCCGCCGGCCGGCTGGGTCGGCAAGACGCACGCCCTCCACACCGCCGCGGCGCGCGCGACCGGCGACGCGTTCGTGTTCCTCGACGCCGACGCCGTCCTGCGCGACGACACGGCGCTCGCGCGGCTCGTCGGCCGGTGGCAGCGCCACGGCGGCGACGGGACCGCGCTGACGGGCCTGCCGCGCTACCTCGACCGCGGCCCGACGGCGCTGCTGACGAGCCTCGTCCCGTTCGCCGTCCTCGCCGCGCTCCCGGTCCCGCTCGTCCCGACGACGGCGAGCCCGGCCGTGAGCGCGCTCAACGGCCAGTTCTGGGTCGTCTCGGCCGCGGACTACCAGCGCCTCGCGCCGCACGCGGCACATGCCGATGAGGTCCTCGAGGACGTCATGATCGGGCGTTTTCTCAAGCGCTCGGGCGTCCGCCTCCACTTCGACGACGTGCAGCCCGAGCTCGCGGTCCGGATGTACGCGTCGTTCGCCGAGGCGTGGCGCGGCTTCCGCAAGAACGCGTACCTGCTCGGCGGCGGGTCGCCCGGGCGGTTCGCCGGCTTCTTCGCGCTCTATGCGCTGTCGTGGGTCGCGCCGTCCGTGCTGTGGCTGTGGCACCCAGCCGGCCTCGTCGCGCTCGCGGCGCTCGTCCTCACCAAGAGCATCATCGACCGAGTGCAGGGCTTCCCGCTGTGGGTGACGGCCTGCGCGCCGCTCTCGCTCGCTATGGGCGCCGCGCTGATGCTGGACTCGGCCCTCGCCCACGCCCGCGGCCGCGTCGCGTGGAAGGGCCGGTCGGTCTAGCTCGCCGCCCACGCGCGGATCGCCTCGGGGTCGAGCACGGTCACGCCGGGGCGCCGCGACGCGGCGAAAGCGACGAGGGCTGCGGCGACGTCGTCGGCGGCCGTCGGGCGGAGGTTCTTCAGCGGGCCGACGAGGAGCGGACGGAGCACGCCGAGGACGGCCTCGGCCGCATCCTCGCCGAAACGTGCCTCGCGGCGCTCGCCGGTCAGCAACGACGGCCGCGCGATGCCGACAGACCGGAATCCGACGTCCTTGACCGCCTCCTCGACCTCGCCCTTCACGCGGTTGTAGAAGATGCCGCTGCCGGCGTCGGCGCCCATCGCGCTCACGAGCAGCATCTGCGACGCCCCCGCCGCGTGCGCCCGCCGCGCGACGGCGACCGGGATCTCGAAGTCGACGTGCCGGAACGCCTCCTGCGAGCCGGCCTGCTTGATGGTCGTCCCGAGCGCGCAGAACACGGCGTCGACGGCGAACGAGCTGTCGTCGAGCGCCTCGAGATGGTCGAAGTCGACGACGTGCGGCGCGTGCGTCGGCGAGGCGGGTCCGACGGGCCGGCGGTCCAGCGTGACGACGCGCGTCCAGCGGGCGTCGGCGGCGAGGCGCGCGAGCAGGCAGGAGCCGACGAGGCCCGTCGAGCCGAGAAGCAGAGCAGTGGGCATGGGGAAGGCAGTTTGGAGAGGAAAAGGGTCTGTGAGCCTGACGAACGCCGCGGCCTGTCAGTTTGAAGACGACCAACGCTCAGCGCATGATCTCTCCAAACGTCAACCTGCATTCCCTTCATACTGAAACCGGGGCGGCCCCTCGTGCGAGAGACCGCCCCGGAGGCGGGAGCGCCGCAGCGCCTACATCGGCGGCATCAGCACCTTGCTGATCACGTGCGCGACGCCGTTCGAGGCGCGGACGTCGGCCTGCGTGATCGTCGCGTCGCCGACCATGACCGTGTTGCCCATCTTGTGGACCGTCAGGCGCGCGCCGTTGACCGTCGTCAGGACCTGCCCGTCGCGGAGGTCGGCGGCCATGAGGCGGCCGGGGACGACGTGGTACGTCAGGATCGAGGTCAGCTGCGCCTTGTTGGCGGGCTGCGTCAGCGTGGCGACCGTCCCGGCGGGGAGCATGTCGAAGGCGCTGTTCGCCGGGGCGAAGACGGTGAACGGGCCGGCGCCGGAGAGCGTCCCGGCGAGGCCGGCGGCTTGCACCGCCGCGACGAGCGTCGTGAGGTTGGACGCGCCCGAGGCGTTCTCGACGAGGTTCTGGGTCGGCAGCATCATCGCGCCGCCGACCATCACGCCCTGGCTGTGGTCCATGCCGACCATCTCGTCGGCGCGACCTGCGTGGACGACCGAGTCCGCGATGTCCTCGGGGGACTTGACGGTGGTACAGCCGCCGAGGAACGCGAGGCTCAGCGCGGCGAGGGGAAGAAGTCGGGTCATCAGAATGGGAGGAAAGAGGAGCCGCGCAGGCTGCGCGGTCGGGCTCCAATCATGATCCTGTGGCAAGGTTCTCCCTGAACGCGAAGTGGGCCGAAGGTGGACATCAACCGGGCAACTCTCCGGGTAGGTCTCGGCCGCATCGGCACTTCGGCGGAAGACCCCCTCCATCAAAACGGCACGTCGTCCTCGACCGTCTCGGGCGCGCGCTCGTGGACGACGAGGCGCACGCCGGCCGGGTCGAAGCCGAAGAGGTCCTCGGGCGAGAACACGAGGCGGTGCTGCGCCGGCGTCTCGAAGAACGGCTCGAAGCGCCGCGCGAGCTGGTCGAGGCGGTCGAGGTAGAACGGCGTCGACTCGTCCGGCGCTGCGGCGTCCCACAGCGCGGCGGCGCGGGCGAGCTCGAAGACGCGGGTGCCCGTCGGCGTCTCGCCCGGCCGCGCCTCGGCGATGTAGTACGCCACGCGCTCGCCGCGGCGGACCGGCTGGCCCGTCCGCTCGAACTCCCGGACGGCGACCTCGTAGGCGGCGGCGCGCGTCTTGCCCTCCTCGACCTCGCGGGCGTAGGCGTCCAGCCCCATCTTGAGCGTCTCGACGCGCTGGAAGCTCTCGACGCCCTGCCAGTCGTGGGCGGCGATCCGGGCGCGGACATCCAGGTAGAGGCGGTGCAGGTCCGCGATGGCGCCGGCGCCGCGCGCCTCGACCTCGAGCAGCAGGCGCGTCGCGTCGCGGACGAAGGCGCGGCCGAAGCGCTCGGACGAGCGGCTGACGAGGCTCGAGCCCTTGAAGGCGATCGACCCGTCGTAGGCGAGCAGCGCGTAGTTCTTCTTCTTGTACGACAGCATCGCGCGGAAGCGGCCGTCGAAGCCGATCCGGATGCCGTCGGGCATGTTCGTGGACAGATCGGCGACGAAGGCCCGCTCCTGCTCCTCGCCCCGAATGCTCGGCGGCGGGACGAACAGCACGCCGTCGGTGTCGACCTCGATCACGCGGCCGCCCTTCGCCCGCACGTCGGCCATGATGCGCCGCAGGATCGCCTGGCCCTCCGTCGCGACGCGGTCAGCCTCGGCGAAGTCGTTAAAAAGGGCGAATTGGAATCCAAGATTTCCGTAAAAGCTATTTATTATATTCTTGTAGGCGATTTGTCGGGCATCGAGTTCGCCCCGTTTGGTCGGGTCGGACGAGGCACGGGCGGCGGCCTTCGTCTCGAACCGGAGGTCGGTGAGCGTGCGGAGCAGGCGCGGGAAGAGGCCGAGCGCGTCCGACGCCGGCTGCACGCCGGACGTGAGCATGACGGACGGGTAGAGGCTCTCGACGTCCGCATACACCACCGGCCCGACGACGCCCGTCACGAAGACATCCGTGTAGCCGCCGACGTGCTGGCTGCCCCACTGGGCGCGCGGGAGGCTGTGGCGCGCGTGGAGGTAGGCCCGCACGAAGAGGGCTTCGATCTTGGCCGCCGGGCCGGTCCGCGCGACCATGCCGTACGGCATCGGCACCATCTGGGTGAGGTAGAACGTGCTCCCCGAGAGGTGGCGCGCGATGCGCTCGGTCTCGATCACGTCGTCGAGCGCGTAGTCCATAATCCGCTGCGGATCGGACTCCCAGACCGAGGCGATCTGGTCGCCCGGGACGTAGGTCCGGCCCTCGGGCGCGAAGCCGAAGTGCTTGGCGACGCCCTTCAGCGTGTAGTTCGGCAGCGAGCGCGCGAAGACGTCGTAGGACATCGCGAGGAACATCGTGTCCACGATGTGGCGCCCGGCGATCTCGGCGGCGTCGTACTCGATCTGGCGCTCGGCGAAGCGGATCGACGACGGGAACGTCCGCGGCTCGGACCCGTCGCGGCCCAGCGCGAACGGGACGCGGTGCATCCGGCAGCGGGCCATCAGGTACGGCAGGTCGAAGCTGTAGCCGTTGTGCATCTCGATGACATCCGGATCGCGCTCAGTCACGATCCGGACCGTCTCGCGGAGGAGCGTCGCCTCGTCCATCTCGGGGTGCCCGACGAGGTGCTGCCAGCCGGTCGAGTCGCTGAGGGCGACGAGGACGACGCGGTGCTCGGGGACGTCGGCCTGCGGGAAGGCGCCGTGCGCGACGACCTCGATGTCGAGCTGCATGCGCCGGAGGTCGTCGAAGGCCATGCCCTTGAAGAGCGTGCGGCCGGTCTGCATGAGGTACTGCTGCTCGAGGCCCCCGACGGTGTAGACGTCCGACGGCCGCGCCGCCTCCGTCGCGCGCTCGATGTGGCGGACGGCGTCGAACTGCGCGCCGCGGTCCGGGAAGACGGCGACGAAGTTGTAGGCGTTGTCGCCGTCGAGGCGCTGGAGCTTGACGCGGCTGCGCGGGAAGCCGTCGAGCAGGCGCGCGTCGGTCAGGAACAGGAACGGGTGGACGGGCTCGGTGCTCGCCGTGACCTCGCCCGAGGCGTGGCGCGTGTAGAGACGGACGGCGGCGGGACCGGCCGGGTGGATGCCGACGATCCGCTCGGTGGGGTCGTGACCGGAGAGGAGCGCGGCGGCGTCGGGGAGATCAGGCATCGGCGGGTCGAGAGGCGCCGTTTTCAACGCCGTGCGGGCGGCTGTCGTGCCTGCGCCGGGGCACGACGCGGGCGCCGGTGACGTGGTAGACCGGCTGCTGGCGCTCGCGCAGCGCTACGACGGCGCCGGCGTCCTCGAGGCCGATCAGCGCGCGGCCGAGCAGCGCGTCGTAGCGCGACGGATAGTCGGCCGTGAGGCGTGCCGCCTGCTCCGCAGCATGCGCCTCG
>JBBSQZ010000180.1:0-7054 GCA_038243565.1 Rhodothermales bacterium | reverse complement strand
TGTCGCTGTTGACGAGCGTCGCCGTGAGCGCCCATGCGCCGCCGGCCGGTTCGAAGACGTAGGCGGCTCCGCTCTGGTAATCCTGCTGCGGGTCGGCCGGGTTCGCCGTGTCCGCCCCGACGACGAGGTAGCCGTCGCCGAGTGAAACGCTGGTGCCGAAATAGGAAACAAGGGTCGGATTTGGCAGGTCGGTGCTGACCAGCTTGGCCTCGCGGTTCCAGGCTGAGCCATCGTAGCGGTAGATGTAGACGGCGCCGTGCTGAAGCGCCGTGTACTCGCACGAGGCGCCGACGACAGCGAGATCGCCGCGGATGTCCATCGACCACGAGTAACAGTCCTGGTTGCCGATGCCGTCGGAGTGGAGGCGCTGCGCGAGCGTGGGCACGCCGTCGCCGAGGCGGTAGACGAAGACGGTCCCCTTCGGGTCGCTGAGCACGGCGGACGGCGGCGGAAACTCGCGGCCGCCGACGAGCAGCCACGTGTCGTCGGCATCGACGCTCCATCCGTACGTGATCAGGTCCGTCGGCGGGCGGAGCGTGTCGGGCGGGGCCTGCGCGTGCGCCGCGGCGAAGAGCAGGGCGAGTGGAGCAAGGCGCACGGCGGATCGGGGCAGGCGTATCGCATGGTACAGCGTCCGCCGGATCTCACACGCCAGGGCGCTACAGATTGCCCGGATCACGGGGGAACGTCTCGCGGATCTCCCGCAGCGCCTCGGCGAGCGGCGACGCGCCGCCCGCGTCTTCGGCGTACTCGAACGTGACGCGCTGGTCGCCGAGCTCGACGACCTCGGCGCCGCCGTCGGCGCAGTCCGGGCAGCCGAGCGTCTCGGTCGCGACCCGCGACGCGGCGACGGCCTCGGCGAGGCTCGCCCGCTCGGCCGGCGTCAGCGCCCGCGAGCGGACCCGCTCGGGCCGCGCCCCGCGCCTGTCCGTCTCCGTAAACGTCGCCACGCCGTCCGGGGAGACGGCGAGGCGCGTGGCGCAGTAGCCCTGGCACATCCCGAACGACGACTCGAGCGCGACGACCGGCGCGGCGGGCGTGGGGCGGACGAGGGCGCAGCCGGCCACGAGGGCGGCGCACGAGACGGCGAGGACGAGACGCATACGGGCGAAGAAGGTAAGGCCGGGAAACGGCGCGGACCGCCGCCCGGTGCCCGTCACACCCGCACGGCCGAGATGCGGTAGACGCGGCCGTTGCCGTCGTCGGCGAGCAGCAGGCTGCCGTCGGGCAGCGCGAGCAGGCCGACGGGCCGCGCCCACGTCGTCGGTCCGGCAGGGTCGGTGAGGAATCCCGTCAGGAAGTCCTCGTAGCCGCCGACGGGCCGGCCCGCCTCGAACGGCACGTAGACGACCTTGTAGCCGGTTCCGGCCGACCGATTCCACGAGCCGCGCATCGCGACGAACGCGCCGCCACGGTAGCGCGCCGGAAATGGCCCGGCGGGGTCCGAGAAGGCGAGCCCGAGCGCGGCCGAGTGCGCCTGGAAGAGCACGTCCGGCGTGGACGTCCGCGCCGCGAGGTCCGGGCGCGCGTCGCGGCCCGTGATCCGTGGGTCGAGGGTGCCGGGCGTGAGGTAGGCGTAGGGCCAGCCGTAGAAGCGGCCGCCGCCGACCTGCGTGAGGTAGTCCGGCACGAGGTCGTCGCCGAGGCCGTCGCGCTCGTTCACGACGGCGTACGGCGCGCCCGTCGTCGGCTCGAGGGCGAGGCCGACGGGGTTGCGGAGGCCCGAGGCGAGCGTCGTCCGGCCGGACCCGTCGAGCGCGATGCGGAAGACGGAGGCGCGCGGCAGCGGCTCGGGGCTCGCGTTGCTCTGGGAGCCGACCGTCACGTAGAGGCTGTCGCGCGTGCGGTTGGCGACGACGTTGCGGGTCCAGTGCTGGTTGTAGCCGCCGCCCGGCAGCTCGGCGATGGCCTCGGCGCGGCCGGCGACGGCGCCGCCGCGCAGCGGCAGCCGCACGACGGCGTCCGTGTTGCCGACGAAGAGCGCGTCGCCGACGAGCGCCATCCCGAACGGCTGGTTCAGGCCGTCGCGGCGCTCGGCGAAGACGGCCCGCGCCTCGGCGACGCCGTCGCCGTCGCGGTCGTCGAGGCGCGTGATGCGGTGCGCGCGGCTCTCGGCGACGAGGACCGAGCCGTCCGGCCCGAGCGCGAGCCAGCGCGGCGTGTCGAGGCCGTCGGCGAAGAGCTGCACGGCGAAGCCCGCCGGCAGGCGCAGGCGCGCATCGGTGGGCGGGCCGATGATGCGCGAGCTCTTGCTCGCCGAGCGCGACGCGTACGGCGCGGGCAGGCTGGCGAGCGTGATCCGGATGGGCGTCGGCGTGAGCGTCTCGGTCGGGATCTGGCCCGGCAGCGCGGCCGAGTCGGCGGCGGCTACTGGAGTGGTGCTGCGCGCGGCGTCGGACGCACGCTCGGCGCACGATGGCAGCAGGAGTGCGAGCGCGAGCAGGGTTGGGAGCGGAGACATCGGCAGAGCGGTGGTTTCCAGCGGAACGCGCACGCGGCCGCGCGTGTGCCCGCCGTATCCTGAGCGCCTCGCGCCCCGATCTCGTGTCCACGAACAGCCCGCAGCGCCTCGGCTCCGTCCTCTCGGACCTGTTCCAGCAGGCCGGCTTCCGCGACCGCCTCGACGCGGCGCGCGCCGTCGAGGCGTGGCCGACGCTGGCCGGGCCGGCCATCTCCGCCGTCACGGCGGAGGTCTACATGAAGGACGGCGTCTTCGTCGTGCGCCTGCTCTCGGCGGCGTGGCGGCACCAGCTCCAGTTCCAGCGCGAGGCGTGGCGCGATCGCCTCAACGCGTTCCTCGTCGAGGCCGGCGGGCGCCCCGTCGTGACAGAGGTCTCGTTCCGATGAGCGCCCCGCTCTCCGCGCGCCTGGACCACGTCGGCGTCGTCGTGCCGGACCTCGACGCCGCCGCCGCCTTCTTCACCGAGGCGCTCGGCTTCCGCCCGCTCCGCGACGCCGTCCTCGCGGACCCCGACGACCGCCTCGCCGCGACCTTCGGCGCGCCCGACGGGTCGAGCGTCCGCGTCGCCTTCTTCGAGATGGACGGCGGGACGGTCGAGCTGCTCGAGTGGACGGCGGCCGGCGCCGCGACGGATGCTCGGGCGCCACACGACGCCGGCACGGCGCACCTCGCACTCGCCGTCGCGGACGTTCCCGCCGCCGCTGCGCACCTCGCCGAGTGGCCCGGCGTGACGGTCTTCGAGGCGCACCGCCGCGGCTTCGTCTACGCCCGCGCACCGTGGGGCCTGCTGCTCCAGCTTATCCCGGCATGATGCTGCGCCGCCCGGCCGGCCCGCGCCTCCTCTACCACCGGACCGGCGAGTACGACTCGGCCTCCGAGGTCGCCCTCGCGCCCGACGGCCGCTTCGTCATCGAGAGCGGCAGCTTCGTGACCAACGGGTTCCGCGAGGGGCGCCTGTCGCGGCGCGCGCACCGCGAGCTCGTCCGCCTCGTCGCCGCGCTCGGCCCGCCCGGCCGCACCGGCTTCTACGGCCGCACGACGGGCGTCTCGGAACTGACGGTCGACGGCCGCCTCTGGATGTGGCCGCTCTACCCGCCGACGCCCGAGCTCGAGGCGCTCGTCCGCTTCCTGAACGGGTTGTGAGGGAAGAGGGCCGGGGAATGGGAACTGGGGAATGGAGCTTGCCCGTGCCATCTCTCCGCAAAGACGGCGCGCCCGGGACACACCGCGGCGCCTCGGGCGTTGACCGACGAACCACAGGATTTCAATGGACGCGACGACATCGGCCGGCACGCACAGCCCCCTCGGCCAGGGTATCCCCGACGCCTTCGAGCACCCGCGCGGCCTCTTCTGCAACCGGACGCTCAACCTCCGCAACATCGAGGCGATCGGCTACGACATGGACTACACGCTCGTCCACTACCGCGTCGAGCTGTGGGAGGAGCGGGCGTACAGCTACGTCAAGGCCGGCCTCGCGGCGCAGGGCTGGCCCGTCGAGAGCCTCGTGTTCGACCCGGACCTCGTCGTCCAGGGCCTCGTCGTGGACACGGAGCGCGGCAACGTCGTCAAGCCGAACCGCTTCGGCTACGTCAAGACGGCTTTCCACGGGACGACGCAGCTGCCGCACGCAGAGCAGCGCGAGGCCTACCGCCAGACGCTCGTGGACCTCCACGACAAACGCTGGCAGTTCCTGAACACGCTCTTCTCGATCTCCGAGGCCGGCATCTACCTCCAGCTCGTCGACCTCCTCGACGCCGGCAAGCTGCCTGCCGCGCTGGGCTACGAGGACCTCTACGCGGTCGTCCGAAAGACGCTGGACGAGGCGCACCTCGAGGGCCTCCTCAAGGCGGACATCCTCGCGGACCCGGCGCGCTTCATCGAGCCCGACCCGGACATTCCCCTCGCGCTGCTCGACCAGAAGAACGCCGGCAAAAAAATCCTGCTCATCACCAACTCCGAGTGGGAGTACGCCGCGCCCATCCTCACCTTCGCCTTCGACCCGCACCTGCCGGACGGCATGACGTGGCGCGACCTCTTCGACGTCGCCATCGTGCAGGCGCGCAAGCCGGCCTTCTTCTCCGAGCGCGCCCCGGCCTACGAGGTCGTCGGCGAGGACGCGGACGGCCGCGCGGTCCTGCGGTCGCACGTCGGCCCGCTCAACGAGGGCCACGCCTACGCCGGCGGCAACGCCGCGCTCGTCGAGGCGAGCCTCGGCCTGCGCGGCTCCGAGATCCTCTACGTCGGCGACCACGTCTACGCGGACGTCCGCGCGAGCAAGGACGTGCTGCGCTGGCGGACGGCGCTCATCCTGCGCCCTTTGGAGGACGAGATCGCGGCGATGGACGCGTTCCGCCCGCAGCAGGAGCGCCTCACGGCGCTGATGGCCGAGAAGGAGCGCCTCGAAGCGTACGCCTCGGTCCTGCGCCTCGAAAGGCAGCGCAACGTCGGCGGCTACGGCCCGCAGACGGACCGCCCGGCCGATGCGCTCGAGGCGGACTTCCACGCCCTCCGCGAGCGCCTCGTGGCCCTGGACCGCCGCATCGCGCCGCTCGCCCGCGCCGCGTCGATGCTCGTCAACGCGCGCTGGGGGCCGCTGCTGCGCGCCGGGACGGACAAGAGCCACCTCGCCCGGCAGATCGAGGCGTCGGCCGACATCTACACCGCGCGCGTCTCGAACTTCCTCCACTACACGCCCTTCGTCTACCTGCGGAGCGACCGCGGCTCGCTCCCCCACGACGAGGCGCACCCGCGGGATGCGGCACTGGAAGCCGCGGCGGAGGACATGGGATTCGGCGACGGGCTGGCCGGCTGAATGCGGTTTAAAGCTTAACGTTTAAAGTTGGAATACGCGAACCTTAAACATCAAACCTTAAACCGAATTTTGCGAACTCCGATGAAGCTCGCTGCTCTCCTCCCCGCCACCACTGCCTCGCCCGAGGCGACGCGGGCGCTCGGGCGCCGCCTCGCCGAGTGCCTCGCGCCGGGCGACGTCGTCGCGCTGCACGGCGGGCTCGGGGCGGGCAAGACGCACCTCGCCAAAGGCGTCGCCGAGGGGCTCGGGATCGACCCGGGCGACGTGACCTCGCCGACGTTCACGATCGTCCACGAGCACGACGCCGGCGGCGTGTCGCTGCTGCACCTCGACCTCTACCGCATCGAGACGCGCGCGGACGCCGAGCGCCTCGGCCTCGGCGAGCTGCTCTCGGGCGACGCCGTCGCGCTCGTCGAGTGGCCGGGCCACGCCTTCGGGCTGCTCCCGTCCGACACCGTCCACCTCCGCCTCACGCCCGGCGATGACGACGTGCGGCACATCGAAGAAATCCAACCGTGACGGCGCTGGATCGCCTGCTCGCCCTGCCGCGGTTCGCCGACGCCGGTGCCGCGGCCTACAACCCGGGGCTGGACCGGATGCGCGCGCTCCTCGCCGCGATGGGACATCCCGAGCGCGCGGCGCCCGCCGTCCACGTCGCCGGGACGAACGGGAAGGGCTCGACGGCCTCGTTCGCGGCGTCCATCGCACAGGCGGCCGGTCTGCGCGTCGGCCTCCACACGTCGCCGCACCTGCTCCACGTCGGCGAGCGGATGCGCGTCGACGGCGTCGCGGCGAGCGGTGCGTGGCTGGACGACGCCGCGGCACGGCACGCCACTCTGTTTGCCTGCGTCGGGCCGAGCTTCTTCGAGGCGACGACGGCCCTCGCCTTCCTCCGCTTCGCCGAGGCGAACGTCGACCTCGCCGTCGTGGAAGTCGGCCTCGGCGGGCGCCTCGACGCGACGAATGTCCTCACGCCCGTCGTCTCCGTCGTCACCTCCATCGGGCTGGACCACACAGATCTTCTGGGCGACACGCTCGGCGCCATCGCCCGCGAGAAAGGCGGCATCGCGAAACCTGGCGTTCCGCTCCTCCACGCCGTCGAGCAGGACGAGGCGCGTGTGGCGCTCGAGGAAACGGCCCGAGGCGCCGGCGCGACCGTCGAGGCGGTCCGCGACACGTGCCGCGTACCCATCGAAACGGCCGTGCCGCTCGTCGTGCGCCTCGGGACGCCGACAGCGAAGTACGGGCGCCTCGCCGTCGGCCTGCCGGGCGCGCATCAGGCATGGAACGCGGCCCTCGCCGTCCGCGCCTGCGAGATAGCCGTGCCCGGGCTATCGCCCGCCGCGGTTACCGACGGCCTGTTGAACGTCGCGCGGCGCAGCGGGCTGCGCGGCCGCGGCGAGGAAGCAGAGCCCGGCATCGTGCTGGACGTGGCGCACAACGACGACGGCTGGCGCGTCGCGATCGCGGCGGCGCGGCCGCAGAACGGGGGGCGGCTGTTCGCGCTCGTCGGTGTGATGGCGGACAAGGACGCCGCGGCGCTCGCCCGGCGCCTCGCTGCCGCCAGCGCCGTCGCTCTGCCAATCGCCCTGCCCGGCGACCGCGCGCTGGGCCGCGACGCCCTCGCCGCGCTGCTCCGCGACGCCGGTGCCGAGACGCTCGACGTGGCCGACGCGTGCACCGCCGTCGCGTGGTTTCGCGCGCACGGCGCACCAGCCGACCGGCTCCTCGTGACGGGCTCGCACGGGACGGTTGCTGCGGCCCTCGCGTGTGGCGTAGGC
>JBBSQZ010000179.1:0-7103 GCA_038243565.1 Rhodothermales bacterium | reverse complement strand
CGCCCGGAAGCTGTGGGAGACCATGGGCGAGCCCGGTTCCCTCACGGTGCACCAGGTCGAGGCGCTCCACGCCGCCAGCGCGCTCGCCGCCGAGCCGCACCGCTGGACCCGGGACGGCGACGCGCTCGCCGTCGTGCTGGAGCTCCCGCCCCACGCCGTGGCCTCGCTCACGTTCACCTTCGACGTCTGACCATGCCCGACGACTCGCCCCTCGCCGACCTCCAGCGGCACACGTTCGACTACTTCCTCCACGAGGTCAACCCCGAGACCGGCCTCGTCAAAGACAACACGCGCCCGGACGCCCACGCGAGCATCACGGCCGTGGAGCTCGGGCTGGCGTGCGTCCCCGTGGCCGTCGAGCGCGGGTACGTCGGCCGCGCGGAGGCCGTGGAGCGCGTGCTCGCCACGCTCCGGTTCTTCTGGCAGAGCGAGCAGAGCGAGGCCCCGGACGCGACGGGCTGGCGCGGCTTCTACTACCACTTCCTCCACATGGACACGGGGCGCCGGGCGTGGGAGTCCGAGCTCTCGACCATCGACACGACGTTTCTGGTGGCCGGGGCGCTGCTCGCGGCCCAGTACTTCAGCGGCAGCGGCCCGGCCGAGGCCGAGATCCGCACGCTCGCCGACGCGCTGTACCGCCGCGTCGAGTGGGACTGGGCGCTCAACCCCGACGGGGCAGACCGCCCCGTGCCCGCCATCAGCCACGGGTGGACGCCCGAGGACGGGTTCATCCCGCACCGCTGGGAGGGCTACAGCGAGGCGCTGCTGCTCTACGCGCTCGCACTGGGGTCGCCCACGCACCCGGTCCCCGAGGGCAGTTACGCCGCGTGGCTGGAGACCTACGACTGGCGGACGCTCTACGGCACCGAGCACCTCTACGCCGGGCCGCTCTTCATCCACCAGTTGTCGCACGCCTGGGTCGACTTCCGGGGCCTCCAGGACGCCTTCATGCGGGCGAAGGGGATCGACTACTTCGAGAACTCCCGCCGCGCAACGTATGTGCAGCGGGAGTATGCCATCCGGAACCCCCGCGGGTTCAAGGGCTACGGCGAGAACGCCTGGGGCGTGACCGCGTCCGACGGCCCCGGCCCGGCGGGCCACACCGTCGAGGGCGAGGACCGGCACTTCTGGGGGTACCTCGCGCGCGGCGTCCCGTTCGGCCCCGACGACGGGACGCTCTCGCCGTGGGCCGTCGTGGCCAGCCTCCCGTTCGCGCCCGAGATCGTGCTCCCGGCCCTCGCCTCCGTCAACGAGCACCACCCCGAGATCACGAGCACCTACGGGTTCAAGTGCTCGTTCAACCCGACCTTTCCCGGCGGAGAGACGTCGGACGGTGGGTGGATCTCGCAGGGCTACTACGGCCTGGATCAGGGACCGATCGTGCTCATGATCGAGAACTACTGCTCCGGACTGCCGTGGCGGCTCATGCGCGGCTGCGCGCCCCTCGTCCACGGCCTCCGGCGGGCTGGTTTCTCAGGAGGATGGCTCGACGACGCATCCTGATCACCTGGCCAGGGGCCCCGTACATCACCGCCTCAGTCGAAGCGGTACGGCATCGTCGTGTCGCGCGTCGAGTCGAACTGGACGACCATCAACACGGCGGGCTCGTCGCCGTCGGTCCACGTTCGAGGGTCCGGCCGGCAAGAATGTTCTGGTTACGGGCGGCGGCTCGGGCACTGGGAAGCAGCTCGTCCACCCAGGCAGCGCCGACCGCTTCGACGCCGTCCTGTCGGCCGACGAGGTCCGGCGCTACACGCGTCGATCTCACGCTCGTAGCCGCCTACGCCCTGGACATCGCGGGCGCGCACCGTGCAGGACTGAAGACGGCGTTCGTGGCCCTGCCAGGCAAGACGCTCGTCCCCGGCTGGCCCGCGCCCGACGTCGAGGACCCCGATCTCGGCGGCCTCGCCGGCGCTCTGCTCGGGTCAGCGGACGCCTGATTCCGGTCCACGGGCGGACCTCTGCGCGCCGTGGTACGTGAACGGAGCCCCTTTCCCCTTGTGTCTCGTGCCGACTCCCCCGCTCCCCCGCCAGCCCGCCCCGGACCTCACCGTCGACCTCGTGGACGGCGGCACGTGGCGCCTGGCCGACCAGTCCCCCGAGGCGTTCACGCTCGTCGTCGCCTACCGCGGCCTCCACTGCCCCGTCTGCAAGAGCTACCTCGAGACGCTCTCCGACCTCCGGACGGACTACGCCGAGCGCGGCGTCGAGGTGATCGCGGTCAGCATGGACTCGGCCGCGCGAGCGCGCAAGGCGCGGATGGACTGGGCCGTCGAGGGCATGCCGATCGGCCACGGGATGTCCCGAGAGACGGCCCGCGCCTGGGGCCTGTACCTCAGCGCGGGCATCAAGGACGGCGAACCTGACCTGTTCTCCGAACCCGGCCTTTTTCTCGTCCGGCCCGATGGCACGCTGTACTACGCCGCCGTCAACTCGGCGCCGTGGGGCCGCCCGTACCTGCCGTCGTTCATGAAGTCGATCGACTTCATCCTGGAAAACGACTACCCGGCCCGCGGCGAGGTGGCGCCCGACTCGGTGTAGTGCCCGTCAGATGCGCAGGATATCGCCTGCGCCGAAGAGGGGCTCGGCCGGCACGCCCATCCGGTCGTAGAGCTTCGGCGGCACCGAGATGTCCGCGAGGTAGACAGTCCCGGTAGCGTCGGGGCCGTCCCCTCTGCCCAGCCCCGTCTTGGGCAAGGCGAGCGTCACCGTCGCCGCAGCCCGGATGTGTGGATCGAACGCTTCGCCTGTCGTCGCATCCAGGCCCGACGGAAGGTCGAGACTCAGGACCGGGGCGGGCTGCCCGTTCGCCCACTGGATGCGCTCGGCGGTCGCTCCGCGCGGCGCCCCGTCGAGGCTGTAGCCCACGAGGGCGTCCACGACGAGGGCTGCCGGTGCGGGGACCGCGTCGCCTGAGGTTACGGCGACACCTATCGTCCGCAGGATGGCGAGCTGGTGGGCCGGGACGCCGACGTAGGCGTCGTCCGTGCGTGTCGCCCAGACCTCGATGTCGGCACCGGCGTTGTGGAGGTGGCGCGCGGCGACGAAGCCGCCGCCGCCGTTGCCGCCCGTCCCGGCCAGCACGACGACGCGCCGCTCCCTCAGGTCGCCGTCCAGGAAGCACTCCCGGGCGACGCGGGCGACCGCTCGGCCCGCGTGCTCCATCATCTGGAGCAACGCGATGCTGTAGACCTCGACCATGAGCCGGTCGACCTCGCGCATCTGCGCGGCCGTGACAGGAGGGATGGCGACGGACGCGCGAGGAAACATGAGAAAACGAGGGCAGTCAGTCAGGAAGCCTTCCCAGAGGCCTCCGCGAAGGTCCGGATCCGCCGGGCATAGAAGCGGGCCGCGCGTTCGATGGCGGGCGCTCGGTGCGGGTCGGTGCACATGAATCTCGGACTTCTCTCGCACTCGTGCATTCGTCCAGCAAGGCGCGCGCTCTGCTGAGCATCTTCCGCGAGGCGCCCCCCGGTGATGCATGCGCCGTGACCCCTCTCCTCCCCTCCATGTCTGACCTGACCGCTGAAGCTCTCCCCTTCTCCCACCGCGATGTCGTCGTGGTCGGGGGCGGTCAGGCCGCGCTGGCGGTGGGCTATCACCTGTCTCGGGAGCTGCGTGGCACCGCCGCCACGCTCGCTCTCTTCGACGACCAGCCCGGCCCCGGCGGCGCCTGGCGCGGGGCGTGGGACTCGCTCCGGCTGTTCTCCCCCGCCGAGTGGTCCTCGCTGCCGGGCTACCTCCTCCCGCGCCACCTCGCCGCACGCGAAGCGGTTTCCCAGGAGTACCCGCACCGCGACGACGTCCTCGACTACCTCGCCGCCTACGAGGAGCGCTACGAGTTGCCTGTCTGGCGTCCCGTCCGTGTCGAGGGAGTCTACGCCGCGCGTGGCGGTCTCCGCGTCGAGACCGACCGGGGCTCCGTGACGGCGCGCGTCGTCGTGAGCGCGACGGGCACGGCGTCCCGGCCGTTCGTCCCGGATGTGCCCGGCCGGGGCGACTTTCGAGGCGTTCAGCTCCACTCGTCGGCCTACCGCTCGCTCGTTCCCTTCGCCGGGCAGCGCGTGCTCGTGGTGGGCGGTGGCAACTCCGGAGCGCAGGTCGCCGCCGAGCTTTCGGCGGTCGCGGGCGTGCTCTGGTCGGCCGAGCGCGAGCCCCGGTTCCTCCCGGAGGGCGTCGACGGCCGCGTCCTGTTCGACGCCGCGACGGCCCGCTACCACGCCCTCCAGAACGGCGAAGACCCCGGCCGTCCCTACACCCTGGGAGACGTCGTCCAGGTGCCTCCCGTCCGCGCGGCTCGCGACGCCGGTCGCCTGGACGACCTCCGCCCACCCATCGTGCGGTTCACGCCGGACGGCGTCGTCTGGCCCGACGGCGTCCACGAGTCCGTCGACGCGGTCGTCTGGTGCACCGGCTTCCGCCCGGCGCTCGGCTTCCTCGGCCCGCTCGGCGTCGTCGGCCCCGACGGCCGCGTCGAGGTCGAGGGCACCCGGTCGGTCGCCGAGCTCCGGCTGTGGCTCGTTGGCTACGGCGAGTGGACGGGGTTCGCCTCGGCCACGCTCGTCGGCGTGGGCCGCTCCGCTCGGGCCACGGCGCGCGAGATTGCGGTCCTCCTCGCCGCGTCTGGCCTGGGCTCCTGAATCTCGCGGGTTCTCCGGCGTCCGCGCCTCCCGCTCCATGCGCCTTCCGGTACGCGCGCTGTGGCACGGCACCGGACGCGGTGGCCTGGTATCCAGGGCAGGAGGCCAAAGAATTCGGTGTTGCCGTACCGCCAACCTGGGCGCGCAACTCTACGTGCAAGCGCCGTTACCGGAGGCCGATGGAGGCGACAGTATCTCGCCTCCATCGACTTTGGTGTTACATGAGGCCTCGCTCTGCGAGACTCGTGTGCCCGTGGTCCGTCAGGATTAGGTGGTCGTGGACCGGGATCCCCATGACCTTCCCCGCCTCGACGAGCTGCTTCGTCACCGCCACGTCCTCGCGGCTCGGCTCCGGGTTGCCCGACGGGTGGTTGTGCGCGAGCAGCAGCGCCGCCGCGTTGGCCAGCACCGCCGCCTTGAACACCTGCCGCGGCTCGACGATGCTGGCGGCGAGCCCGCCCACCGACGCCACGTGGATGCCGACGAGCGTGTTCGCCGTGTCGAGGAACTCCTCGCGGTCGCGGTCGCGGAAGTACTCGCCGAGCACGGCTGCGGCGCAGGCGGGCGAGCGGACCTGATCCCTCGTCGGGAACGAGAACGTGTGCTCGCGCACGAGCCTCGTCGTGTAGAGCGGGACGCCGGAGAAGAGAGCGTCGCGGTAAGCGCCGGTCGTAGAGGTCGGGGTGGAGAGGGTGGACATGGGTTTTCGGCCCGGCAGCAAGCGCGCGGATGCGCGCGCAATGCTGCGGGCTGGTTTCGCTCCGGGCTACCAAAGCACGAGCGGCAGGGGGAGCGTCCCCGCCGGCCGGCACGAGGACCGGGCCGGCGGGGAGGCGCACTCTGCGTCTTGGATTCACTGCACCGAGGCGCCCCTCCGAAGCGCCTCGGTGCGGCCGCGCTATTCCGCCTCCAGGCGCCCGAGCAGGTCGCGCGCGACCCGGTCGATCGTCGCCATCTCGCGGCGGAGCGCCTCGCAGTCGCTACCCGCCCAGCCTTTCAGGTACGGAAGGCTCGCCCGCGACGTGTCGAGCCCGAGCGCTGAGAGCGCGACGAAGGCCGCGCCCTCTGCCTGCAACTCACGTTGCGCCGTCGTGACGCTTGGGTCGTCTTTGTCACGGTCCTTCGGATCGTGCGCGAGCGCATGCGCGACCTCGTGGCAGAGCACGGCCGCCCGGTCGGCCGGCGAGAGCGACGCCTGCAGCGTGATCGTTCGGCTCGCGAAGCTGCACCGGCCGTCGGCGTAGCCCGTCTCGGCGTGCTCGACGGTGTAGCCGAGTCCCTCGGCCACGGCCACGAGCGCCTCGGCGAGCCCGGCGGGGTCGTCCGCGTTCAGGCGCGGCGCGGGCGGCGCGTAGACGAGCGCCGAGTCTTCCACGGCGTCGGTCTGCTCGTAGTCGAACACGGACGCTGTGCGGTAACTGACGACGGCGCGGCCGGCCGCGCCGTCATCCTCGTCCCGCTTTCGGGTGACGGGGGCGAGAATGGTCAGCCCCTTCTCCCCCTTGCGCACCTGCCGGCCGTGCGCCTGCCACGCGCGGTAGCCCATGCAGTGCCGCGCCTGCGGGCGCTGGCACCAGATCAGGACGGCGTTGTTTAGCGAGTAGTCGTGGAAGTGCGCCCGGAAGGCGAGAAAGCGCGCGAGCGCCTCGGGGTCGCCGTCGATGTCGTCGAAGCCGGCGTCCAGGACGGCGCGGGCGGCGCCCAGCTTCTGCTCTCGGGTAGTCCGCTCGGCGGAGATCGTGTCGGCGGTTAGAGTCGTCATCAGTCGTGTAGGATGTTGGACAAGCGAAAGGCCGGACCCCGCCTGCGACGGAGCCCGGCCTCGTGGTCCGGTGGGTTGAGGATTCAGGCCGCCGCGCGGCCGGACGTCGGTTCGTTCTGAGCGGCCTCTTGGGATGCCGCCTCCTGGTCGCCAGTCGTCTGGCTGCAGAGCCATGCGCGGACGCGCTCGGCCCGGAGCGCACCGCCCGACCTCGGGGCGCGAGAGATCACCTCGGCCACGAGCGCGCGGTAGTGCCGCTCGGCAGCGTCCGCGCCCGCGACGGCCGTGAGCACGCTCAGCGCGAGGTCACTCGGGCCGCTGCCGCCGTATCCCCACTCGATGCCCGTCGGAGAATGCCGGACGACGTGGGTCAGCGGCGTTCCCTCGGGCGTGCCCATCGAGGCGTGCGCCGTCCCGCGCGCGTCTCGCCAGAGCACGATGTCCTGCATCTCCTCGGGAGCCTCCTCGGAGGACGCTTCAGGCACGACGAGCCGGAGGTTCTCCGAGGCGCGGCCCGCCCCGTCCCCCGAGGCGCCGTCGCCGCTCCCGAGCGCCTCGGCGAGCGCCGCGAGCGCCCGCCCGACGCCTCCGAAGACGACGTTGACGCCGAGCGTGTGGCCCTCCGTCTCGTGCCCGGTCACCCGGCTCAGGTGGACCGTGAGGCCGAACGCGACGAGCGGCCGGACCCACGGGACGTGCTT
>JBBSQZ010000178.1:0-7104 GCA_038243565.1 Rhodothermales bacterium | reverse complement strand
GGGGATTGGGGGATTGGGGGATTGGGGGATTCGACCGGGACGTCCCCGTTTGTTCCAGCCGACCGCACGTCGTAGGGGCACAGCATGGAGTGACCGGCTCCCCGGATGGCCACCACGTCGGGCGTCTCATCCGCTCCAGATGGTCCACTGCGCCGGCTCCAACCCACCAGACCCACGTGCCTGCGTTAGACGGCGACGGGGAAGCGGATGGCGGGCTGCGGGTCGTAGCCGACGACCTCGAAGTCGGCCGCCGTGAGCGCGTCGAGCGGCTTTGACTGGCCATCCGCGCCCGGCGCGATGCGGAGCGTGGGCGCCGGCGCGGGCGTGCGCTCGAGCTGCTCGCGCAGGCCGTCGACGTGGTCGACGTAGACGTGGGCGTCCACGAGCGAGTGGGCGAAGCGGCCGGGGCGCAGGCCCGCAAGCCCGGCGACGACGTGGGTCAGGAGGGCGTAGCACGCGAGGTTGAACGGGACGCCGAGCGCGAGGTCCGCCGAGCGCTGCGTGAGGTGGCAGTTGAGGCGGTCCGGCCCGCCGTCGCCCGCCGGGGCGACGTTGAAGCAGAACGAGTAGTGGCACGGCGGCAGGCGGCTCACGGCGGCGTTGGCCGGGTGCCACGCACTCACGACGAGGCGGCGGCTGGCCGGGTCGCGGCGGAGCGTGTCGAGGACGTACCCGATCTGGTCGAACGCCAGCGACCCGTCGGCCTCGGTGCGGACGTTCGGGTGCGACGCGTCGGCCCACGCCTCGCCGCCCAGGGTCGCGCCAACGGCGGGGACCGGGAAGCGCCGCCAGAAGCGGCCGTAGGCCGTCTCGAGGTCGCCCTCGGGCGTCGCCCAGGCGTCCCAGATCGCCGTGTGCTGCCGCAGGTCGCGGATGTGGTCGTCGCCCGAGAGGTACCACAGCGTCTCGTGGAGCATGGCCCGGAAGGCGACCTTCTTGGTCGTCAGCAGCGGGTAGCCGGCGGCGAGGTCGACGGCGTAGTGCTCGCCGAAGACCGAGAGCGTGTCGGTCCCAGTCCGGTTCGGCTTGCGGACGCCCGTGTCCAGCACGCGGCGGACGAGGTCGAGATAGGCCGTCTCGGCGGCCGTGGTCGTCGTCTGCGTCTCGGTCATGGCGGGGCGTCGGCGGGCGTCTCGCGGAACCTACGGCCGGGGCGGGCGCGTCTCGCACAGCCCCGCCCCCCGCCCCGTTGCTCGCCGACGCTACGACCGACCTCATCGCCCTCGCCGAGGGCCTGCTCGCGCTCGCGCTCGGCGGCGTCGTGGGCGTGCAGCGGATGCGCGACGGCAAGGACGCCGGCTTCCGGACGATGATGCTGGTGACGTTCGCGTCGTTCCTGTTCGTCAAGGTGAGCCTCGTCGCGGGCGAGGCCAGTCCGACGGGCACGATGGTGCGGACGGACCCGATCCGCGCGATCCAGGCCGTCGCGACGGCGCTGGGCTTCGTCGGCGCGGGCATCGTCTTCCACGACCGCCACGCGAACCGCACGCGCGGCCTGACGACGGCGGCGGCCGTGCTCGCCGTGTCGCCCGTCGGCGTGGCCGTCGCGCTGGGCCACCCGGTCCTCGCCATCGGCGCGACGGTGCTGCTGGTGCTCGTGCTCGGCCCGGCGACGCGCCTCGAGAAGCGGCTGACGGCCGTCCTGCCGCCGCGCGATCCGCAGGCCGACTGATGCGCATCCCGGACGACAACGACGCGCTCCTCGGCGAGTGCGACGTCGAGACGCTGCGCGCCGGCACCAAGGGCGGGCAGCGCGCGAACAAGGTCGAGACGGGCGTCCGCCTCACGCACCGCCCGTCCGGCCTGCGCGTGACGAGCCGCGCGAGCCGCTCGCAGTTCCGCAACAAGGCGCTCGCCGTGGCCGAGCTGCGCCGGCGCCTCGAGGAGATGAACCGCCCCGTGACGCCGCGCACGGCGACGAAGCCGACGAAGGGGTCGCGGCGCCGGCGCGTCGAGGCGAAGAAGCAGCGGGCGCAGACGAAGGCGCTGCGGCGGCCGCCCCAGGGGGAATAAGGCATGGGGGATGAGGCATGGGCCATGTGGAAAATGCCTTTCTCCCATGCCTCATGCCCCATTCCCCATGCCCTTTTCTGCAATTCCCGCCAGCAGCGCCCGCTCCGCGTCCGAGACCGCCGTCCCCCGCCGCGCCATCACCGCCTCGGCGACGCGCAGCGCCTTGCCGATCCGGTACGGCACGAGGCCCTCGCCGCCGCCCCACGAGAAGCTCGGCACGTGCCGCGGCGGCACGCCCGACCCGAAGACGTTGGCGAAGACGCCGACGACGGTCCCGGTCGAGAACGCCGTGTGGATCGCGCACTTCGAGTGGTCGCCCATGACGAGGCCCAGGAACTGACGCCCCGACGCCACGAACCCGCCCGCGGCGGCGTCGAACAGCGTCACCTCGCCGTAGTCGTTCTTGAGGTTCGACGTGTCCGTCGCCGCGCCGAGGTTGACCCACCGGCCGAGCGCGCTGTTGCCGAGGTAGCCGTCGTGACCCTTGGACGCGAACGAGTGCAGCGAGCTCTCGTGGACCTCGCCGCCGAGGCGGCACTGCTCGCCGGCCGCGCTCCCGTCGATGCGCGCGAGCGCCTTCACGGTGCTCTTCTCGCCCAGAAAGAGCGGCCCGCGCAGCACGGCGTTGGACTCGACCGTGACGCCGGCCGCGAGGTGGACCGGCCCGTCCGAGGCGTCGATCACGGCGCCGGCGCGGACGGTGACGCCCGGGCCGAGGAACACGTCGCGCGGCGCGACGACGTGCGCACCGTCCGCGACGCGGGCGCCGTCGTGCGTCCCGAGGCGCGCCATCGCGAGCACGTCGTGCTCGACGCGCTCGGGCAGGTCCGCGACGACGTCCCACAGGCGGTCGATCATCACGGCCGCGACCTGCTCGGTCGGCGTGCCGTTGGGGAGTTCGAGGGAGAAGCCAGCCGGCGGGTCTGGGTGCCACAGCGCCACGAGCGCGCCGGCCGGCGTGACGAACGCGCGCGCCGGCTCGCCGCCGCGGAGGACGCGGATGAGCGCCGCGGCGAGGCCGCCCGGCCGCGCGAGCCACCGCTGGTTGACGAACAGCGTCGGCCCCTTC
The DNA here is from genome assembly GCA_038243565.1 of Rhodothermales bacterium. Taxonomy (GTDB): domain Bacteria; phylum Bacteroidota; class Rhodothermia; order Rhodothermales; family Rubricoccaceae; genus DASVSE01. The sequence continues at coordinate 4,022 of JBBSQZ010000178.1, read as the reverse complement.
GGCGCGGCGTTGACGGCGACGCCCGGGTGCTCCTCACGGGCGACGCCGGCAATCTCGGGCCGAACGAGGAGCGCCAGTGTGTGCGCGCCGTCGGCGTTGAGGAGCGCCGCGGCGCCGTCGCCGAGCGTCCGCGCGCCGACGCGGAGGTCGCAGGCGGCGCGGGTGAGCGTGAGCGGGGCGAGGTGCGCGACGGTCGCGTCCTCGAACAGGCAGATCGTCATCGAAACGGCGGTGGGCGAGCGTGGCGGGCGCCTAGTGCAGCTTCAAGTGATCTCGGGCGAGCGCGCCCCTCCAAATATGTCATCCTGAGCCTGCGAAGGATCTCAACGCCGCGCCGTCAGCCTAGCACGACCCGTCCGGGCAGGCTGATCGGTGGAGTCGAGATCCTTCGCTTCGCTCAGGATGACAAAGAAGGGCGCCTCGTCTACTCGACGCACACCGCTTGACGTTGACTAGTCCGCCTGAAGGTCGTACTTCTTGAGCAGCCGGTACATCGTCGCGCGGCCGATGCCGAGCTCCGTCGCGGCGCGCTCGGCGTTGCCGCCGCAGGCGGCGAAGGCCTGCTCGACGGCGCGGCGCTTCATGTCCTCGAGCGGCACGATGGCGTCCGGCGGGGCGAAGCTCGGGAGGGCGACGAACGCCTCGGCCATGTGCGCCGCGCCGGCGCTGTCGCCGGACGCGTGCTCGTCCGGGAAGCCGTCGAAGGACGAGAAGCCGTTGCCCGGCGTCGCGAGGGCGTACGGGTCCGGCGGGGCGCTGGCGGGCTCCGGCGCCTCGGGGCGGGCCTCGGGGCGCGCCGTCTCGGGGCGGGCGGCCTCGGGGCGGACACGCTCGGCCCACGGCCTCACCGCGCGCGTCGCGCCGAGCAGCAGGTCCGCCTCTTGGATCTCCTCGCCGTCCGAGACGAGCACGGCGCGCTCGACGGTCGATTTCAGCTCGCGGACGTTGCCGGGCCACGCGTACGCCTCGAGGGCGCGCACGGCGGCGTGCGAGAAGCGCTTGCCCTTGAAGCTCGGGTTCGCCACGAGGTAGGCCCGCAGGAAGTCGTGCGCGAGGACGAGGACGTCGGTGCCGCGCGCGCGCAGCGGCGGCAGGTCGATCGGGAACTGGAAGAGGCGGTAGTAGAGGTCCTCGCGGAAGGTGCCCGCCGAGACCATCGAGAGGATGTCCTTATTCGTCGCCGAGATCACGCGGCAGTCGAACGTGATCGTGTCGCTGCCGCCGACGCGCGTGATCTCGCGGCTCTGGAGCGCGCGCAGCAGCTTGGCCTGAAGGCCGAGGTCGAGCTCGCCGATCTCGTCGAGAAACAGCGTCCCGCCGTCGGCCTGCTCGAACTTGCCGATGTGGCGCCCGACGGCGCCGGTGAACGAGCCCTTCTCGTGGCCGAAGAACTCGGACTCCATGAGCTCGCGCGGGATCGCGGCCGAGTTCACGACGACGAACGGCCCGACGGACGGCTCGCCGGGGCGCGGCGGCGAGTTGAAGTGGATGGCCCGCGCTACGAGCTCCTTGCCCGTGCCGGACTCGCCCTGGATCGCGACCGTCAGGTTGCCGCGCAGCGTCTTGGTGAGCAGCCGGTAGACGGCCTCCATCACCGGGCTGTCGCCGACGATCTCGTCCATGCCGTACTTCTTGGCGACCTCGGTCCGCAGCCGGTCGACTTCCCGCGACAACGCCACGCGCTCCTTCATCCGCTTGACGACGGCGTCGAGCTTCACGAGGTCGTCGTGGCCCTTGGTGATGTAGTCGTCCGCGCCGCCCTTCATCGCCTCCACGGCGACGTCGGCGGTGCCCTGAGCGGAGATCATGACGACGGGCAGGTCCGGCCGGAAGAGCTTGAGGCGCCGCAGCGTCTCCATCCCGCCGATGCCCGGCATCATGATGTCGAGCAGCACGAGGTCCGGCTCGGCCCGGTCGAGCGCGTCGAGGGCGTCCTCGCCGGACGTGAACACGTGGACCTCGTGGGCCTTGTCCTTGTCGATGCGGTAGCTCAGCAGGCGGGCGTAGTGCCGGTCGTCGTCGACGACGAAGAAGCGCGTGGTCACGGCGCGGGAGGCGAATGGTCTCTGCGTATCGGCCGGCGCCGCGGCGTGTTTACCCGATGTGCGGCCGTCAGGATCAAATACTGCCTCGGGCGTGGTGCAGCGCAGTCTCGGCGCGCTATTCGTCTCGAGCTGAGACGGGCGCGGGCGGCACAGGCGCCGCCGCGCGACGATCTTAGCATTGCCTTCCCCCCTTTCCCGATGCCCGATTCGCTCTCCCGCACATCACCGTGGCTCACGCTCGGCTCGGCGATGCTGACGCCCAACGTCGTCCTGCAAATCCTGAAAGACGGCAACGAGCGCTTCGTCCGCGGCGAGTCCGCGGGCCACGACGTCCACGAGGCGCTCAAGATCACGCGCGAGGGGCAGGCGCCGTTCGCGGCGCTCGTGAGCTGCATCGACAGCCGCGTGCCCGTCGAGACCGTCTTCGACCTGACGATCGGGCACGCGCTCTCGGCGCGCGTGGCCGGCAACGTCGTCGGGCCGGACGTCGTGGGCTCGCTCGAGTTTGCGTGCGCCATCGCCGGCTCGCGGCTCATCGTCATCCTCGGCCACACCGGCTGCGGCGCCGTCAAGGGCGCGGTCGACGGCGTCGCGCTGGGCTCGCTGACGGCCATCCTGGACAAGATCCAGCCGGCCGTGCAGGCGGTTTCGAAGACGCGCACGCCGGCCGAGGGCGGAAAACCGTCCGCAGACAGCGCCTTCGTCGACGCCGTGTCCCTGGCCAACGTGCGGCACACGATGGCGAGCCTGCTCGAGCAGAGCCCGATCCTGCGCGACCTCGTCCAGAAGCGGACGGTCGGCCTCGTCGGGGCGATGTACGACGTCCGCACGGGCGTCGTGTCGTTCTCCGACGCGTGGGCGGCGCCCGATCCGGTGACCGAGACTGCGGCTGAGCCGGCGCCGTGAGCACGCCGCCGGACCCGTTCCGCAACGGCCTGCCGACGCTCGGCGCCGGGCGCGTCCGCCTGCGCGCCCCGCGTCCGCCCGAGGCGGACGGCGGCGCCGACCTCGACGCGCTCTGGGCCGTCTTCTCGGACGCCGAGACGCTCCGCTACTGGTCCCACGAGCCGTTCGAGACGCGTGCCCGGGCGGCCGAGTACCTGGACAGCATCAGCCGCGGCGCCGCCGAGCGCACGCTCTTCCAGTGGGCGATCGCTGACCAGGAAACGGACGCGCTGCTCGGCACGGTCACGCTCACCGGCTGGGACCGGACGCACCGCCGCGCCGAGATCGGCTTCCTCCTCGGCCGCACGCACTGGGGACGCGGGCTGGCGTCGGAGGCCGTACGGGCCGCGCTCACCTTCGCCTTCGCGGAGATGGCGCTCCACCGCGTCGAGGCGGACGTGGACCCCGAGAACGGCGCCTCGCTGGCGCTGCTCGCACGCCTCGGCTTCCGCGAGGAGGGGCGCCTCGCGGAGCGCTGGTTCACGTTCGGAAGCTGGAAAGACTCGGTCGTGCTCGGCCTGCTGAGGGCCGACTTCAGTGCACCGTGACCGGCGCCGAGAACGCCTCGGCGGGCGCAACGTCCGCCTCGGACGGGCGGCGGTAGACGAGGAGCAGCGTGCCCGTGCCGGCGCGCGCCGCGCGGAGCGTGACCTCCTCCATCCCACCGACACCGACCTCCCCCACGCGCGGCGGATCCTCGAGGTAGGTCGCCTCGCCCTCCTGCACGAGCGCACCGCCGGCGGCGTCGGCGACGCTCCAGCCGTAGCCGGTCGTCCGGTTGGCCTCCAGCGACACGACCACGCGCTGCCCGATGGCGAGCACGACGGGGCGCCCGGCGTCCTCCACGGTAAGGCTGACGGCCGGCGCCTCGTCCGAGGGGGACGAGGCGCCGGGGGCCGGCGCGCAGCCGGCGAGGAGAGCCGCACAGACGAGGGCGAGGCGAGCGGGCATCGGTCCGGAGGCGCGTGATGCCCGAAGATCGCCTACATCGCCGTCTGGATCGGGACCGGGACGCGGACGCGGTCCCAGCCG
>JBBSQZ010000177.1:0-7201 GCA_038243565.1 Rhodothermales bacterium | reverse complement strand
TCATCGCACCCGGCGCTGATCAGCTCCAGCAAGCGGGCCTGCGCAGGGTCGGTGTCCTGGTACTCGTCGACGAAGATCCGGCGTCGGGCGGCCCGCTCCGCCTCCAGCAGCTCGGGGTTGGCCTCCAGCGCGTCGATTGCGGCCTGGATGAGGTCGGCCGGGTCGTAGGCGCGCGTCGAGAGGCCGACGGCCTCGCCGGGCGGCAGCAGCACGCGCCGGCCGTCGGCGCCGGTGTGGACGCGTGCCGAGACGTGGGCGCGCCCGAGCGTCCCGAGGCCGGGCAGCGGTGCGGGCGCGCCGGCGGCGAGGCAGTCGCGGATGGCCAGGGCGAGGGCGGCGAGAGGCGTCACGGGGCGAGGGGCGGGCGGACGGGCAAGCTAGGCGCGGCGCGCGTCACCGGGTGAGCCGCAGGCCGAGGACCGCCGTGAACGGCGCCTCGCGGAAGCCCGGCCACCGCTCGACGGTCCCGACGAGGCGCTCCGCCCGGGCGACGACCGCGAACGGACCGCCGATGTCGAAGCGCGCGTCGAGCCCGACGAGGCCGAACGCCGGCGCGTCGACGGCGCCCGACGTGTCGTCTGGCCGCTTGCTCTCGACGTGTGCCGTGATCCCGGCGCGGCCGCGGCCCCGCGCAAAGGGCGCCGCGATGGCGGCATTCGCCACGAGCGGCGCGAAGAACGGGTAATCGCCGAACTCAGAGCTTCCGGTGCGCGCCTCGACGCCCGCCGAGGCGCTGACCGCGTCGTCGGACCCGAACGTCACGTCCGCCCCGACGCCCGCCGTCGTCGTGCGGATGAAGCTCGTGGCGTAGAAGCCGCCGCCGCTGCGCTGGAAGACGAGGCGCGCCGGCGCGTACGTCGCGAGCCCGTAGAGGCGGACGCGCGCGACCTGCCCGAACGAGACGCCGCCGCGGGCGTCGACCGGCACCACGTCCGGCGCGACGGCCGCGCCGGCCTGCACGACCGGGTTGAGCGCGGCGAGCGCGGCGAGCGAGCGGACCTCGAGGTGCGGCGCGTTCGTCGCGAACAGGGCGAGGGCGGGCGACAGCGGCAGGCTCAGCTCGAGGATCGGGCCGACGGCCCGCGTGTCGGCCGCGCCCGCGTCGGCTGCCTGCGAGAGCAGGCCGCGGACGCCCACGACGAGGCGCGCGCCGTCCGCCCGGCCTGTCGCATACGCCACGCCGAGCGACGCGTACGGCGCGCTGCTCCCCCCGCCGCCGACGCCCGCGACGCCGCCCGTCGCGTCGAGACGGACGCGGTCGCGGGACAGTCCGACGCGTGCTTCTGCGTCGAAGCGGCCTTCGTCGGCGTCGCCGCCGGCGCCGCTGAGGCGCGACTGCGTGTAGCCGGCGCGGACGTCGTAGGGGACCGACCCGAGGCCGCTCACGCCGAGCGTCGTGCCAGCGGCGAAGCGCCGGCGGCGGTCGAGCTCGGCCGTGCCGGGCAGCGTGTACGCGTCGGCCGTCACGAAGCCCTCGAGGCGCAGCCGGCCTGCGGCGTAGGACTGCCCGCCGGCGCGGACCGTCAGCCGGTCCGCCCGCACGTACTCGCTGGACGGCGAGGCGCCGTCGAGCGCGCCGGAGACGAAGAAGAGGCCGGACTCGCCCGCCGCCTCGAGGTCGAGACGCGCCGAGCGCGCGAGGTAGCTCCCGAGGGCGGCCTCGGCGCGGAGCACGCGCCGTGGGCGGCTGCTCAGGACGGGCTCGGCAGGGCCGGCGAGGGCGAGCGGCGGGAGGGCCTCGGCCTGCGGCACGAACGGCTCCTCGACGGGCTCGCGCTCCGCCGGGACGACGTACTGCCGCGGCGGCGGCCCGAAGCCCGTCAGCGGCTGCCGCGGGATCGACGGCAGGTTGACGCGCGCCGGGCCTGTGCTCGTGAACACGCGCGGGGTGAGGCTCGGCAGGCCGGGGTTCGGGTCCTGCGCGCGCGCCTCGGAGCACACGAGGGCGAGGACGACGAGCGCGGCGCTGCGGAGCACGCGCGGGAGAACGGCGGGTCGGATCGGGAGCATGACGTTAGAGGTCAGGACCGGGAATGCGGGCGCCGGCGAGGAGCGCGCGCTCGAAGGCGGCGCGGTCAGCGGGCGACGCGAAGCCGTCAGCCGGGACGAAGAAGGCTTCCGTTCGGAACGGCTCGATGAAGACGCCGTCGGGCTCGGCATAGACGGCGTGGAGCGTCTCGAGGCGCTGCGTGCCGCGCGCGACGCCCGGCACGTCGATGACGAGCTCGCCGCCCGAGACGCGGACCTCGACCGGCCGGTCGAGATCGGGCCGGTCGGCGACGAGGCGCTCGGCCTGCCGGCGCACGAAATAAGGCCGGAACAGCGCGAGCGCGCCGAAGACGACCGCACCGTAGACCAGAAGGAGGTCCGACCCGCGCGAGCCGACCGCGCGGCCGATGCCCCACGTCGCGAGCATGATGCCGCCGTAAACGGCGTAGCGGAGCTGGATGCGCCGCCGCGTGGCCGCCGACGTCCGGAGCATGGCGCGGACGTGGTGCTCCGCGCGGAGCACGTACCGGGCGACGGGCTCGCCGACGGCGTGCTCCCGCGGCTCGCGGAGGGCGTCGGTCACGGCCGCGTGCCCGGCGTCGGGGCAGGGGGAGGGGCGGGCGCGAGCTCGGGGCGCGTCCGGAGCACGTCGGCTGCGGCCGCCGAGGTCGGGTAGCGCTGGACGAGCGCGCGGAGGCGGGCGTCGGCGTCGGCCGTCTGGCCGAGCGCCGCGAGGGCGTCGGCCTCGCGGCGGAGGGCGTCGGCGACGCGCTCGGCGTCGTCGGGGTAGAGGCGCGGGAAGGTGGCCGCGGCGTCGAGCGCGGCGCGGGCGTCGCCGGCGGCGAGGAGCGCGTCGGCGAGCTGGAGCTGCGCCTCGGGTGCGAGCGCGCCCTGCGGGTCGGACTGGACGAGGGCGCGGAAGATGGCCGCCGCCTCGGCCGGCTGGCCGACGGCGAGCGTCGCCCCGCCGAGGGCGAGGCGCGCCTCGGCGGCGAGGTCCGGCGGCGGGTTGTCCGCGAGCATCGCGTTGAGGCGCTGGACGGCTTCGGCCGGGTTGCCCAGCTCGAGCGCGGCCTGTGCGCGGCGCAGGCGGATGCGCGCCTTCGCCTCCGGGTCCGTCGTCCGCGCCTCGACGGCGTCCGCCGCCGCCTCGACCTCAGACGTGCGGCCGAGCGCGTCGAGCGACGCCGAGAGGCCGTCGAGCGCGTCGGCGACGCTGGGCGACGACGGGTAGCGGTCGATGGCGCGGCGGTAGGCCGCCTCTGCGTCCTGGAAGCGGCGCTGGTCGAAGCGGACGTCGCCGATGCCGACGATGGCGCGCGGCGCGGCGGGGCCCGTCGGGCGCTCCGTCACGACCCGCTCGTAGTCCTGGACGGCGCCCTCGGTGTCGCCCGCTGCGGCGCGGAGGGCGGCGCGCGAGACGAGCGCCTCGCCGAAGAGCGTCGACGTCGGGAAGGCGCCGACGAGGCGGCCGTAGGTCTCGATGGCCGCCGGCGCCTGGCCCTGGCCGGCGAAGGCCTGCGCCGTCTGGAAGAGGGCGTAGTCCTGGCCCGAGCCGTCGGGCGAGGCGGCCGGGACGCGCGCGTAGGCCGCGCGGGCGTCGTCGAAGCGGCGCAGCGCGTAGTAGCTGTCGCCCAGGCGCAGGAGCGCGTCGGCGACGTACGGCACGGCCTCGGACTGCGCGGTGTAGCCCGCGAGGAAGCGCTCGAAGCCCTCGGCGGCGCGGGCGTAGTCGCGGCGGCGGAAGAAGGTCCACGCGAGGACGTAGCGCCCGGCGTCGGCCTGTCGGTGGGCCGGGAAGCGCGCCGTGAAGTCCGTCAGGATCTCCTCGGCGCGGGCGTAGCGCTCGGCCTGGAAGGCCGCCTCGCCGGCCCAGAAGAGCGCCTCGCCGGTCCGCTCGGACGCCGGGAAGTCGCGGGCGACCTGGAGCAGCGCGGGCGTCGCGGCGTCGTAGTCGGCGGCGGTGTAGCGGGCGAAGGCCTCCTGGAAGGCAACCTCGGCGCGCGTCTCGGCCGTCGCCGTGCCGAGCGTCTCGGCGCGGCGGAAGGCCTCCTGCGCCTCCTGCGTGCGCCCCGCGGCGGCGTACGTCTCGCCGAGCAGGCGCGCGGCCTCGCCGGCATATGGCGACGGCGGCGTGAGGGCGAGGAGCCGGCGGAAGGCATCGGCCGCGGCGTCGGTCCGGCGGGACTCGTAGCGGAGCAGGCCGAGCTCGAGCAGCGCGGCATCGCCATACGCGCTCGTCGGGTGGTCGGCGACGAAGGCGAGGCGCGCCTCGGCCTCGCCGAGGGTGCCCGAGCGCTTGAGCGCGATGCCCTCGTAGTAGGCCGCCTCGAGCGCGAGCGGGTCGTCCGGCTGGCCCGTCGTCGGCGCGCCCGGCGTCTGGGTCCGGACCGTGGCGAGCTCGGTCGCGGCGCCCTGCACGTCGCCGCGCGCGTAGAGGGCGCGGCCGATGGCGAGCGCGGCGCGGCGCCCGTAGGGCCCTTCGGCCGGGACCGCGCGCAGCGGCGCGAGGGCGGCGTCGGTCTCGCCGAGGCGCAGGCGCGTCTCACCGATCGTGAGGTCGGCACGCTCAGCGTCGTCGCCGGTGAGCGCCGGGCGGCGCAGTTCAGCTTCGGCGATGGCGTCGCGCAGGCGGTCCGTGCGGAGGTACGCCTCGGCGAGGGCGAGGCGCACCTGCGCGTTTTCCGGAGACGCCGGGTAGCGCTCGGCGAGGCGCTCGAAGGCGCCGACGACACCGGCGGCGTCGCCCTGCTGGATGCGGACCGTCCCGAGCGCGTAGAGCGCGGCCGGCGCGACGGGCGTGTCAGCCTGCGCGGCGCCCTCGAAGCCGCCGGCGGCGCCGTCGAGGTTGCCCTGGCGCAGGCGCGCCATGCCGAGGAGGTACGCCGTCTCGGCCGTCGCCTGGGGCGAGCCAGGGCGCTCGAGCGCCTCGAGCAGCGCCGCCTCTGCGCGGTCGTACTCGCCGCGGGCGTAGTAGAAGCGGCCGAGCGCGGCGCGGGCGCGCGGCGCGAGCGGGCTGCCGGGGTAGTCCGACTCGAAGCGCGCGAACAGCGCCGCCGCCGTCGCAGCGTCGCCGACGGCGAGGGCGCTCTCGGCGTGCAGGAAGAGCGCCTCGGGCGCGCGGACGTCGCGCGGGTACGCGTCGCGGAAGCGGCCGAGGGCGCGGGCGGCGGGGCCGAAGAGGCCGCCGTCGTAGAGCGCGCGGGCTTCGTCGAAGCGCGCCGCCGCGAGGGCGTCGTCGGCGGGGACGGGGTCGGCGGCGAGGCCGGCCGTGGCCTGTGCCAGCGCCGGCGACGCGGCGGCGGGCAGGGCGAAGGTGGCGCAGAGCGCGAGGCGGCGCGCGAGGCGCGGCGTCCGCCACGACGGCGGAGCCTGAATCCGGATGGGCATTGGGGGGACGCGGCTGCCGGGCGGGCAATCTAAGGCGCGGCGCGGCAGTCGGGAGCGGCGGCCTTAGCTCGTCTGCTGCTCGGTAAAGTATGAAGTTTGAAGTTTGAGATTGAGTTAGACCATGAGTCGATCCGAAACCGACCTCCTCTCCAAACTTCGAACTCCAAACTCTTCGGTTCTCAACGCGGCGCGCACGCTCGGCGGCCGTCGCGCAGAAACAAACGGAGGCCCCCAGCGCGTATCTCTCTCTCGCATTTCGCCCGGCTCGCGGCCCCGACCCCGCCGGCCGACCCCTCTCGACCTGGCCGGCACGCCCGGCTCCCATCCAGACGTAACCATGGCAGACGACAAGAAAACAGACATGCCGACCTCGACCGGCGACGGCACCACAACCCCCGCACCGGCCTCCACGACGGACGCCGCCGCGGCCGACGCCGCCAAGACGGTCAACTCCCCGGGCGGCGAGCCCGCCGCGCAGGTCGCCTCGGCCGACGCCCATCCGCTCCCGAAGGCCCCGACGCCGCCGGCCCCGTCGTACCGCATGCCGGACGACTACGCGACCGAATCGGTCGTGGACAAGGCCAAGGCATGGGTCGAGGGCAACCCGGGCCTCGCCATCCTCGCGCTCGCCGGCGCCGGCCTCGTCGTCGGCCGGCTCGTGACGGCGCTCGTGCCGGACTCCGAGCCGGAGACGATCGTCGACCGCGTCGAGAAGCGCGCCCGCGAGCTCACGAAGGAGGCCAAGAAGGACGGCCGCAAGGCGCTCAAGACGGCGCGCAAGGACGTCAAGTCCGCCCGCAGCGACGCGTCCTCGTTCTTCGACGACGCTGCCGAGACGATCGTCGACCGCACCAAGCGGGCCCGCAAGGCTGCCCGGTCCTTCGCCGCCGACGCGCAGGAGACGGCCGCCGACGCTGCCGACACAGCCCGCGAGTACGCTCACGACGGCTCAGACCGCCTCCACGACCTCGCCGAGACCATCGCCGACGCCGTGAAGTCGGTCGTGGACGACTGGGTCGACCGCGTCAAGAACTGAGGCCGTCTCTTCGAGACGACGGGCACGCCGGGTAAACCCGGACCTGGGGATGAGGCAGGGGCATGGGAGAACAGCATTTTCCCATCCCTCATGCCCCATCCCCCGACGGGCCGAGGCAGGGAGCCGGACCATGCGTCCGGCCCTGCCTCGGCCCTCTTTCTTGCGCCCACCGCCCGGTTATCTTCGCGTCTGACCGTCCCCGCATCTCATGCCCATTCTCGTCGTCGGCACCGTCGCGTTCGACACCGTCGAGACCCCGTTCGGCCGCGCCGAGCGCATCCTTGGCGGCTCCGCGACCTACGCCGCACTCGCCGCGCGCCTGCTCGCCGGGCCGGTGCACGTCAACGCCGTCGTCGGCGGGGACTTCCCCGAGGCGCACCTCGACATGCTCCGCGACCGCGGCGTCGACACCGACGGCATCGTCCGCGACGCGGACGGCGAGACGTTCTTCTGGGCCGGCCGCTACTACGACGACCTCAACTCCCGCGACACGCTCGCGACGCACCTCAACGTGCTCGCGACGTTCACGCCGGACCTGCCCGCGCACTACCGCCGCCCGCGCGTGCTGTGCCTCGGCAACCTCGACCCGGCCGTCCAGTCCGCCGTCATCGACCAGGCCTCCCAGTACGGCGCGCCGGACCTCGTCATCGCGGACACGATGAACTTCTGGATCGAGAACGCCCGCCCGGCGCTCCTCAAGACGCTCGCCCGCGTCGACGTGCTGATGGTCAACGACGCCGAGGCGCGCGAGCTCTCGGGCGTCCCGAACCTCGTCCGCGCCGCGCG
>JBBSQZ010000176.1:0-7206 GCA_038243565.1 Rhodothermales bacterium | reverse complement strand
GCGCTACATCACGTCGTCCATCCCGTGCACGCCGAGGAAGTCCACGACGTCCTTCACCTGCTGCGCCTTGTCGCGGTGGCACACGAGCACGGCGTCGCCGGTGTCCACCACGACCGTGTCGCGCATGCCGACGAGGACGACGAGGCGCCCGTCCGAGGCGCGGGCGAACGACCGCGCGGTGTCCTGGAGGATCACGCGCCCCTCGGCGCGGTTGCCGGCCTCGTCCTTGTCTGCGAGCTCATGGACGGCGCGCCAGTCGCCGACGTCGGACCAGCCGAAGTCGCCGGGGACGACGAGGACGTTGCGGGCGCGCTCCATCACGCCGTAGTCGATCGAGATCTTGGGCGCGAGGTCGTACGCCTCGGCGATGGCGGCGTCTTCCTCGGGCGTCCCGAAGACGGGCCCGAGCGGCTCGAAGAGAGACGAGATGATCGGCAGGTGCGCCTCGATGGCGGCGAGGATGGCGTCGGCGCGCCAGACGAACATGCCCGAGTTCCAGAGGAAGTCGCCGGCGTCGAGGAAGCGCTCGGCGGTCGAGAGGTCCGGCTTCTCGGCGAAGGTCAGCACGCGGTGGGCCTGCGGCGTGGAGTCTCCGGGGCCCTCGTCGCGAATGCCGTCCGTGTCGCCGTCGGCGTCGAACTGGATGTAGCCGTAGCCCGTCTCGGGGTGCGTCGGGCGGATGCCGATCGTCACGAGCGGCGCCTCGCCGTCGGCGTCCGGCCCCTGCGCCGCGTCGACGGCCGCCCGGAGGACGTCGTGGAAGCGGGCGACGTTGGTGATGACGTGGTCGGCGGGGAGCACGATCATCGTCGCGTCCGGGTCGAGCGCGTGGAGGCGCGCCGCGGCGAAGGCCACGCACGGCGCGGTGTTGCGCGCGACGGGCTCGGCGAGGACGTTCGCAGCCGGTAGGGCCGGCAGGTGCTCGCGCGTCTTGGCCGCGTAGTCCTCGTTGGTGACGACGAACACGTGCGCGGGCTCGATGAGCGGCTGGAGCCGCGCGAACGTGTTCTGGATCATCGACGCCTCGCCGAAGACGTCGAGGAACTGCTTGGGGTGCGCGCGGCGGCTGCTCGGCCAGAACCGGCTGCCGACGCCGCCGGCCATGATGACCGCGTAGAGTGCCATGACGTGTCGCGGGAGAGGGGGCGGGCAAGATAGGGCGCCCTCCGAGGGGCCATGAGGGATGGGGCATGAGGCATGGGAGCGCTCGGCCGTCGGGCCATCCGCGCCTGTTCCCATGCCTCATCCCGCGTGCCTCATGGCCCTCCGCTCTTTCGGTACGCGGCGACGAAGTAGTCGTACGCGCCGAGGTCGATGCGGTGAGCGACGGACTCCTGGAGGCGCGCCGCCTCGTGCGGCTCGACCTCGTAGGCGAGGTGCATGTCGGGGTCGTCGTCGTCGGGGCGGAAGAGCGCTACGAGGTCGGCGCGCGAGACGGTGAGCACCTCGTCGCCGACGAGGTCCTCGCCGGGGTCTTTCTCGTACCACTCGAGCACGCGCTCGATCTGGTCTTCGGTCAGGACTTCCATCGGTATTGGGATTAGAGCAGGCCGCGGAGCGCGTCCCACGTCAGGTCACAGTTGCGGAGGATCTTGGAGACGAGGCCTGGCCCGAGCGTTTCGCCCGAATGAACGGGCACGACGGTCGTCCGTCCATCCGCATGCCGCAGGAAGTGATGGCTCCCTTTGACCCGGACGACGACGAACCCACCCCGTTGCAGCGCCGCGAGCAGCACGCGCCCGGTCAGGCTGGGGGTGGTGCTCACGCGGCGAGCGCGATGCGCTGCACGCCGACGAACTCGAGCCGGGTCGCGTCGTCGGCCTCGACTTCGAGACAGAGCTCCGCCGCTTCGCGGATGCGCTCCATCAGCACGTCCAGAGAGCGGGCCTGCGTGTGGCAGCCGGGGAGCGTGGGAATCGAGGCGACGTAGAATCCGTCCTCGTCTCGCTCGATGATGACGTCGAACTCGCGCATCGTGGGGCGTGTCGTGTGAGAGAGGCCGTACGCGCGGGGCCGGGGCTAGTGCCCGATGTACCAGTCGTAGCCGCGGTCGGCCCAGAAGTCCTGCGGGCGCTGCGCCATGAACCGGACCGTGCCGATGCGCTTGAGGTGCTTCACGCCATACTTCACCGGCGTCACGAGGCGCAGCGGCGCGCCGTGCGGGCCGGTGAGCGGCGCGCCCATCATCTCGTAGGCCAGCAGCGTCTGCGGGTGCATCATCGAGGCCATGTCCATGCCGACCGTGTAGGCGCCGTCCGGCGTCGCCAGCCCGACGTACGGCAGGTTCTGCGGGACGCGCGTCGCGAAGAGCGCGGCGAAATCCGAGAAGCGGGCGCCGGCCCAATGGGTGATCGTGCTCCAGCCCTCGATGCACTTCAGCTCGGTCGTCATCTCGACCTTCGGCAGGCGCTTCACGTCGTCGAGGTCCATCACGTCGAGGAGGGTGCTGTCGGGGCCGAGGACGCGCATCTGCCACGTGGCCGGGTCGAGCGGGCTGCGGAGGCCGATCATGCCGTTGAGGCGGACCATCGTCGCGGCGCTGCGCGGGAACGTCGGCGCGAGGCGGTCCGGCGAGATGAGGGGTTCCCACATCGCCTCGTTGAACTCGTGGCTGTTGCGGAGCAGGCGCGGGATGCCGGCGTCCTGCGGACCGAGCTTCAGGTACTGCCAGCCGGCGACGCCGGCGATGGCGGCGGCGCCCGTCACGAGGAAGGCGCGCCGCGAGCGCGTGCGGAACTCGGGCTCGGAGATCGTCGGCGCGTCGAGCGCCTCGGCGCGGAGGCGGTCTGCGCGCTCGTCGGGCGTTTCGCTCATGACGGGTCGGGGGAGACGGGCGCTGCGGGCGCGTCGGCAAACGGGTCGGCGGTGGGCGCGGGCTCCGGCCGCTCGTAGCCCATCACCATGCTCCAGAAGTTGGGCAGCCCGGCTCGGACGACCTGCGCCACGTGGACGACGAAGAACAGGACGTAGAGAACGGTCAGGATGAAGTGGATGGTCCGGGCGCTCTGGTAGCCGCCGAGGAGCGCCGTGAGCCACGCGAGCGTCGTCGGCTTCCAGATGGCGAGGCCGGTGAGAATGGAGCCGGCGCCCATCAGGATCACGGCTGAGTAGCTCACGCGCTGCGCTGCGTTGTAGCGCCCCTGCGGCGGCAGCTCCTTCCGCACGCCGACATCGTGCAGCGCCACCTGGACCGACTCGGCGAGCGCGTGGCGGTCCGGGACGAGGTGCCGCCATTCGCCGCTGACGGCCGTGTAGAGGACGTACAGGACGCCGTTGATGAGGAAGAGCCAGGCGAAGAAGAAGTGGTACGCCATGCCCTTCGCGAGCTGCCGCGTGAGGCCGAGCGCCTCGTAGAACCAGCCGGGGAAGAACTCGAAGAGCGTCGTCTCGCCCCAGCCGATGCGGTACGGATCGTAGGCCCAGTAGATCAGGAGCCCGCTCCAGATCATGATGGCCAGCAGCGGGAAGTTGATCCAGTGCATCCAGCGAACGGCGCGGGGGTGCTTCTGGACCGCGCGGCCAGCGGCGGGCACGACGGGCGGCGGCGTCTCGGGCATCGCAGGCGGCGGGTGGATCTCGTAACGTACGGCCCGAACCGCTCCATTCTTACCCGACGGCGACGAGCACGGCGCCGACGCCGACGAGCGCGATGCCGGCCCACGCGACCGGCGTCAGCGCCTCGCCGAGGAAGAGGACGGCGAAGACGGCCACGAGGACCACGCTGAGCTTGTCGACGGGCGCGACGCGCGCGGCCTCACCGATCTGGAGCGCCCGGAAGTAGCACAGCCACGAGGCGCCCGTCGCCAGTCCCGAGAGGACGAGAAAGAGGGCACTGCGCCGCCCGATCTCGCGAATCGCGCCGAGCTGATGGGTCGCGGCGAGGAGCAGGCCGAGCGCGGCCGCCACGACGAGCGTCCGCACGAACGTCGCGGCGTCGGACGAGATGCCGGCGACGCCGACCTTGGCGAGGATGGCGGTCGCGGCGGCGAAGACGGCCGAGAGGAGCGCCCAGAAGAGCCAGGGGGCCATGGGAGTCGGGGAAGCGGTGAAGACGGAGCCGAGCGGCGGCGGGTCAACGCGCGGGCGGCGGAATCGCCTACCTTGGGTCCTGCTCTTTCCTCACCGCCTCGGGTTCTGGCGCGCGTTGCGCCGGATGAAAAGGGAATCCGGTCCGGACGCTCGCGCCTCGCGCTGCGCGTCCCCATGCCGGAGCTGTGCCCGCAACTGTAGGCGGCCCGCCGTCGGCGACGACGCGCGCGGCCACTCGAGATCCGTCTCGGGGAAGGCCGGCGCCGAGCCGACGCACGCTCCCGCACACCGGGAGCCGGGCCGCGAGCCAGGAGACCTGCCCGAGACGACGGCCCTTCACGGCCATCTCCCACAAGCCACCTCCGGGACCAGAGGGGCGGGCGCGTCGCGTTCCGTCAGGGTCCTGCGTGTGCACCCGTCTCTCTCGTTGAGGGGCGGGTTTTTTCATGCGCCTCGCGTTCCTCCTGCTCGCCACCGCTGCCGCCGCGCGCCTCGCTGCGGCACAGACGCCCACCGAGCCCGTCCGAATCGGGCCCGACACGCTCGGCACGGTCACCGTCGTCGCGACGCGCATCGCGACCGCGACGCACCGCGCCCCGGCGCGCGTCACCGTCCTCACCCGCGCCGACGCCGAGGCAGCCGGCGCCGAGACCGTCGCCGACCTCGTCGAGGCGCGCTCGGCCGTCTTCGTGAAGCGCTACGGGCCGGACGGGCTGGCGACGCTCTCGCTGCGCGGCGGCGGCGCGTCGCACACGCTCGTCCTTCTCGACGGCCACCGCCTCAGCGACCCGCAGCTCGGGCAGCTGGACCTGTCGCTCCTGCCGGCGGCGCTCGTCGAGCAGGCCGAGGTGCTCCACGGCGCCGCGTCGGGGCTCTACGGAACGGACGCCGTCGGCGGCGTGCTCGCGCTCACGACGCCCGGCGCCGAGCGCGCGGCGCGGGCCGTCCTCCGCACCGGCGCCTTCGGCGAGCGCGGCGTCTCGGTCCTCGCCGCGCGCCGCCTCCCCGGCACGCCGCTCACCGCGACGCTCGCCCTCGACGGATCGCAGACCGCCGGCGACTACCTCTACACCGACTCGACGGCCTTCGACAACGAGACGGGCACGACGGGCGTCACGCGGCCGCGCGCCGGGGCGGACAGCCGCCAGCAGGCGCTCTACGCGCGCCTCGGGGGACGCATCGGCCGCCACCGCGTCGCCGCAGGCCTCCTCGCCACGTCCGCGGACCGCGGCCTGTTCGACTACGGCGGCAGCACGGCCGCCCGGCAGGAAGACGGCGCCCTCCGCCTCTGGGCGGACCACAGCGTCGTCGCGGCGGGCGTCGCCGTCACGACGGGCGCCGACGTGCAGCGCGCGCGCCTCCGCTACCAGAACTCCGGGCTCGGCGTGGACGACACCGGGCGCACGCGCGTCGCCTCAGTCCAGTCGCGCGCCGAACGCTCGTTCGGACTGGGTGGCGGGACGCTCACGGCGGCGCTGGGCGGGCGCCTCGGACGTGCGAGCGCCGGGCACCCGAGCCTCGCCGGCACGGCGCGCGAGACGGCGACGGCGCTCACGGCGAGCGCCGTCTGGGACACGGGCCGCGTCGTCGTCGCGCCGAGCCTCCGCTGGGACCGCGCGACGGTCCCGCGCGACAGCGTCGCGCTCGTCACGCCCTCAGCCGACACGCTCCGCGCCGTCGGCGCGATCAGCCCGCAGATCGGCCTCAACGTCCAGCCGACGCCCTGGCGCGGGCTGCGGCTCAAGGCATCCGCCGGCCGCGCCTTCCGCGCGCCGACGTTCAACGACCGCTTCTGGCAGCCCGGTGGCGACCCGAACCTGCGCCCCGAGCGCGGCTGGACGGCCGAACTTGGCGTCTCGCTCGAGACGCTCCGCCGCCGCGGCACCCCACACCTCGCCGCCGAGACGACGGCCTTCACGAGCCGCCTTCAAGATCAGATCGTTTGGCGCCCCGGCCGCCACGCGGACGGCTTCTACTGGGCGCCCGTCAACGTCGGCCGCACGCGGACGACGGGCTGGGAGCTCTCGGCCCGCGCCGCGGCGCCGGTCGCCGGCATCGCCCTCGAGGCGGGCGCGCTCTGGGCGCACAGCGCCGCCCGCGACCGCACCGATCCCCAGTCGTCGGCCTTCGGCCAGCCGCTGATCTACGTCCCGGATGACCAGGTGAAGCTCGACGCCGCCGTCGGCTGGCGCGGCCTGCGCCTCGGCGTGGACCTCCGCCACGTCAGCGCGCGGCCGACGGCGTCGGACGGCTCGGCCGCGCTGCCGCCGTTCACGGTCGTCGGGGCGCACGTCGAGGCCGGCTTTGCCGAGGCGTCGTGGCGCGCGCGCCTCGCCCTCCACGCCGAGAACCTGACGGATGCCGTCTACTCGGTCACGCCTCAGTCGCCGATGCCGCCGCGGCACCTCCGCGCCGTCCTGACGATCGAAGCGCGCTGACGCAGGGAATGGGTACTGGCGACTGGCTGAACGGCCAGACTCAGATCCTCCCCGCATGTCTCCAGTCCCCCTTTCCTGATCCCCACACCCAGTGTCCCGCTTTCTACTCCTCCTCGCCTTCGTGGCGACGGCCGCCTCGGCCCAGACCAGCATCTTCGTCGGCAACCAGGGCTCATTCGCCTCACCCGGCTCGGTGACCTATGTCGACCGCGCGGCGAACACGGCCACGAATCTCCCGATCGCGCTCTCGGGCTTCCTCCAGGGCATGGACGTGATCAACGGACGCCTGTACGTCACCGGCAACAGCATCAATGCCATCGATGTCCAGACGCGCCAGCGCGTCGCGCAGATCACGGACCCGGCCTTCGCCTCGGCACGCTACATCGTCAAGGTCGGCCCGAACAAGGCGTACGTCTCGACGCAGAACTTCGCGCCAGGTGCGACGACGGCCGAGGTGCTCGTCCTCGACCTCGCGGCCAACACGGTCGCCCGGAGGATCACGGTCCCGACGAACCCCGAGGAGATGGCGCTCGCCGCGGGCCGCGTCTACGTCGCCCTCGGCGGCTTCTCCGCCAAGACGACGCTGACGGTCATCGATACGGCGACGGACGCCGTGCTGCCCTCCGTCGAGCTCGGCTGCTCGCCGCGCTTCGTCCTCGCCGACGACGACGCCGAGGTCTTCGCCCTCTGCACCGACACCAGCGAGATCGTCGTCGTGGCCGGCGCGACGGGCGCGGTC
>JBBSQZ010000175.1:0-7209 GCA_038243565.1 Rhodothermales bacterium | reverse complement strand
GCGGACGGCCCAGCCGAGCGCCTCGGCCGTGCGGACGACGAGGTCGGCCGTGAGGAACGTCCGGAAGTTGCCGATGTGGGCCGTCGAGTAGACCGTCGGGCCGCACGAGTAGAAGCGCAGCAGCGGCCGCCCGTCGTCCGCAAAGGCGACGGGCTCGACCGTCTCGACGGACCGGCTGAGCGTGTTGGTGAGGCGGAACGGCGGCATGATGCAGGAGCAGCGGGCGGGGCTCTAAGATCGCCGTCCGCGCGCCGTACCCTGCCTGCCGCGCGCCGTCAGTAGCGGCTGTCCGAGAAGGTGAGGCCGACGAGCAGGCTCACGCGCGGGCCCTCGCGCCCGAACACGGCCGCGAGGTTCACCGGCGCATTGATGCCGCCGACGGGGTTCGCGAAGCCGACCGTGACCGCGTACGCCGCGCCCGTCAGCGAGAGGTTCGGCCCGAGGCCGAGCTCGAGCCCGCCGGGCGTCCGCACGCCGACGATCAGCGAGGCGCTCGGCAGCGCGATCCCGCGCTCGAGGCCGCCGACGAGCAGGACGGTCTCGGTGACGATGGCGAGGCCGTTGGACGCCTGCGCCATCTGCCGCTCGAACTGCCAGCCGAACTGCGTCACGACGGGCATGGTCGTCGATATGAGTTCGTCGCGCCGGCACGCGCCGGTCTGCTGGTCGTAGTCGCAGGTGCCGAACTCCTCGTTGATCTTGCGGACCGTCTCCGCGCTGAGGTACGTGATGCCGATGCGTGGCCCGGAGAGGCGGTGCGCGCCGGTCCCCCGCGGCGGGAGCGGGCGGGCGACGGGCCGCGGGCGGGGCCGCACGACAGGCGCCGCGGCGGGCTCGGCATCCGTGGTGTCGGCGACCTGCGCGTGCGGCGCGGTGGCGAGGGCGAGGAGCGCTGCGAGGGCGAGAAGGGAACGTGCGGGCATCGGGGCGGGGGAGAGAGGCGTGGCGCAAGATGCACGCAGCCGCCTGCCCCGTACTGGTCCATTTGCACTACCCCGGGCGGAACCGCACTCAAGGTCCGTCCCGTTATGCCGTCCCTCCACTCGGTCGCTATGACGATTCCGGACGCAGCCGACGCCGGCCTCCGCTACGCCGACGACACGCGCCCCGGCATCACGCGCCGCGGCGCCGGAACGGGCTTCTCGTACCGGATGCCCGACGGATCGCTCGCCTCAAAGGCCATCCGCAAGCGGATCGAGGCACTCGTCATCCCGCCGGCGTGGGCCGACGTCTGGATCGCGGCGGACCCGCGCGGCCACCTCCAGGCGACGGGCCGGGACGCCCGCGGCCGCAACAACACCGTCGCCGTGTGCCGCCGCTACTACGTCCACCCGGACGTGCTGGGCGCGTACCGCGCCGGTGGCTTCGCCGAGCGTATGGCGGGAGCGGGGGAGACGCCGGCCGGCATGCGCCCTGCCGAGGCGGCCGTCCTCGAGGTCCTCCGCGCGGCGTGAGGCGGAAGGCGGAAGGCGGAAGGCGGAAGGCTTGAACTGAGCGCCTCGCACGGTTCCAAACGTGCGCATCGGTTGTCGTTTGTCGCAAACAATCAAACATGCCATCCCGATCCGAAGGACGGCGCAGCCCACTTGATCCGGGATCTCCTCGAGGTCGGGTGGTGCACGTCAGCCCGTGCACGTCCCAGCGTCCAGGAGTTCCCGGCTCGGGGGCCGGGATGGCAGAAAGGGAGGATGGTGGCACATTCCGCCCTCTGCCCTCAGAGCGGCGCGGGCGCCTCGCTGGTGCGCTCGGGCTCCGTCGCCGGGCCGCGGACGGCCTCCCAGACGAGGTGCTTCAGGTCCGGCAGGATGAGGCGCTCCATCGCGAGGTGCAGCGCCTCGACGCCGCCGGGGCAGCAGAAGAGCATCGTCGAGGCCGGGCCGTCCTCGCGGCCGTAGAGGCCGGCCGTGGCGCGCGTGAGCATCGCCGCGGCGCCGAACGTCTCGAAGGCGAGCGTCCGGAAGAGCTCGCCGAAGCCCGGCAACTCCTTGCGGACGAGCCGCTTCGCGACCTCGATCGTCGTGTCGTGGCGCGCGATGCCCGTCCCGCCGGAGGTCACGACGACCTCGACGCTGCCGGCGAGGTGCAGCAGGACGGCCCGGATCTTCTCGCCGTCGTCCGGCACGATCCGGTAGAACTCGACGCGGTAGCCGGCGGCGTGGAAGAGGTCCTTGGCGCGCGTGCCGGCGTGGTCCTGGTCCTCCGAGAGGCCGTCGGCGACGGTGATGACGGCGCAGGTGACGGGCGCGTCGTGCGGGAGGATCGAATCGGTCATCGGGCGTCGGCGGGTGCGAGGGCTCAACCCGCGGCGTCGGGCTCCGTTCCGGCCGGCGTCGTCTCGGGCGCGTCGTCCCGCATCCAGTCGGGCGGCGGCGGGGCGGGCGCGCCGACGGGCCGGGGCGGGTCCCAGCCGCGGCCGCCGAGCGGGTGGCACCGCGCGATCCGCCACGCGGCGAGCAGCCCGCCGTAGAGCACGCCGTAGCGCCCGATCGCCTCGGCGGTGTACTGCGAGCATGTCGGGGCGAAACGGCACGACGGCGCCGACAGCGGCGAGACGACGCGCTGGTACCACGTCACGGCAGCGATGGCCGCGCGCCGCGGCGCGAGCCGAACAGCAGGCCAGAGGGCAGGCCACGTTCCCATCAGTCCCCCGAGACGAGCGTCTGGAGCTTCCACGCACCGTCGCTCTCGTGGAAGAAGATGGCGCGGTAGCCGAGCGGGCTCATCGCGCGCTCGGCCGGGACGAACACGGACCGGCCCGACGGCAGGCGGACGCGGCGGAAGCCCGCTGCGGGGGGCGCCTCGGCCGGGAGGATCGCGTGCCGCACGAGCGCCACGACGGCCGCCGTGTCCGACGGAGCGACGCGCGCCTCGACGGCGCCGTCGGCCCCGGGCCCGACGACGGCGACGTGCGTGCCGGCGTCGATGCTGTCGGGCCACGCGCCGAAGACGTACGGCACCGTCACGGCGCCGTCCTCGTCCACGGAGCCGGCGTCGAGGAGGCGCGCGAGCAGGTCCCACACCGACGTGCCGCCGGGCGGGTCGCCGGTGAGCCACATCGTGCGGAAGCCGTCCGGCCCCCCGGCGTCGTCGCCGTAGGAAAGACGTGCGCCGGGGGCGACGGTGGCGAGCAGGGCGGCCGTGTCCTTGCGGGCGACGACCGCGCGGAGCGAGTCGCGGAAGGCGCCGAAGCCGGGCACGTCCGCGCCGTCGTCGATGAGAGCGAACGTGCCGTCGACGGCGAGCGGCGCCGCGGGGCGGTCCGTGCAGCCGGCGAGCGAGACAGCGAGAAGCAGGGTCGGGACGAGCAGGCGCATGCGGGGCGGGTCTGAGCGGAGGGCCAGGGGTCTACGCACCAGCCGCGCTCGAGGCTTCACAGGTCGCGTGCACTTTTCTCGCACGGCACATCCAACGCGGCAACGGAGCGGGCTCCTGCCTGCGTGCCTGTCGGATCTTGAGCGTCTCCCCCCTTACCATTCTTCCTCGAGATGCCTTTCTCCGTTTCTGACCCCGACCCGCTCCTCGCCGCCGCCCGCTTCGACGCCGCCGGCCTCGTCGCCGCGGTCGCGCAGGACGACGCCACGGGCGACGTCCTCATGCTGGCCTACATGAACCGCGACACGCTGCGGCAGACGCTCGAGACGGGCGTGATGACGTACTGGAGCCGCTCGCGGCAGAAGGTCTGGGTCAAGGGCGAGACGAGCGGCCACGTGCAACACGTCCGCTCGGTCGCGGTCGACTGCGACGGTGACGCGCTGCTGTTCCGGATCGAGCAGGTCGGCGGGGCGGCGTGCCACACCGGCCACCGCTCGTGCTTCTACCGCACCCCCGGCGCCGACGGCGCGCTCGAGGCGCTGGACGCGCCCGTCGTCTCCGAGGCCGACCTCTACGGCAAGGCGTAGCGGGACCCGTCGAAGAGCGTAGCTATCATTGCGAGGAGCGAAGCGACGAAGCAATCTGGTCGGTCAGCGCTTTGCGTCTCGAGATGGCTTCGCTTTGCTCGCAATGACAAGATCCTTTCGGATGGATCTTTAGCGGCGCACGACGCGGGCGCCGGCGTAGCGCGCGCGGACCGTCACGAGCGTCGTGTAGCTCCGCAGGCGCCGCCGCTGCTGGACCTCGACGCGCGTCTCGGCCGCGCTCGGGACGTCGAGGCCGCCGGTCGGCGCGTAGTCGACCGTGCGCACGAAGGCCCGGCCGCGGAGCTCGCCGCGGAGGCGCATCCGCAGCAGGCGCGGCGCCCCGGCGGAGCGCGTGAACCACGCCTCGGCCGTCGGCGGAGGTCCGGGCTGCGGCCCCTCTCCCCGCGGCGGTGGGGGCCCAGGGGGAAGGTCGAGCGAGACGCGCCACGCCGGCCGGCCGTCCACGTCGGATGCGTCGAGGCGCGTCGCCCGGCCGCGCGCGAGGGGCATCGGCACGAGGCGCAGCTCGCGCGTCGCCTCGGCGACCCGGCGCCCGAAGGCGCGCTCGTAGCGGTCGTCGAGGCGTGCGAGGCGCTCGGGCGAGACCGCGGCGCCGTCGAGCGTCGCCTGCGTGACGGTCCGTCGGCCCTGCTCGCCGAACGCGAGCGCGACGCGGGCGACAGTCTCGATCTCGACCGTCCCGCGCGGTCCGTCGATGCGCCGGTCGGCCGCCTCGTCCACCTCGACGCGGTCGACGCCGCGCGCGGCGGCGCGCGTGCGGGCGCGCCACGCGTCCACGACGACGCCGGGCGCGGGCTGCGCCGAGGCGCTGGCGGCGCTGATCAGGACGAGGAGTGGGACGAGGCGCACGGCGACAGGGCTGAACATGCTGAGGAAACGCCCGCGCGCGGCGCGAGGTGTCACGAACCCGTCACGGCGCTGCGCTCGTTCGGACACGCGCGCGGCGCGGCGCCCGCCGCAGTCTAGCTTTCCAGCTCACCGCCCGGACCGCCCGTGACGCCCGCCCGCCTGCTCCTCGTCGAGGACGACGACGCCCTGCGCGACCTGCTCGCGCGGCGCTTCGCCGACGCCGGCTACGCCGTCGAGACGGCCGCGACGGGCCCGGACGGCCTCGCCGCGGCTGCCGAGGCACTGCCAGACCTCGTCCTGCTGGACGTGATGCTGCCCGGCCTCGACGGCCTCGACGTCTGCCGCCGCCTCCGGGCCGAGCACCCGCTGCTCCCGATCATCCTGCTGACGGCCCGCGCGGACGAGCTCGACCGCGTCGTCGGCCTCGAGGTCGGGGCGGACGACTACGTCACCAAGCCGTTCTCGGTGCAGGAGGTCGTCGCCCGCGTCCGCGCGGCGCTGCGCCGCAGCCGGGCCATGACCGAGCGCCTCGGCGCCGAGCCGGCGCCCACCGACGTCATCGAGGCCGGCCCGCTGCGCATCGACGCCGTCCGCCGCGAGGTGACGCGCGACGGCGCGCCGGTCCACCTCACGGTCCGCGAGTTCGACCTGCTGCTGTTCCTCGCGCGCCACCCCGAGCGCCCGTTCACGCGCTCGCAGCTGCTCGAGCAGATCTGGGGCATCACGTACGCCGGCTACGACCGGACGATCGACAGCCACGTCCAGCGCCTCCGCGCCAAGGTCGAGGAGGACGCCGGCAACCCGCGCTTCGTGCGGACGGTCTGGGGCGTGGGCTATAAATTCGGAATGATGGTTTAAGGTTTAACGTTTAAGGTTGATCAAGCCAGCCTTAAACGTTAAACCTTAACCCGCATTTCTCAGTCGTCGCTCCCGCCCAGAAGCCCGCCGAGCAGGCTTGCGCCGGCGACGCCGCCGACGATCCCGCCGAGGCCGCCCGCGACGCCGCTCTCGCCCTGGCGCTTGTACATCCGGCTCGCCGCGACGATGCGGTCCGCGAGGCGCGAGAACGGGAGGCTCTGGAGGTAGACGAGGCCCGGGCCCTCGAGGCGCGTCAGGAACAGCCCTTCGCCGCCGAAGAGCGCGTTCTTGAAGCCGCCCTGGAACTGGATGTCGTAGTCCACGTCGGCCGACATGCCGACGAGGCAGCCGGTGTCGACGAAGAGGACCTCGCCGCCGGCGAGGTCGCGCTCGACGATCGTGCCGCCGGCGTGCGCGAACGCGAGGCCGTCGCCGGTGAGGCGCTGGAGGATGAAGCCCTCGCCGCCGAAGAGGCCGGCCCCGATCTTTTTCGTGAACGCGACCTCGATCTCGATGCCCGTCGCGGCGCAGAGGAACGCGTCCTTCTGGAAGAGGAACTCGCCGCCGTGCTCGGAGAGGTCGAGCGCAACGACCTTGCCGGGGTAGGGGGCCGAGAAAGCCGCGCGCGCCTTCCCGCTGCCCGTGTTGGTGAACGAGGTGATGAAGAAGCTCTCGCCGGCGAAGCGCCGCTTGAGGCCCGCGATGAAGCCGCCGTCGGTCCCGGTGTCCATCGTGATGGCGGCGTCCATGTAGAGCATCGCGCCGGCCTCGGCGCGGACCGACTCGCCGGGGTCAAGCTCGATCTCGACGATCTGGAGGTCGTCGCCGATTAGGCGGTAGTCGATGGCGTGGGCGGGCATGGCTGCGGGGGAGGGTGGAGGGTCTCCGAGACTACGGACGCGCGGCGTCTCGGCGATCCCCGTCGTGCGCGAAACGGTCGGCGGGCAGCGGATCCGCGCGGGGCGCGCCGGGTTCGCCTCATCATCCCCGCGACTCATGACCGACTCCGACCTCATCCGGCAGCGCGCCTCGGCGATCCGCGACCGCATCGCCGCCGCCGCCGCAACGTCCGGCCGCTCCGCCAGCGCCGTGACGCTCGTCGCGGTGACGAAGACGCACCCCGTCGAGACAGTCCGCGCCGCGCTCGACGCCGGGCTGGCCGACCTCGGCGAGAACCGCGTGCAGGAACTTGCCGAGAAGGCCGAGGCGCTCCCCGGCGCCGCAGACGGCGGCGCCCACCGCTGGCACCTCATCGGGTCGCTCCAGCGCAACAAGGCCCGCGACGCCGTCCGCTACGCGGACCTCATCCACGGCGTCGACTCCGAGCGACTCGCCGCGGCACTCGGCGCGAAGGCGGAGGAGATCGGGCGCGCCGTGCCGTGCCTCGTGCAGGTCAACATCTCGGGCGAGGATAGCAAGAGCGGCGTCGCGGCCGAGGCGGCGCACGACCTGATGGCGGCCGTCGCCGGGCAGCCGCACCTGCGCCTCGCGGGCGTGATGGGCATCGCCGCGCCGGCCGAGGGCGCCGCCGAGGCGGAGCGGATCGTTCGCCCCGCCTTCCGGCGGCTGCGCGCGCTGTTCG
>JBBSQZ010000174.1:0-7274 GCA_038243565.1 Rhodothermales bacterium | reverse complement strand
GCGCGCCGACGCGGTTGACGACGCGGTGGCACGGGACCGCGAGCGGGTCGGAGGAGGTCGCGACCATCTTGAGCGCCCAGCCGACGGTCCGCGCGCTGCGGCCCATGCCGAGGTGCCGCGCGAGGTGGCCGAACGTCGAGACGCGGCCCGGCGGGATGCGCGCGACGGTGGCGTAGACGCGGTCGAAGAAGTCGGAGGCCATGCAGAGGACGGAGGACGGAGGACGGAGGACGGAGGACGGAGGACGGAGGACGGAGGACGGAGGACGGAGGACGGAGGACGGAAATGAACAGCATTTTCCGCCTTCTGCCTTCTGCCCTCCTGCATTTTGCCGCCTTTCCCCGAACCGCTGTGCCCGATTCCACCGCCGCCTTCGCCGAGGCGCTCCGCCGCCACCTGCCCGGCCTCGACCCGGCGCGCGTCCGGACCGGCGTCGTGCTCGCTCCGATGACGACGTTCCAGATCGGCGGCCCGGCCGACGCCTTCTTCGAGCCCGAGACGGCCGACGAGCTCGCCGCGGCCCTGAATGCGGCCCGCGAGGCCGGCGTGCCCGTCTTCCGCCTCGGCCTCGGCGCCAACATCCTCGTCGGCGACGGCGGCTTCCGCGGCGTCGTCGTCCGCAACCGCGCCGCGCACGTCCAGATCGACGCGCAGACGGGCCGCGTCACGGCCGAGTCCGGCGCGCTCGTCTGGCCCAACCTCATCGAGGCGACGGTCGCGGCCGGCCTCTCGGGCCTCGAGCACTACGCCGGCATCCCGAGCACCGTCGGCGGGGCGCTCTGGCAGAACCTGCACTTCCTCTCGCCGGACCGCAGCCGGACGATGTTCATCGAGGAGGTCACGGAATCTGCCGAGCTCCTCTCGCCCGACGGCGAGCGTCACACCGTCGGCCACGGCTGGTTCGACTTCGGCTACGACTACTCGACGCTCCACGTGGACCCGCACTCGGTCCTCACGGCGACGTTCCAGCTCACGCCCGAGGACCCGGCCGTGCTCCGCGAGACCGTCCGGGCCAACCTCGAGTGGCGCGGCGCGCGGCACCCGCCCCTCGACACGCAGCCCTCGGCCGGCTCCATCTTCAAGAAGATCGACGGCGTGGGCGCGGGGCGCCTCGCGGACGGCTGCGGCCTCAAGGGCTGCCGCATCGGCGGCGCGCTCGTCACCGAGCGCCACGCCAACATCCTCATCAACACCGGCACCGCGGCGGCCCGCGACGTGCGCCACCTCATCGGCTACGTCCAGGAGACGGTCGCCCGGGAGACGGGCTACCGCCTCA
Organism: Rhodothermales bacterium; assembly: GCA_038243565.1. Taxonomy (GTDB): domain Bacteria; phylum Bacteroidota; class Rhodothermia; order Rhodothermales; family Rubricoccaceae; genus DASVSE01. The sequence continues at coordinate 5,998 of JBBSQZ010000174.1, read as the reverse complement.
GCACCGAGGTCGGCTTCATCGGCGACTTCGGCGACCTCGGGGCGCTGCCGGCGCCCGGCTGGGAGAATGCGGACGGCTACCGCGACGGCGTCCCGCCCGGCGGGCACCCGGCGTGACGGAGGGCGGAGGACGGAGGGCGGAGGGCGGAGGGCGGAGGGCGGAAACGAACGGCATTTTCCGCCTTCTGCCCTCTTCCCTCCTGCATCTTCCCACGTCAACAGCACACCGCCCCGATGCCGCTCCTCACCCTCGACGGGATCCGCAAGTCCTACGGCGTCCGCCCGCTCCTGCAAGACGCCTCGCTCGTGATCGAGGCCGACGAGAAGGTCGGCGTGATCGGCGTCAACGGCGCCGGCAAAACGACGCTGCTGCGCATCGCGGCCGGCGTCGAGCCGCCGGACGGCGGGCGCGTGATCCGCCACGGCGCCACGCGCGTCGGCTTCCTGCCGCAGCGGCCGGACCTCGCCGACGAGCAGACGGTCCTCCAGTCCGTCCTCGCCGGCGACGGCGAGGCGATGCAGGCGCTCCGCGCTTACGACGTGGCCGCACACGCCGCGGAAACCGAGGCCGACGTCGAGCGCGTGATGACGCTCGCCGCCCGCATCGACGCTCTCGGCGCGTGGTCGCTCGACGCCGAGGCGCGCGCGCTCCTCGACCGCCTCGGCCTGCCCGACGCCGACGCCGTCGTCGCGACGCTCTCGGGCGGCCAGCGCAAGCGCGTCGCCCTCGCCCGCGCCCTCGTCGAGAAGCCGGACCTGCTCATCCTCGACGAGCCCACGAACCACCTCGACGCCGAGACGGTCGAGTGGCTCGAGCAGACGCTCCAGCGCTTCACCGGCGCGCTGATGCTCGTCACGCACGACCGCTACGTCCTCGAGCGCGTCACGAACCGCATGATCGAGGTCGACCGCGGCAAGCTCACGCGCTACATCGGCCGCTACTCGGACTACCTCGAGCAGAAGGCCGAGCAGGACGTCGTGCAGGAGGCCGAGGCGCAGAAGACGGCGCAGCTCGCCAAGCGCGAGCTCGCGTGGCTCCGCCGCGGCGCCAAGGCGCGGACGACCAAGCAGAAGGCCCGCGTCGACCGCGCGACCTCCCTCATCTCGGCGCCGAAGGACGGCCCGGCCGCCGAGATCGAGATCGCCTCGGCCGCGACGCGCCTCGGGACGAAGGTCGTCGAGGTCGAGAGCGTCACCAAGGGCTTCGACCAGCCGGACGGGACGCACCGCGTGCTCGTCCGCGACTTCACCTACCTCTTTACGCGCAACGACCGTGTCGGCATCATCGGGCCGAACGGCGCGGGCAAGACGACGCTGCTCGAGATGATCGCCGGCCGCCTCGAGCCTGACTCGGGGACGGTCGTGCGAGGCCCGACGGTCTCCGTCGGCTACTACGACCAGGAGTCGCGCGCGCTGGACGACGACGTCCGCCTGATCGACTACGTCTCGTCCGTCGCCGAGGTCGTCAAGACGGCGGACGGCTCGTTCATCACGGCGGGGCAGATGCTCGAGCGCTTCCTCTTCCCCGGCCCGCAGCAGTACACGCCCGTCGGGCTGCTCTCGGGCGGCGAGCGCCGACGCCTCTACCTGCTCCGCATCCTCATGTCGGCCCCGAACGTGCTGCTCCTCGACGAGCCGACGAACGACCTCGACATCGCGACGCTCGTCGCGCTCGAGGACTACCTCGACACGTTCGCGGGCTGCGTCATCGTCGTCTCGCACGACCGCCACTTCCTCGACCGCACGGCCGAGCACCTCTTCCGCTTCGAGCCGGACGGGACGCTGCGCGAGTCGATGGGCGGCTACTCGGCCTACCTCGAGCTCCGCGCCGAGCAGGCGGCGGCACCCGCCAAGCCTGCCCCACGGTCGATCTCGAAGCCCGCGCCTGCGCCGGCCGAGAAGAAGATGTCGTACGTCGAGAAGCGCGAGCTGGGCGAGGTCGAGGCGCGCATCGCGGCGGCCGAGGCGCGGCAGGCGGAGATCGAGGCGCTCCTCGCGGCCAACCCATCTGACGCCGCGCAGGTGGTGACGCTCTCACAGGAGCTCGGCGCCATCGCCCGCGCGCTCGAGGCGGACGTCGAGCGGTGGGCCGAGCTCGCGGAGCTGGCGGGCTAGCAGAACCCCCCGCCACAGCGCCCATCGCGCCGGGGGAGTGCCTCAGCCACGTCAAGATCGCGGCGCCGCTCCGAGGCGCCCTGGCCGTCCCCTCAAACGAGGGGGACGGTTTGGGCGCGCTGCTCAGGCATTCACACCTTGCGTTTCATGCATGTGTCCGAGCGGGGGGTTCTGCCAGGCAGGGCGCGACGTACGAAAACGCCGGCGAGCGGACTCAGCTTCGACCTCGGCCTGCGTCATTAGCTCGTCTCCGCTCCGCACTTGGTCGAGTCCACGCTCGACCTTGTGGACGACGACGAGGCGCGCGATCACGTCCTCATACGCCGCGTCGTCAGGCAGTTTGTTGACGACTCTGCGTGCACACTCCTTCGGGGTTTGACTCGTTGCGGGCATGGCGGAGAGCACTGAGTGAATGGAATGGATGGAAAGACCGATCCGTTCGGTCGGCGTGCTGCTGCGAGTTAAACCGAAACGAGCCGCCAACCCAACAATGCGATAGAAACGATGCCGAGAGTCGCGCTCACGGCCAAGCTGACTCTGAGCCAGAACTCGACGACACGGTCACGCTGTGCAACGCCTTCTGCTAGAACTGGCTCGTATCCCTGTTCAGAGAGAACTCGGACAGCGTTTCGGTGAGCAGTGCGGACCGTTCCTGCGCACCACTAATGCAGAACAAGCAACGCGACTGTGCTCCACCAAAGCCAAGACGGAAGCAAGCCTCTCGTGAACCAGACCGCCGCGATCCCCAACAACGAAATCAGAGTAGGCACAGAGGTTGAGGTTGCGGTGTAGCTGGAAGTTCAGCAGAGCGCGGGGCGAGCGATGCCCGCCCGCGCGTCCGTCAGTTACCCATCCGGCCGGCGGTGAGCTCGCGGACGAGCCAGTCCAGGCGGTACACCGAGTGGAGCGACTCGAGCATCGCGCGCACGTCCAGCGACACCGTCCGGTTGACGGTGTCGTCGAAGATGTAGTCGCCGGGGAGGCCCTCGATGTTGCCGTCAAAGGCGATGCCGATGACCTCGAGGTCGCGGTTGACGACCGGCGAGCCCGAGTTGCCGCCGATGATGTCCGCCGTGGCGACGAAGTCGAAGGGCGTCGAGAGCGTGATGTTCTGGCGGGCGTCCTGCCAGCGCTGCGGGAGGTACCACGGGCAGGTCGTGTCCGTAGCGCGGCCCGTGGCGACGCACTGCGAGTAGTAGCGGTCGTAGAGGCCGTAGAACGTCGTGTACGGCGGGGCCGTCGTGCCGTTGTAGTCGTAGCCCTTCACGACGCCGTCGGTGAGGCGGAGCGTGAACGTGGCGTCCGGCGGGATCGACGTGCCGTAGAGGTCGAAGCGGGCGCGGGCGAGGCGCGTGGTGAGCTCGTTGAGCTCGGCGCCGGCCTCCTGCTGGCTGGCCGAGTAGGCCTGCGCCGCCGGCAGGAGCGCGCGAGCGACCACGACGGCGGGATCCGCGGTGAGGTCCGTCGTGCGCGCCGCCTCGGCGCTCTCCTTCGCCGCGAGGCGCGTGCCCTCGATGACGCGGGCGGCGGCCACCTCGGGCGACTGCCCGCCCAGGACGGCGACGACGGTCGGGTCGGTCGGCCCGAGGTTCGTCAGCAAGTCCTGGAAGCGGACGGCGAGGAGGCCCTGCTGGATCTCGACCGGCTGGTCCTCGGCGCGGTCGAACGCCTCGGCCGTCGGCTGGCCGCCCGTCGCGGTCACGACCGAGAAGGCGCGGTTAAGGGCCGTCCCGTTGTAGGGCGAGCCCGGCCCGAGGCCGAAGTAGGCGCGCGCCTGGGCGGCCGTCGGGCGCGCGGCGGCGCGGTTGGCCGAGATCTGCGAGAACACGTCGCCGTACTGGCGCTGGAGGTCCGGCCGGGCGGCGAGCGCCTGCTGGACGTCCCGCTCGGCGGCGCCGCGGCGGGCGAGGACGTACGGGTCGCGGAGGCCCGAGAGGCGGCCGGTGAACGCCTTGCGGCTGTTGCCGAGGCCGAAGTACGTGTCCGTGAGCTCCGGCGTGCGCGGGTCGGTCGGGTTGGCGGCGATGAAGTCGCCGAAGACGCGCTCGCGGTTCGTGACGTAGTCGAGGCGCGCAGGATCGGAAATGTCGCGGCGGTACTCGAGCTGGCTGACGGTCTGGAGGCGCGTCGTCGAGCCCGGGTTGCCGAGGACGAAGACGAGCTCGCCGGCCGTCGTGCCCTCCGGCTCGAAGGGGAAGTAGCCGTCCGGGCGGAGCGGCTGGCCGTCCGGGCCGTAGGCGCGGAAGAGCGAGAAGTCCAGCGAGTAGCGCGGGTAGGTGAAGTTGTCCGGGTCGCCGCCGAAGTAGCCCATCTGCGTCTCGGGGGCGAAGACGAGGCGGATGTCGCCGTAGCGCTTGTAGGTGTAGGCCTTGTACTGGCCGCCCGAGTAGAGCGTGACGATCTGGACGCGCTGGCCCTCGCCGACCGTCGCCGTCATCTCGTCCTGCATCGTGCGGATGGCCGCGGCGCGCGCCGTCTGGCGGGCGGCGGCGTCGGCGCCCGTCGTCGTGGCGTTGACGCGCTCCGTGACGTCCTCGATGGAGATGAGCTGCTCGACGAAGAGGCCCCCGACGGGCACCTCCTCGGCGCGGCTCTGGGCGTAGAAGCCGTCGCGGTTGAGGTCCTGGCCGCGCTCGCCGCCGACCTGCGTCACGGACTCGCGGGCGCAGTGGTGGTTGGTCAGGATGAGCCCCTCGGGCGAGACGAAGGACGCCGAGCAGTAGGTCGCGAAGCGGAGCGCGCCGAGGCGCGCGCGCGTGAACCAGTCCGCGTTGGGGCGGAAGTTGTAGGTCTCGCGGAAGTAGTCCAGCGGCGCGTCGTCCAGCGTGAACATGCGGCCGTTGTCGAAGCGGCCGGCGCGGACGGTGTCGAGGCCGGCGGCCATCGGACCGGCCATCGCGGGCGGCGCCGGCGTGGCCATCGCGGGCGGCATCGGGGCCGGCGTCACGGTCTGCTGCGCCATCGGAGGTGGCGTCGTGGCGTCGCGGGACGTGCTGCAGGCCGTCACGGTGACGGCGAGCGTGGCAAGTAGCAGGGCGGAGCGCATCGGGGAGAGGGCGGGTGAGCGGAAGGGGCCGGCCTATCTTCGGGCCGCGCGAGAGTGGCGGAATGGTAGACGCACCACATTTAGGGTGTGGCGGGCTCAGCCCGTGGGGGTTCGAGTCCCCCCTCTCGCACCGGCCGGCCCGGCAAGATAGACCGACGCCGGGGCCGGGCGTTCCTCGTTGCCTCCCCGACCTCCCGTGTCCGTCTCCAGAATCGGCCGTCCGGCCCTGTTTTTGGCCGCTGCGCTCGCCGCCGGCGGCTGCGCCTCGGTCCGCCCGCCGGCCCCGCCCGCCGGCGTCTTCGCCGCCCGCCCGATCGACCGCCTGCTCGTCCGCCCGGACCTCCAGGCGCTCGTCGACGCGCAGGTCCGCCGCGACGCCAGCCCGCTCCTCGCCGCGCTCCAGTCGCCCGACGCCGACGTCCGCGCGCGCGCCGCGTTCGCCCTTGCCTCGGTGCAGGCGCCGGGCGCCGTGGACGCGCTGCTCGAGGCGCTCCGCGACGACACGCCGGCCGTCCGCGCCGACGCCGCCTTCGCGCTCGGCCAGACGGCCGACTCGACCCGCGGCGTGGCGCTGCTGCTCGCGCTGCGCGACGAGGCCACGCCGTCCGTCCAGGCCGAGATCCTCGAGGCCATCGGCAAAGTGGGGGACGACGACGACGTGCCGGACTTGCTCCGGGTGACGCTGGCGCAGGCCGTCGAGCCGGCGCGCGCGCGGGCCCTCGCGCGCCCCCCCACGCGCGGCGCGTCCACGCCCGGCGGCGTCGCCTACCGCGCGGCGCGCCTCGGCGCGCCGGACCCGGCCCTCCGCATCGCCGCGGCGCAGGCGTTCGAGCGGGCG
>JBBSQZ010000173.1:0-7293 GCA_038243565.1 Rhodothermales bacterium | reverse complement strand
TCGGGCCGGACGTCTCGCCGGACGCTGCCTCGTTCTGCGCAGCCGCCTCCTCGGCCTGGGCCGGGGCGGACATCGCGGCGCCATCGCCCTCGGGCGAGGCGCTGTAGCTCGTCTCGGCGGGGCCTGCCGTGTGCTCGGCGGCGGGCGCCACGGCGGGCTGGGCCGGAGCGGCGGGCGCCACGGCGGCGGGCGCGGCCGGAGCCGAGACCGCGGCGCCAGCCCCCGTCGCGATGACGGCGATCGGCGTGCCGACGTCCACCGTATCGCCCTCCTGCACGAGGATCTCGACGAGCGTGCCCGCCTCGGGGGACGGTACCTCGGAGTCGACCTTGTCGGTCGAGATTTCCAGGAGCGTCTCGTCCATCTCGACCGTGTCGCCGACGGCCTTGCTCCACGTCAGGACCGTCCCTTCCATGACGGACTCGCCCATCTTGGGCATCACCACCTCGACGCGCGCGCCGCCCGACGTGGGCGCCGCGGCGGGCGCGTTCGGCGCGGGCGTGGCGATCTTGGGCGCGGCGGGCGCCGCCTCGGGCGCCGGCGGCATCGGGACCGGCGTCGCTGGGATCGACGGCTCGGCATTCGGCTCCTCGACGGCCTGGCGGGCCGAGCTGCCGGCCGGCGTGTCGGACGTCGGCGGGACGTCCACGACGGGCTCCTCATCCGGCGGCGACGTCGCCGGCTGCGCGTCGGCCGAGGCGTTCACATCGGTCTCGATGATGGCGATCGGCGTGCCGACGTCGACCGTGTCGTTCTCCTGCACGAGGATCTCGACGATGCGGCCGGCCTCGGGGGACGGCACCTCAGAGTCGACCTTGTCGGTCGAGATTTCCAGGAGCGTCTCGTCCATCTCGACCGTGTCGCCGACGGCCTTTTTCCACTCGAGGACGGTTCCTTCCATCACGGACTCGCCCATCTTGGGCATGACGACGTCGATTCTGGCCATGGGACGAGCGGCGGGCGCGGCGGCTGAGAGAGGGTTGGCGAAGATACGCGGCGCGGCGCGGGCCGATCCGCCCGGCGGAAGCGCTTCGCCGGGATTACGAACGCGGCGGCGCGGCGCCGTTGAAGCGCGACATCGCAGCGGCGAGGCCGTCTGTCGCCACGGCCAGGGCCGCCTCGGCGGCGCGCTCGAACGACGCCTGTGCCGCCTCGGCCTCGTCTGCGCCAAACGGCGCGAGGACGAAGTCGACCTGCGTGCCCGGCTTGAAGTCTGAGCCGACGCCGACGCGCAGGCGCGGCCAGTCGGTGCCGTCGAGCGCGTCCGCGATGTCGGCGAGGCCGTTGTGGCCGCCGGCGCCGCCCTTCGGCTTCATCCGGAGCGTCCCGACCGGCAGCGCGAGGTCGTCCGTAACGACGACGAGGCGCTCCGCCTCGACGCCCGCCCGCCGGAGCACGTCCTCGACGGCGGCCCCGCTGCGGTTCATGAACGTCTGCGGCTTCACGACGGCGACGCGTTTCCCGCGCCACTCCCCTGCTGCGACGAGGCCCGCGGCGCCGGCCGGCGCAAACGCCGCCCCGAGGCGCTCGGCGACGCGGTCCGCCACGGCGAAGCCGGCGTTGTGGCGCGTCCCGTCGTAGCGCGCGCCCGGGTTGCCGAGGCCGACGACGACGAGGTCGGGGCGCTCGGCGAGCGGGTCCGGCGAGGCGCGGAAGAGGCGGCGGAAGAGAGACACAGAAAGGCAGTTTAAGGTTTAAGGTTTAATGTTCAAGGCGGTCAACCTTAAACATTAAACCTTAAATCGCATTCACGCAGCGGGGACGCCCGGACCGATCCGAGCGCCCCCGCTGAGACAGACGAGCGGAGGATTACTCCTCCGTCGCCGGGACGTCGTCGGCGTCGTCCGCGTTCTCCGGGTGCTCCTCGGCGAACTCGGCGGCCTGCTCCTCGGCGAGCTCGGCGTCCGCCTCCTCGATGTCGGCACCCAGCGTGCTCATCGAGACCGTCGCGAGGACGAGGTCGCCGTCCGTGAGGACCTCGACGCCCTCGGGCAGCTCGAGCTGCGAGACGTGGAACGCGTCGCCGATGGCCATCGCCGAGACGTCGACCTCGAGCGAGCCCGGGAGGTCCCTCGGCAGCGCGCGGATCTCGACCTGGTGGATCGGCTGCGCGAGGTCGGCGCCGTCGCGGACGGCCTCGGGCATGCCCACGAGCACGACGGGGACCGTCGTCGTGAACGTCTCGCCGGCGGTGAGCACCTGGAAGTCCACGTGCCACGGGCGCTCCGTGACGGGGTGGAACACGATCTGCTTGAGGATCGCGTCGAGCGACTCGCCGCCGACGTTGACCGTCACGCGGTGCTGCTCGGTGGTGTGGATGAGCGGGCGCAGCGCGAGCGTCGGCACGGCGAAGTGGACCGGCTCGGCGTGCGGCCCGTAGAGGACGCACGGCACGAGGCCGGCGGTGCGCGTCGCCTTGGCGGCCTTCTTGCCGGTGTCGCGGGCGGTCGCGGTGAGAACGAGGGTATCCATCGGGGAGGGTTGAAAGGTGAGCAGGGTGGAGGGGTGGAAGGGGAAATGCGGTGAGGCGCCGAGCGTCAGGGGCCTTTCCCCGTCCACCCTTCAACCCCTCCACCCGTCACCCCACGAAAAGCGTCGAGAGGGACTCGTCGGCCGAGATCCGTTGGATGGACTCGGCGAAGAGCGGGGCGACCGAGAGGACCTCGATCTTGGGGCAGGCGCACCGGAGCGGGACGGAGTCCGTCACGACCATGCGCGAGATCGGGCTGGCTTCGATGCGTGGGACGGCCGGGCCCGACAGGAGCGCGTGCGTGCAGAACGCCCGCACGTCCGTCGCGCCGGCGTCGTGCAGCGCGACGGCCGCCGACACGAGCGTGCCGGCCGTGTCGCACATGTCGTCGATGATGAGGCAGTTGCAGCCGGCGACGTCGCCGATGATGTTCATGACCTCCGCGACGTTGGCCTCCGGTCGGCGCTTGTCGATGAGGGCGAGCGAGGCGCCGAAGCGCTTGGCGTAGGCCCGCGCCACCTTCGACGCGCCGACGTCCGGCGCGACGACGACGAGGTTCTGGCGGAAGCCGGCCCACGCCGGGTCGTGCATGAGCGTCTGCTCGAAGACGGTCGACCCGTAGAGGTGGTCCACGGGGATCGAGAAGAAGCCCTGGATCTGGGCCGCGTGCAGGTCCATCGTGAGGACCCGGTCGACGCCGGTCTGCTCGAGCAGGTGCGCGATCATGCTGGCCGCGATCGAGACGCGCGGCTGGTCCTTGCGGTCCTGCCGGGCATACCCGTAGTACGGCACGACGGCCGTGATGCGCCCCGCCGAGGCCCGCCGCGCGGCGTCGACCATCAGGAGCAGCTCCATGAGGTGGTCTCCGGGCGGCGGCGTGGACTGGATGATGAACAGGTCCGACCCGCGGATGGACTCCTCGTATCGGACGTAGATCTCGCCGTCGGAGAAGTTCTTGAGCGTCACGTGGCCGAGCTCCGCGCCGTACGCGTCCGCGATCCCCTGCGCCAGGGCCGGATTGCTCCGGCCGGCGAACAGCGTGATCGGCGGGTTGTGCAGAAGGGACATGAGCGCGAAGCGCGGCGCGGGTGGCGGGGTTGCCCGGAGAGGATTCGAACCTCTGCAAACGCCTCCAAAGGGCGCTGTGCTACCGTTACACCACCGGGCAGAGGGGCCCCGGTGCGGACGGCGGGCGTAATCTGTGCCGCCGCCCAGACCTGAGGGCAGGCAAGCGGGCCAAACTAGGCGCCCCGGCGGCTCCCGGTCAACGCGCGGGCGCGCCGCGAGGCGCCTCGGGCGGCTCGCCGGGGCGTCTTGCCCCCCTTTTCACCGCCCCGCCCCGTGCCTGCACCGTCCGACCCCGCCCCAGCCCTCTCCTCTGACCCACACGGCGCCCCGACCGGCGCCGCCGCGCGCGACGCCATCGGCGTCCTCGGCGGCCTCGGCCCCTACGCCGGCCTCGACCTCGTCCGCGCCCTCTTCGACGAGACAAGTGCCCGCACGGACCAGGAGCACCTGCCGGTCGCGCTCGTCTCCTACCCCGGCCGCATCCCGGACCGCTCGACGTGGATCGCGGACCAGAGCGCCCCGAGCCCCGTCCCGCCGATGCTCGCCGTGCTGTCCATGCTCGATGCGGCGGGCTGCACCGTCGTCGGCGTGCCCTGCAACACGGCGCACGCGCCGGTCCTCTTCGAGGCGCTCCGCGCGGGCATCGCCGGGACGCCGATGCGCCTCGTCCACATCGTCGACGCCATCGTCGCAGACATCGAGCGGACGATGCCGGCCGTGCACCGCGTGGGCGTGCTCGCCACGGACTCGTCGATCGGCAACCGGCTGCACCAGATCGGGCTCGAGGCGTCGGGCCGCGAGGCGCTCGTGCCCGATCCGGACGTCCAGGCGCACGTCCACGCGTCCATCTTCGACGCGGCGTGGGGCCTCAAGGCACACTCGTCGCCCGTAGACCCGCAGGCGCGCGCCGTGTTGCTGGACGCCATCGAGCACCTCGCCGCGCACGGCGCCGAGGCGGTGATCCTGGGCTGCACCGAGTTGCCCCTCGCCGTCCCCGAGGCGTCGCACGCCGGCGTCCCGCTCGTCAACTCGACGCGGGCGCTCGCCCGCGCGCTCATCGTCGCGACGCACCCGGAGAAGCTGCGCTGAGGGCGACGGGCGGAATCTGGCGCTACCCTCCCCGAACTGCGTCATCCTGAGCGCAGCGGAGGATCTCAATAGTGCACTCCCAGAATGTCGCCACCGACTGCGTCGAGATCCTTCGCATGCTCAGGATGACAAGATCGTCGCGCTTGGCGTGACGAGCCGCGCAGGCGTGGACCGTGACGAGGCGCTCGGTCCATTCCTCCTGCCCTCCGTTTTCCGTCTTCCGTCGCCCGGCTATCTTCGCCGCGCTCCCGCATCCCCTCATGCTCCGCGAACGCAGTCAGGCTCTCCAGCGGCTTCTCTTCGGCGCCGACGTCCTGCTGATCGGGCTGGCGTGGGTGCTCGCGTGGGTGCTCCGCTTCGAGGTGCTGACGCCGCCGCAGTACGTCCCCCTCGCCGAGTACCTGCGCTACCTGCCGGCCGTGCTCGCCGTGTGGAGCGCCGCGTTCGTGCTCTCGGGGCTGTACCAGACGCGCCGCGCGCAGCGGCTGTCGCTCGTCGTGTACGCCGTCGCGCGGGCCGTCGCGCTGGGCCTCGCGATCTCCATCGGGGCGCTGTTCTTCTTCCGCGCGTTCTCGTTCTCGCGCGTGCACATGCTGGCGTTCGGCGTGCTGTCGTCCGGCCTGCTCGTCGGGCTGCGGCTGTCGATCTACGTCGTGCTGCGGCGGGCGCGGCAGGCCGGCCGCAACGTCCGCCGCGTGCTCATCGTGGGCTCCGGACACGCCGGGCAGCGCCTCGCGCGCGCCTTCCGGCACTACCCGTGGATGGGCTTCGAGGTGCTCGGCTTCCTCGACGACCGCGGCGCGGGCGTCGCCTCTGCGCCGCACGACCCGTTCTACCCGGACCAGATGGGCCGGCCGGACGTCCTCGGGCCGGTCTCGGCCATCGGCGAGACGATGGACCGCCTCGGCGGCGTCGACATGGTCTATGTGGCGCTGCCGCTCGCGGCGTCGGGCAAGATCAAGACCGTCGTCGAGGCGTGCTCCGTCCGCACGTCGCACCTCTGCCTCGTGCCGGACCTGTTCTCCCTCGACCTGCTCCTGAACTCGCGCGTCTCGGACGTCGACGGCCTGCCGGTCATCCACCTCCTCGACGAGGCCGCGTTCGACGTCCGGCAGGTCCTCAAGCGCACGCTCGACGTGGCCTTCTCGGCTGTCGCGCTGGCCATCCTCTCGCCCCTGCTGCTCATCATCGCGGCGGCCGTCAAGGGCTCGTCTCCGGGGCCGGTCTTCTACCGGCAGGAGCGGATGGGCCTCAACGGGCGGACGTTCGGGATGCTCAAGTTCCGCTCGATGCCCGTCGACGCCGAGGCGGGGACCGGCGCGGTGTGGTCCAGGCCCGGCGAGTCCCGCGCGACGCCCGTCGGCGCGTTCCTCCGGCGGACGTCGCTCGACGAGTTGCCGCAGTTCCTCAACGTCCTCCGGGGCGACATGTCGGTCGTCGGGCCGCGGCCCGAGCGGCCGGTCCTCATCGAGGGCTTCCGCCACGAGATCCCGGGTTACATGCTGCGCCACAAGATGAAGGCCGGCATCACCGGCTGGGCGCAGGTCAACGGCTGGCGCGGCGACACGAGCCTCCGCACGCGCATCGAGTACGATCTTTATTACATACAAAACTGGAGCCTGTGGTTCGACGTGCGGATCATGTGGCTGACGCTGTTCAAGGGCTTCGTCAACGAGAACGCGCACTGATGGCGCGCACGCTCGGCGCCGCGTACTGGGCCGTGGCCGCCCTCCTCATCGCGGGCGTGCTCCTCCTGCCGGCGCTGTACCTCGTCGACCTGCCAGCGTGGGTCTACTCGGGGGCGCTGTTCCGCGCCGAGTTTCTCGACGCGACGGCGGCGCCGTTGCGCGTGGCGCCGTACCCGGTCCCGAACGCGCTCGCGACGCTCGTCCCGGCAGCGCTCCTCGGCGCGTTCTCGGCCGTGGCGACGGGCCGGATCGTCGCGGCGCTCCTCCTGCTGGCCGGCTTTGCCGCGTCGTGGCGCCTCGGGCGCGCCGCCGATCCCGAGTCGCCGGCGCGTCGGGCGGCTGTCGTCGCATCGTGCCTCGTCGTGTCGTCGTCGTGGTGGAACGGCTACCTCGGGTTTCAGATCGGCGTGACGCTCGCGATCTGGATCGCCGCCGTGTGGATGCAGCGAGAGCGCCTCTGCCCCGGCGCCGTCCTCGGCGCGTCGCTCTCGCTCTTTTTCGCCCACGCCGTCCCGTTCGCTGCCTTCGCCCTCGCCGCCGGGCTGGACGCGCTGCAGCGGCGCGACTGGAAAGCCGTCGCCGCGCTCGTCCCGTCCGCCGTGCTGAGCGCGTGGTACGTCCTCGGGCGCACGTCGGCGCCGTTCGAGGCGCCGGCCGCGGCCGGCGGCATCGGGCAGGCGCTAGCCTATAAAGCGTACACGGTGTTGAAGCTCGGCCCGTTCGAGCGGCCGGTCAGGCTGGACGGCGCCACACTGGTCGGCGGCCCCCTACTGTGGATTGCCGTCGCCCTGTCCGCCGTCGTCGTGCTGCTGCTCGTCGGGGCGCTGGCGTGGGGAACGGCGCGGATGCCGGCCGGCGGGCGCCGCCGCGCCGCTCTGTTTGCCTGGGCGCTCGCCGGCGCGGCGCTGCTGCTGCCGCCGTTCGCGCTCAACGTCGTCAACCCCGGCGAGCGCGTGCTCGTCGTCGCCGCCGTCGGCC
>JBBSQZ010000172.1:0-7310 GCA_038243565.1 Rhodothermales bacterium | reverse complement strand
GGCCTGCCCGCCGAAGCCGGGGTTGACCGACATCACGAGCACCATGTCGAGGTCCGGCAGGATGTCGTCCAGCGTGTTCAGCGGCGTCGCCGGGTTGACGGCGACGGCCGCGCGGCAGCCCACGTCGTGGATGGCCGCGACGGTCCGGTGGAGATGCCGGCACGCCTCCTGGTGGACCGTGATGGACGCGGCGCCGACCGCGGCGAAGTCCTCGAGGTAGCGGTCCGGCTCCTCGATCATGAGGTGCACGTCGAGGTCGGCGCCGTGCGCCTCGGCGAGCGCGCGGATGCCGCGCATGACGGGCGCGCCGAAGGAGATGTTGGGCACGAAGTGGCCGTCCATCACGTCGATGTGGAGCCAGTCCGCGCCGGCGTCGAGCGCCTGGGCGAGGTGCTCGTTGAGCCGGCCGAAGTCGGCGGCGAGGACGGAGGAGGCGAGGATCACAAGACAGGAGGAAGAGGCCATCGGGTGAACCCGAACCGGTAGCCAGTGGCAGAAACGCCTCGCCGGAGGCTGGGCCTGTAAGGGCACGGCTTGCCGTGCCCTCGGTCCAGAAAGGCACGGCGCGTCAGCCCGCCACCGCCCGCGCCGCCTCGGCGACGGCCTCGGGCGTGAAGCCGAGCGAGGCGTAGCCCGCGGCGCCGGGCGCCGACTCGCCGAAGCGGTCCAGCCCGACCGCGCGCCCGTCGAGGCCGGCGATGTGATACCAGTCGATCGGGCTCGACGCCTCGACCGTCACGCGCGCCCGCACGGCGTCCGGCAGGATGGACTCGCGGTAGGCGTCGTCCTGCTCGAAGAAGAGCCGCATGCACGGCATCGAGACGACGCGGACGGCCATCCCCTCGAGCTGCTCCTTCGCTTTGATGCAGAGCGACACCTCGGAGCCGGCGGCGACGAGGATCACGTCCGGCGTCCCGTCGCAGTCGTCCACGATGTAGGCGCCGCGCTTGACGCCCTCGATGGCGGTGCCGACGGAGCCGGCGAGCGTCGGGAGGCCCTGGCGCGAGAGCGCGAGGGCTGTCGGGCGGTCCGCCTGCTCGAGGGCGACGGCCCATGCCGCGGCCGTCTCGTTGGCATCGGCCGGGCGGATGACGAGGAGGTTCGGGATGGCGCGGAGGCCGGCGAGCTGCTCGACCGGCTGGTGCGTCGGGCCGTCCTCGCCGAGGCCGACCGAGTCGTGGGTGAACACGAAGACGGGCGTCGTGTGCATCAGCGCCGCGAGGCGCACGGCGGCCTTGGCGTAGTCCGAGAAGATGAGGAACGTGCCGCCGTACGGCCGGATGCCGCCGTGCAGCGCGAGCCCGTTGAGGGCCGCCGCCATGCCGAACTCGCGGACGCCGTAGTGGAGGTAGCGCCCGCCGGGCGTGTTGGCCTCCATGTTCGTCATCCCCTTCGCCAGCGTGTTGTTGGACGGCGTAAGGTCCGCCGAGCCGCCGACGAGGTCCGGGATGACGGCCGCGAGCGCGTCGAGCGTCGCGCCGGACGCCTTGCGCGTCGCCATGCCCTTGGCGTCTTCGGGGAAGCTCGGGAGCGCGTCCTTCCAGCCGTCGGGGAGCTCGCCGCGGCCGGTCATGCGGCGGCGGAACTCCTTTGCCTTCTCGGGCTCAGCCGCGTCGTAGGCGTCGAGGCGCTCGTCCCAGTCGGCGTGGGCCTGCTTGCCGCGGTCGGCCTGCTCGTGGAGGAGCGTCAGGGCGTCGTCCGGGACGAAGAACGTCGGCTCGAGGGGGATGCCGAGGTTGTCCTTCGTCGCCGCGACCTCCTCGGTGCCGAGGGCGTCCGAGTGGATGCCCGACGTGCCGGCGTGGTTCGGCGAGCCGAAGCCGATGGTGGTGCGGCAGCAGACGAGGCTCGGCCGGTCCATGACGTTGCGCGACGCCTCGATGGCGTGGGCGACGGCCTCGTTGTCGTGCCCGTCGACGTCGCGGATGACGTGCCAGCCGAGGGCCTCGTAGCGCCCGGCGACGTCCTCGCGGAAAGCGAGGACCGTCTTGCCGTCGATGGTGACGTGGTTGTCGTCCCACAGCACGACGAGCCCGCCGAGGCACTGCGTGCCGGCGAGGCTGGACGCCTCGTTCGAGACGCCCTCCATCAGGTCGCCGTCGGACGCGACGACGTACGTGTGGTGGCTCACGACGAGGTGCTCGTCCGTGTTGAAGCGCGCCGCGAGGTGCCGCTCGGCGAGGGCGAGGCCGACGGCCATCGAGAGGCCCTGCCCGAGCGGCCCGGTCGTCGCCTCGACGCCCGGCGTGTGTTTCACCTCGGGGTGGCCGGGCGTCTTCGAGTGGAGCTGCCGGAACTGCTTGAGGTCCTCAATGGACAGGTCGTAGCCCGAGAGGTGCAGCAGGCTGTAGAGCAGCATCGAGCCGTGGCCGGCCGACAGGATGAAGCGGTCGCGGTCCGGCCACGCCGGGTCCGAGGGGTCGTGCTTGAGGAAGCGCGTCCAGAGGACCGTCGCGGCGTCGGCCATGCCCATCGGCAGGCCCGGGTGCCCGCTCGCCGCCTTCTCGACGGCGTCGATGGTGAGGCCGCGGATGGTGGTCGCGGTGGCCCGCTCGAGGCGCGCGCGCTCCTCGCGGGTGCGGCTCGTGGCGGGCGTGGTCTCGGTGTCGGTCGTCGTCGCGTGGTCGGCCATCGGGTCGGGCGGAAGAGGGTGCCCGTGCCTACCCCGGTCAGCGCCGGCCGGTTCTCCCGCGCGTCAGAGCAACGCGCGGAACGCGTCCAGCGTCAGCCCCGCGTCACGGACGATCCCGGCCATCGTGAACGCGTTGATCGGGTTGTGCCGCGGGAGCGTCAGAATCCGACGGCCGTCCGTCATGACGGTGTGTTTCCCTTCGCGCGCGATCCAGAAGCCTGCCTTCTGAAGAGCGCGGATGGCTGCCTGGTTGCTGATGCCGGGCAGCTTCGGCATCTACGCGGCCACCTCGACCTCCCGAACCTCCGCGTCGTCTTCCTCAGCCAGTTCCTGCGCGACAGCGAGGTACTCTGAGATCGCCTCACGGATGTTTGCGAGCGCCTCGTCCTCCGTCGCGCCCTCGGACCAGCACCCCGGCAGGCCGGGGCACGAGACGGCAAAGCCATCGTCCGTGGTGTGCAACGCGACGCGGTAGGTCATGGCGGCAGAGTGGGAGTTGGAGGGTGAACGGGTGCTACTGCGTGAGCAGCGTGTAGCCGGCGACGAGGGCCGCGATCACGACGATGTTGGCGAGCGCGATCGGCAGCAGGTACTTCCAGCCGAGCGTCATCAGCTGGTTGTACTTGAAGCGCGGCAGCGTCCAGCGGATCCAGATGAAGCAGAAGGCGATAAACGTGACCTTGGCCACGAACACGCCGACCTGCAGCACCGTCAGCAGCGCGCCGGGGAGCAGCGGGCCGAACCAGACCTCGCCCGGGATGAGGTAGCCGCCGAGGAAGAGCGTCGTGATGAGCAGGCTCGCGACCCAGAGGTTGACGTACTCGGCGAGGAAGAACATGCCAAACTTCATGCCCGAGTACTCGGTGTGGTAGCCCGCGACGAGCTCCTGCTCCGCCTCGGGGAGGTCGAACGGCAGACGGTTCGTCTCGGCGAGCGCGCAGACCGAGAAGATCACGAACCCGACGGGGTCGCGGAAGGCGTTCCAGCCGAAGAAGCTGCCGAGGTGGTTCTGCGCCTCGACGATGTCGAACAGCCGCAGGCTGCCCGTCAGGAGGACGACCGAGAGCGCCGCGGCGCCCATCGCGAGCTCGTACGAGATCATCTGCGCCGACGAGCGCAGCCCGCCGAGGAGCGCGTACTTCGAGTTCGACGACCACCCCGCGAGCGTCACGCCGTAGACCGAGACCGACGTCATCGCGAGCACGACGACCAGGCCGACGCCGATGTCGGCGATGGCGAGCGCGCCGCCCGAGGGCGTCCGCGCCCAGGGGATGAGGCCGCCCGTGCTCATCGCGATCACGACCATCAGCGTCGGCGCGAGCGCGTGGATGAAGCGGTTGCCGGCCGTCGGCACGATGTCCTCCTTGAAGAGGAGCTTGAACACGTCGGCGAAGGGCTGCAGGATGCCCACCGGGCCGACGCGGTCGGGGCCGTTGCGCTCCTGGATCCAGCCGGACACCTTGCGCTCGGCGTAGACGAGCAGCGACGCGGTGACGAGGAAGACGTTGAGCATCAGGAAGATCACGACCGGCAGGTCGATGATGTCCCAGATGGCGGCGAGCGTGTTCATTCAGTCGGAAGACAGAGGACGGAAGACAGAGGACGGAGGACGGGTCGGGAGGTCTGTCCTCCGTCATCGGTCCTCCGCACGTCAGACGGCGGCGTCGACGGTTTCGAGGGCGACGCCGAGCAGGCCCATCGCGTCGTGCGTCGCGCCGGCGAAGGCGGGCATCTCGGCGACCTCGGCCATGACGGCCGCGGGGCCCTTGTAGCGCAGCGCGTGGCCGACGTGCTCGGCGACGTCCGGCAGGATGGCCCAGCCGGGGAGTGCGTCGACCTTGTTGGCCTCGTCGTGCCAGCGGTCGAACGGCGTCCCGACGCGGTCCGTCCGGCTCTGGCCGACGCCCATCGCCATCGTGAGCGAGCGGTTGATGGACGCGATCGTCTTGGCCGGCCGCAGCAGCTGCGCGCGGCCCGTCTCGGTGACGAACGTGCCGATCGTCTCGACCGACATCGTCGTCGGCAGCACGACGGCGGCCGTGTCGACGCCGGTGCCCGTCGTGTGGGTCGCGTGGAGGATGACGGGCACCGTGACGCCCTCGAGACCGGCCGGGTGCAGGGCGTAGACGAGGCGCGCGCCGGCCATCTGGCTCGAGGCGAGGGCCGCGTCCAGCGGCTCCATGCCGAGGCGCTCGACGCCGGCCGTGTTCGGCGCGGGGTCCGTCGAGACGAGGAAGCCGTCGCCGGCCTGCGTGCCGGCCGTGGCGACGTAGCGCGGGGGGGCGGCGCCGACGGCCTCGGCGAGCTTCATCAGCAGGAAGTTGTCCTCGACCGTCGCGAACGGCGAGCCGACGAACAGCACGTCGGAGCCGGCGTCCTGAAGGAGGCGCCCGGCCTCGGCCGTCGCCTGCGCCCACGTCGCCGGCCGGCCGTTGATGCGCGGCCCCGAGAGGCGGTCCGTGTTGTACGAGGCGAAGATGAGGCGCGCGGCGTCCGGCATCCAGTACTGGTTCACGTCGAGGTTCTCGCGCGGCGTGATCCGGACGACCTCGTTGTTGCGCACCCACACGTCGACGTTGATGCCGATGCCGCCGAAGTCCGAGACCGTCGGCGTGCGGGACATCTCCCAGGTCCGCGCCACGAAGCGGAAGTAGTCCTCCGTCAGCGCGCCGACCGGGCAGATGTCGGTCGTGCACATCGAGTACGGGTCGTCGAACGTCTGCCCCGGCGCCGTCATCGGGTAGTTGCGGTCGCCCCGGTTGACGATGGTCAGCTGGTGCGTCTCGGTGATCTCCTCGGTGAAGCGCGTGCAGCGCGTGCAGTTGATGCAGCGCTCGGCGTCGAGGACGACGTTGGGGCCGAGCTGGACGCGCTTGGGCCGGTGGACCTTGTCGAACTCGAAGCGGCTGCCCTCGGGGCCGTACTTGTAGGCCTGGATCTGGAGCGGGCACTGGCCGGCCTGGTCGCAGATCGGGCAGTCCAGCGGATGGTTGATCAGCATCAGCTCGAGGTTGTCCGCCTGCGCCTCGGCGACCTCCTCCGCGCTGTTCTGCGTGTGGACGACCATGCCGTCGGTCACGTCGAGCACGCAGCTCGGCATGAGCTTCGGGAAGTAGTTGATCTTCGGCGTCCCGTCGTCGTTGAGGACCGGCTGCTTCGTCTCGCGGTCCATCATCGGTGTGCCCGCCTTGACGAGGCACTGCCGGCAGTTGGCCGGGGCGCTCAGGGCCGGGTGGTAGCAGAAGTGCGGGATCTCGGTCCCGTGGTCCAGGCAGTGCTGGAGCAGCGTGTCGCCGGGCTCGAACTCGCGAACCTGTCCGTCGATGGTGACCTGCGGCATGGTAAAATGCAGTTTGGAGTTTGACGTCTGAAGATGGGGACGATCCAGCTTCGGTCTGCTACGGAGTTCTTTCTAACCTGAGTCGTGTCATTGCGAGCGAAGCGAAGCAATCTCGAGACTCAGTGCGCCGACCGACCAGATGGCTTCGTCGCTACGCTCCTCGCAATGACACGTAGGGTAGGGTACAGCTCGGGTTCTCTACGAGTCGATGCGGGCGCCGGTCGCGACGAGCGAGACGGAGCGCGTGGGCTCGGTGATGGCGGCGATCTGCTCGGGCGTCGCGCCGCCGTCCTCGGCGAGGTGCCGGCGGCGGGCGACGGACTCCTCGGCGACGCGGAGCGTCCCGACGACCTCGGCGTGGCGGCCGGCGGCGTCCTTCGGGAAGAGGAGCTCCTCGGAGTCGTCCTCGCCCTCGCTGTGCGTCATCACGCGGAGCGTCTGGCCCTGGCCGGTCGAGAAGGTCAGCCAGCAGCCCCTGGCCTGGCAGACCTGCCGGATCGTGCCGGCGACGCGGACCGCCTGCCCGTCGAGGCTGGCCGACTGCGCTAGCGCATCATCGACGCTCAGCGCCGTGCCCGCGGAGAAGGCGCCGACGGTGACGGGCGCCGAGACGCTCGCCGCGGCGCCGGCCGGCGCCTCGGTGCGGGCCGGCGACGTGGTGATGCACGCAGAAAGCGCGATGCCGCACGTCGCAACGAGGAGGGATCGGGTCATGGTCGGATCGGGATTAACTCGAGGCGGAGGTTTGTCTTGGAGTGCCCGTGGTCAACTGCATCTGCTTGGATGGCACTTCCATAGCGGGCATCGTACCGGCAGTCGGTCTGGCCGTAAGCGCAGCTGTTGATCGAGATCATCAGCCCGGACGCCCCGCTGTCGATGGCGTCCGACTCGAGCGTGAAGCGACCCGCCGAGTCGGTGCGGTCCGTATCGACGGCAGGATACACTGCAAAGCCGCCGCCGGTCCGGAACGAGACGTCGATGCCAGCGACGGGCGCGCCCGTCTCGGCGTTCACGACGACGCCCGAAGCGCGCGTCGTGTCGGAGCCGAAGAGGCTGCACCCGGCGAGGCCGGCGGCTGTCAGGACGAGCAGGAGAGCGCGCATCGGCGGGTCAGGGCGTGCCGCCGGGGGCGATGACGTGGTCCGGCTCGACGAGCGCGTGCCCGTCGCCCGAGGCGAGGTCAGCGCCGGCGAAGGCCGACGGCCGGCACTTGGCCTCGAACTCGTCGCGGAAGCGGCGGATGCCCCAGCGCACCGGCCACGCCGCGGCGTCGGCGAGCGCGCAGATGGTGCGGCCCTCCATCTGGTCGCACACGTCGAGCAGCAGGTCGAGGTCGCG
>JBBSQZ010000171.1:0-7388 GCA_038243565.1 Rhodothermales bacterium | reverse complement strand
GGACCGCGTGGGAATGCTGTGAGTTCGGGTTAAGGTTTAAGGATGGTTTATGCGCCCCTTAAACGATAAACCTTAAACCAGTAGTTACTCGTCCAGCCCGAGGTCGACGCCGAGGCGGCGCAGCGTCTCGGGGCTCTCGTAGCGCGCCTCGAACGTGGACGAGACCTCGCCGCGGATGCGCGCGCGCGGGTTCTCGACGCGGACCCCGTCGCCCGAGAAGTGGACCGTGCCGGCGATGAAGCCGTAGTCGTCGATGCTCGTGATCGTGACGACGCCCTCGGTCGCGCGGATCGCCGGGCCGACCGCTTCGTCGGGGTCGTTGGCGTCCGTCACCTGCGCGTAGCTCGCCGTGAACGCGCGCGTTCCGGCCCCCTCAGTCGTCACCGAGTACGCGCCGACGCCGGGGCGCCCGCCGTCGCGGCGCAGCGCGGCGAAGTCGTAGCCGTCGTAGCGCGAGTCGTAGAGGCCATCGACGAACAGGCCGAGCACGAAGCGCGGGCCGCGCGGCGTCTCGACGACCGTGTAGACGGCCTCGCCCTCGACCGGCCGGCTTGTGGCGTCCACCTGGACTGTTCCGCGGAAGTCGCCGATGCCGAGCCCGTCCGAGTCGCAGCCGGCGAGCAGCGTCCCGCAGAGCATCGCCGCGGCGACGATGACGACGCCGGCGACGGACGTCTCGAGGGCCGACGCGAGGCGGCCCGATGGCGTCGGGCGGTCCCACGAGGTGCGGGCGGGCGCGGCGGGGATGGGGCGGGCGAAGCGCGAGGGCGTGGTCATCGGGTAGTTTGAGCGGGGAGCGGGCCGCGCAGTGCGGCCCGTGGTCCGCACCCCGCCACCCCGCAAATGGCTCTCGCGCTCTGTCTCGAAAACGTGACCAAACGGTACGGCGAAACCGCCGCCGTCGACGGCGTCTCGTTTCGCGCGGAGCCCGGGCGCCTCGTCGGCCTGCTCGGGCCCAACGGCGCCGGCAAGACCTCGACGCTGCGCATGGTGACCGCGATCACGTCGCCGGACGAGGGCCGCGTCACGCTCGGCGGCTTCCCCGTCGGCCCGGAGACGCAGCGGCGCATGGGCTACCTGCCCGAGGAGCGCGGCCTCTACCGCAAGCTCCGCGTCGGCGAGCAGCTCGTCTACCTCGCGCGCCTCAAGGGCATGACGAAGCCCGACGCGACGGCCGCGGTGAAGCGCTGGCTGGACCGCTTCGACGCCTCGGCGTGGTGGCCCAAGCGCACCGAGGAGCTCTCGAAGGGCATGCAGCAGAAGGTGCAGTTCATCGCGACGGTCGTCCACGAGCCGGACCTCGTCGTCCTCGACGAGCCGTTCTCGGGGCTGGACCCGATCAACGCGGACGTCCTCGAGGCGGTCATCGGCGAGCTCCGCGCCGCGGGGCGGACGGTCCTATTCGCGAGCCACCGCATGGAGTCCGTCGAGTCGCTCTGCGACGACGTCGTGCTGATGGCGCGCGGCCGCGTCGTCCTCTCGGGCCCGCTGCGCGAGGTCAAGCGGCGCTTCGGCCGCGACACCGTCTCGGTCGCCTGGTCCGGCGCGGACGCGTGGCTGGACGCCCTCACGACGCCCGGCTCGGGCGCCCGCATCCTGCGCCGCAGCTCGGGCCAGGCCACGCTCCGCCTCGACGCCGGCACGCCGCCGCGGCGCGTCCTCGACGCCGCCC
Organism: Rhodothermales bacterium; assembly: GCA_038243565.1. Lineage (GTDB taxonomy): Bacteria > Bacteroidota > Rhodothermia > Rhodothermales > Rubricoccaceae > DASVSE01. Next base: position 5,716 of record JBBSQZ010000171.1, on the reverse strand, counting down.
TCGCGGGCGCGGACGAGATCGACCGCTTCGAAGTCCACGAACCGCCGCTGGACGAGATCTTCCGGCAGGCGGTGGGGGAGGAAATGCAGTTTGAAGTTTGAAGTTTGGAGACGGTGTAGATCCGCGCCTTGATGTGTCTTCTCTTCAAACTGTGGAGCCCGAATGCTCTGACGACCACCGAACTATCTCTCTCTCCACACTGCCTTTCATGTCCCCCGTCGCCCTCATCGCCAGCTCCGAGTACGTCCGCCGCGTGCGCTCGCCGTGGTTCATCGCCACGACGCTGCTGACGCCCGTGCTCGCGCTCGGGCTGTTCACGCTGCCGCTGCTCATGATGTCGCTCGGCAGCGACGACGGCGCCGCGCGGACGCTCGCGATCGTGGACCCGACGGGCGCGCTCGCCGACTCGGTCGCGGCCGGCCTGCCCGCAGCATTCACGGCGAAGCGGACGGCGCTGCCGGCGGACTCGCTGCGAGCGGCCGTCCTCGCGGGCGACCTCGGCGGCTACCTCGTGCTCGCGCCGGGCGTGCTCGACGGGACCGCGCGGGCGCGCTACTACAGCCGCGGCGGCGGCCTCGAGGAGATCGCCGCCGTCTCGGGCGCCGTGACCGCGGCCGTCCGCGACGCGCGCGTGCGCCGCGCCGGCGCCGCGGCGGAGGTCGTCGCGCTCCTGGACGCGCCGGTCGGGCTGGACCAGGTGTCGGTCTCCGAGACGGGCGACGCGGCCGACGGCGCGCTCGTGCAGCTCTTCGTCGCCAACACGCTGGCGCTCCTGATCTACGTCGCCGTGCTGCTCTACGGCGCGATGGTGATGCGCGGCGTCATCGAGGAGAAGGCGAACCGCATCGTCGAGGTCGTCGCGTCGAGCGTGCGGCCGTTCCAGCTCTTGATGGGCAAGGTGCTCGGCATCGGGGCCGTCGGGCTGACGCAGCTCGTCGGGTGGGGCGCGCTGATGGCGCTCGGCGCGGCCGTCGCCGGGCCGGTGTTGCTCGCGATGGCGCCGGCGGCGGGCGCCGTGCCGGGCGCCGCGGCCGAGCTGCCCGTGGACCCCGCGGCGCTCTCGGCGGCCTTCGCGCCGGGCCTGCTCGCGGCGTTCGTGGCCTACTTCTGCGGCGGCTACCTGCTCTTCGCCGCCGTCTTCGCCGCCATCGGCAGCGCGGTGGACCAGGAGTCCGACGCGCAGACGTTGCAGGTGCCGGTCATGATTCCGATCATCGTGCCGATGCTGTTCCTGCCGGCCGTGCTCAACGCGCCGTCGGGCGGGCTGGCCGTGTTCCTGTCGCTCTTCCCCGTGTCGTCGCCGGTGCTGATGGTCGTGCGGATGTCCGTGAGCGAGGTCCCGGCGTGGCAGATCGCCGTCTCGCTCGGGCTGCTCGTGGCCGCGTTCGTCGGGATGATCTGGGTCGCGGCGCGCGTCTACCGCGTCGGCATTTTGATGACGGGCAAGAAGGCGACGTTCGCGGACCTCTGGCGGTGGGTCCGCACGGCGTGACGCCGGGGCACATCTCGGCGGCAGTCCGGGGGTAGTCCAAATGAATCAGGCGCGGTGTCCGGTTCCGCGGGTACCCTTCGCCACACGCTCCCCCCGCCGATGCACCGCCTCGTTACCTCCTGCCTCGCCGCGCTGCTCGCGCTCCTCGTCGCTGCCCCGGCCGTCCGCGCGCAGGACGTTCCGCGCCCCTCGGACCCGACGCGCACGCGCACCATCCTCGCGCCGACGGCTCGCACGCTCGGCGGCGGCGAGACGCGCCTCGGCACGACGTTCTACATCCTGCCGACGGTCACGCACGGCGTCTCGGACCGCATCGACCTCTACGGGTCCGGCATCTTCGCGTTCGGCGGCGGCGGTGGCGGCGTGATCGCCTTCGGCGCCAAGGGTGCGGTCGTGGACACGCCCGGCCTCGGCGTCGCCGTCGGCAGCACGTTCGTCGTCCCGTTCTCGAGCGGCGACGACTTCGACGGCGCGTTCGTCGCGCTGCCCTACGGCGTCGTGACCGTCGGCGACAACGCGCGGTCGGTCTCGCTCGGCGCCACCGGCGTCATAGGCGGCAGCTACACGAGCGGCGCCTTCGACGCCGGCGACGGCGTGCTGCTGTCGCTCGGCGGCGAGACGCAGGTCGGCCGCCGCGTGAAGCTCCTCGCGGACGTGCTCGTGCCCGTCGGCTCGGGCGCCACCGGCGCAGTCATCCTGCCCGGCATCCGCTTCTTCGGCACGAACGTCTCGGTCGATATCTACGGCTTCGCCGCGTTCGCGGACGGGGAGGACCTGACCGGCTTCGCGCCTGTCGCCAACTTCTCCTACCGCTTCTGATGCGCCTCGCCCTCTTCGCCGCACTCCTGCTCGCCGGCTGCACCTCGACCCGCTACGTCGACGCGACGAGCCCCGCCGCGATCGATGCGGCCAGCGCCGCCGTCGTCGGGCGCGACGCCGAGATCGCGCTCGTCTCGGGCGACCGCTACCGCGGCCGCGTCCAGTTCCTGCGCCCCGACTCGACGGCGTGGGCCAACCCCAGCGCGTACTACGTCGTCCCGACGTCCGACGTCCGCTCGTTCATCATCGACAGGCGGCGGCAGTCGCTCGGCCGCGGCGCGCTCATCGGCGGCGGCAGCGCCTTCGCCCTCTGCTTCGTCGCCGGCACCTCCCTCAGCGACGGGTTCGGCGGCGACGGGGGGGAGAACGTGAGCGTCGGGCTCTTGCTCGGCGCGGCGTGCACGCCGGGCGGCGTCCTGTACGGGATCCTCGGTGGGGCGATCGCGGGCGGCGACGACCACATCGTCCTCTTCGACCCTGAGGCGCAACCGGCGGGCGAGGCAGCGGCAGGGCCTTCGCAATAGCGTGTCCGCACGGTACCGCGCGGGCGTAGCCTCCGGGATGCGCCGCGCCCTCGCCCTGCTCCTGCTTGCCGCCTGCGCCGGCGCGTCCGCCCCGGCGCGGGCGCAGTACTTCGCGTTCGGCCAGAACCGCGTCCGCTACGAGGCGCCGGACTGGCAGCGCGTCCAGACGGCGCACGTGGACGTCTACTTCTACGAGCGCCCGGGCAGCGCGCCCGGCGGCTACGTCCTCGCCGCGTTCGCCGCCGAGGCGGCCGAGGAGGCCTACAACGAGACCGCCGCGCTCTTCGGGTCGGACGTCGCGGCGCGCATCCCGCTCGTCGTCTACCCGACCGCCGCCGCCTTCGCCGTGACCAACGTCGCCGATCTGCCGGTCGGCGCGGACGGCATCGGCGGCGTGACCGAGGGCTTCAAGAACCGCATCGCCGTCCCGTTCAGCGGCGACCTGCGGCTCTTCCGGCGCACCATCCACCACGAGATGGTCCACGCCGTGCTGAACGCGCTCGTCTACGGCGGCTCCGTCCAGGCGCTCCTGCGCAGCGGCCTCCGCACGCGCGTCCCGCTGTGGTTCAACGAGGGCCTCGCCGAGTATGCCGCGCTCGGCTGGGACTCGGCGTCCGACAGCTACATCCGCGACGCGGTCCTCGACGGCGCCCTCCGGCCCGCCGACCGCCTCCAGGGCTACGACGCCTACCGCGGCGGGCAGGCCTTCTGGGACTTCGTGGCCGAGGAGTACGGCCGCGAGAAGATCACCGAGATCCTCGAGCGCATCCGCGCCGGCCGCGATGTGCCGACGGCGCTCCGCCGCGCGACCGGCCTGTCCGTCGACGACCTGTCGGACCGCTGGCAGGCCGCGCTCCGGCCGGTCCACTTTCCCGAAGCCGCCGCCCGCGACGCCATCGCTGACGTGTCGAAGCCGCTGCTGACGCTCCGCCGGACAGGCACGCTCTACAACGGCCGCCCGGCACTGTCGCCGTTAGGGGACCGCGTCGCCGTCGTCGCCGCGCGCGACGGGGCCTTCGACGTGCTCGTCGCTGAGACCGCCGGCGCGGCGCCGCCGCGGGTGCTCGTCGCCGGGCAGCCGGCGTCGGGCTTCGAGTCGTTCCGCCTCGGCTCCGCCGGGCTGGCGTGGAGCCCCGACGCCCGGACGCTCGCCGTCGCGGTTACCGCCGGCGCCGCGGACGCGGTCCTCCTCGTGGACGTGGCGACGGGCGAGACGCAGACGCTCCGCCCGCCGGGCCTCAGCGCCATCCTCGCGCTCGCGTGGCGCCCCGACGGGACGCAGATCGCGTTGGAGGCGACGCGCGGCGCGCAGTCCGACCTCGTCCTGATCGACGCCGCGACGGCCGCCGTCACGCCGCTCACAGCCGATCTCTACGCCGACCACGCCCCGGCGTGGACGCCCGACGGGACGGCGCTCGTCTTCCACTCGGACCGCGGCGCCGTCCTCGACGCCACCACCGACGACACGGCCGCCGCCGCCGCGGGGCGCCTCGACGTGCGCGGCCTCGGTCGCGCCTCGATGGACCTCTACCGCCTCAACGTCGCGACGAGGCAGATCACGCGCCTCACCGACGACGACCTGTGGGACGAGACCGACGGCGCCGCCGCCGTGGACGACGCGGGGCGCGAGCACGTCGTCTTCCTGTCGGACCGCAACGGCGTCGCCAACCTCTACACGCTCGGCGCGCGCGGCCCCGAGCCGCTCACCGACCTGCTCACGGGCGCCCTCGGCCTGTCGCTCTCCCGCGACGGCCGCCGCGCCGCCGTCCTCGCCCTGGACCGCGGCATCCCGTCCGTCTTCCTCCTCCAGAACCCGCTCGCAGACTCGACGCGCGGCGCGCTCGCGCCGACCGTCTGGGCGCTGCGCCACACCGGCGCCGACCCGGCCGAGGGGCCCGCCGATGCGCCCGCGCTCGCCATCGCCTCGGACCGCCTCCTCGCGGACAACCCGTTCCTCCGCGACGCCGCCGACGCCCGCCCGCCCGCGACGCCGCCGAGCCGCCGCCGCACCTCGCCCGAAGAGTCCGCCCGCCTCGACTCGCTCGTCGCCGCCCTCTTCGCCCAGGCCGACTCGGCGCGGGCTGCCGCGCAGGATTCGGCGCGCGCCGCCGGCACTCCGCTCCCCGAGGTCGCCGCCGCGCCAGCGCCCGTCGGACCCGGCCCGTTCCGCCCGCGCGGCAACCGCACGCCTGCGGGCCAGCTCGTCGCTCGCCCGACGCGCCTCCGCTTCACGCCCGACCTCGTGACCGCCGCCGGCTCCTACGACACCGTCTACGGCGTCCAGGCGATCACGCAGGTCCGCTTCTCGGACATCCTCGGCGACTGGCGCGTGGCGCTGGCCACGAACCTCGTCCTGGATCTCCGCAACGCGGACTACGTGCTCTCGCTGCGCGCCCTGCGCGGCCGCCGCGACGTGTCGCTGGACGGCTTCCACCTCGCGCGCGAACTGCCGGACTTCCGCAACGCGACCGTCTTCCGCTACCGCAACTACGGCCTCGTCGGGGCGGTCCGCTACCCGCTCTCGCGCACGCGCCGCCTCGACGCCGAGGTCGGCCTCATCGGCGTCTCGCTGGCAGATCTCTCGCAGCTCACGGAGCCGCCGCGGACGCGCCGCTTCGTCGTGCCGAGGCTCACCGCGACCGACGACCGGACCGTCTTCGGGCGCTTTGGTCCGCGCCGCGGCACGCGCACGGCCGCCGGGCTGGCCGTCGCCGTCGGGCCGGACGCCTTCTTCGCGACCGTCCTCGCCGACGCGCGGCGCTACGTGCCCGTCCGGATGGTGCCCGGCGCGACGGTCGCGCTGCGCGCCTCGGGCGGCTTCAGCGCCGGGCCGGACCCGCAGCGGTTCTACGCCGCCGGCGTCCAGACGTGGCTCAACCCG
>JBBSQZ010000170.1:0-7391 GCA_038243565.1 Rhodothermales bacterium | reverse complement strand
CGGTGAGGGACCCGGCCGAGGTCGCGCCGGCCGGGTGCGCCCGCGGGTGGGTCCACACCCGCTCGCCGGTGCCGAAGTCCACGGCCGTGACACCGATGGTGTGGTCCTCTGGCGCCTTCGAGTAGTCGGAGCTGTTGTTGCCACAGCGGTGGGCGGGGGCCGGGACGGCGGGGCGGCTCATGAGAGTGGGAGCGGCGCGGAAGGGCGGCGAGGGGCGCATGGGCTTACTCAGGTGAGCAGCGCGCGGGGGACCGTCGTGTGCGACGGGACGGCCTCGTCGCCCCAAACTCCCCGTTCAGCTCTCCGTTCCGGGTCACGGTCGAGAGCGTGCTCAGCGTCGTCCACGTCTTCTCGCCGCGCCCACGCCACTTCCCGGCGCAGTTCGGCCGCATCATCGGATGCCAGCCGAGCGCCACGATGGCGGCGAAGAGCGGGCGGCTCTGGAGTCCGCGGTCTGTCACCACGACGACGGACGTCCGTTTCGGGACGGCCGCTCTGAGCGTGGCCAGCATGGACTGCCAGTGCAGCATCCAGGCGCCGGGTGTGTTGGCGCAGACGACTTTCCACGCGACCCGGACGGCGCACCCGTGCACGACGACCGCGACGGCGAGCACGGCAGAGCGTCGGGTCGAGCGCCAGCACGGCCCGGCGCGGGCGGAGCAGCCAGATCGTCCAGCGGAAGAGCGGTCCAAACGAGAGGCTGACGTCGAGGTCTGTGCGCTGGTCGCCGCGTTTGCGCTCGGCCGGCCGGTAGAAGTCTCTCAGCCGGCCGCGCAGCGTCCCCGCCGAGAGGCACAGGGTCTCGGCCAGCAGCGCGGCGCACGTGGTGAGGCCGATGTGCTCCGTGATGGTGGCGGCGTAGCTCCAGAGTGCGAGCGATCGCCGTTGCGGCCGCGTGAGATGCGGGAGATGCCGCTCGAGGTGGTCGCTCCACCGCGTAAGTTGGTCTTGAGGGCGCTGGGTCGCCATGGTAGGGGCCGTCACAGCCGTGATGGGAAGTAGCCCTATCGTACGACCTCAGCCTCGAGGTAGAGCAAGGCGCCCTGCGGGGCCTCGTCGCCCTCGTCGGGGAGCCCAGTCACGAGGTAGTCCAACGTGACGTAGCCGGTAACGTTCTTGAGCCAGTTCCCCTTCGGGAGCCAGTTGAACAGGCCGAGGCCCGCGCCCAATTCGAGGTCGAGCTTGTGCGTGTAGGCGCTCGCGTCGTCGGGCTCGGCGATGGTTTCGATCCAGGGCACGCGGGTTGGGGAGAGAAGTCAGGATGTGCCGTCGAGCCAGCCGCCGGTGAAGCCCGCGCGGCGAAGGCCTCGCACGAGCGGCGCGCAGTCGCGCATGAGCCGCCACGGCAGGCCGGTTCGGTAGTTTTCGATCATGAGCACGATGGGTCCCTGGTCGAGCCCGTAGTAGCCCTGCGAGATCCAGCCGCCCTCGGCCGTCTCGCCGCCGGGGAAGGTCGGGTTGAACGAGCACTTGAACCCGTACTTGCTCGTGACCTCGGGGTGCTGTTCGTTGACGAACGCCAGCGCCGGCAGCACGATCTCAGGGGCGAAGGGGAGGCTCGCGACCACGGCCCACGGCGAGAGCGTCCCGTCGTCCGGCCCAAACGGGACGCCGCGCGCACGGTAGGCCCAGAACCGGCGGTCTTCGCCGTCGACCGCGTGCTCGGCAGGACCAGGACCGTCGCTCGCCGTCACGCCCCAGGCGTTCTCACCATAGCCCCGAAACCCGCGGGGATTGCGGATGGCGTACTCGCGCTGGACGTGCGTCGCGCGGCGGCTGTTCTCGAAGTAGTCGATCCCCTTCTCACGCATGAAGGCGTCCTGGAGGCCGCGGAAGTCGATCCAGGCGTGCGAGATCTGGTGGATGAAGAGAGGCCCGGCGTAGACGTGCTCGGTCTCGTAGAGCGTCCGCCAGTCGTAGGTCTCCAGCCAGGCGGCGTAGCTCGCCTCGGGAATGGTGTGTGTGGGCGAGCCAAGCGCCAGGGCGTAGAGCAGGAGCGCCTCGCTGTAGCCCTCCCACCGGTGCGGGATGAAGCCGTCCTCGGGTGTCCACCCGTGCGAGACCGTCGGGCCGCCATGGAACGCCCAGTCCCACTCGACGCGGCGGTAGAGGGCGTCGGCGAGGCGTCGAATCTCGGTCTCCGCCTCCCCGTCGCCGTCGAAGTACTGGGCGGCGAGCAGCGCGCCCGCAATGAGGAACGTGGTGTCGATGGTGGAGAGCTCGGACTCCCACGCCCGCCGGCCCGTGTCCATGTGGAGGAAGTGGTAGTAGAAGCCGCGGTGCCCCGTCGCGTCGGCCGCCTCGCTCTGCTCGCTCTCCCAGAAGAACCGGAGCGTGGCGAGCACCCGGTCGACCGCCTCAGCCCTCTCGACGTAGCCGCGTTCGACGCCGACGGGGAAGCACGCCAGCGCGAGCCCGACGGCGGTGATGCTGGCGTGGGCGTCCTCGCGCGTGTTGTCCTTGACGAGGCCTTTCTCGGGGTTGGCCTCGTACAGGAAGTAGTCGAACGTGTGCCGCTGGAGGTCGGCGAGCAGGACGTCGAAGCGGGCGCCAGAATCCGGAGTGTCGTCGGGCATCGGCTAGGGGATGAGGGTGATCGAGGCGACGGCGTGGGCGGGAAGATCGAGATCGACGGCGATCGCGCCGCCGTCGCGCGTCCACGCGTGGGGCTCGGGCGTGAGCTCGCTCGCCGCGTGGAGCGCCTCGACCTGGTCGGCGCTGAGGGAGTCCGGCTCGCCCATCGACTCCCACAGCTTGCGGGCGTTCGCGTGGTCCTCGTCGATCCGCTCGACGGTGACGGCTGACGGGTCGGGCGCGCCGTCGAGCACGAGGCGGACGCTCGCCGTCTCGATGTCGTGGTCCGGGAGCGCGTGGTTGGTGAGCAGTACCACGACCCGGCCGTCGTCGTGGCGCGTCACCCAGCGGTCGACCGTCGGGTGCATCCCGTCCACCAGGAGCCGCTCCGTCCCGGCCCGGTGGAGCAGTTCCATGGCCCGGTACGTCGGCTTGGCGACGCCGTGGATGGTGAGCAGCCCGAACTTGCCCGCGAACGGGCGTGAGTCGAAGTAGACCTCCTCGAAGAGGTCCGTGAACGTCCAGAAGCTGTAGCCTTCCACGACGCCGGCCACGTCGAGAAAGCTCTTCGTCACGAAGGCCGCCGCGTACGGCCGGTCGTGCGGCGCGTAGAACGGATTCGACGACGCGTTCCACTCGGTGTAGTACAGGGGCCGGTCGCCGGCCTCACGGGCAGCGTCGAGGGCCTGCGTGCGCATGGTGCCGCGCGTGCTCGCCGCCAGTTGGGCGCGCGTGTCGTCGTCGGCCGCGCCGAAGGCGTCGGTGGGATAGTGGTGCGTCGAGACGAAGTCGAGCGGCAGGCCTTCGGTCTCGCAGAAGGCGACGAGGTCGGCAACCCACTCGTTCTTGGAGGTCGCCGGTCCACCGACCCGGAGCTCCGAGTCGGCGCGCGTGACGGCCTGGGCGGTCACGCGGTAGAGCTCGAAGTAGTCGGCCTGGGTGCCGGTCCAGAACTGCGGCTGGTTGGGCTCATTCCACACCTCGAAGAACCACTGGCGCACTTCGTCGGCCCCGTAGCGCTCGACCCAGTGCGTGAGCAGGCGTTCGACGAGCCCGCCCCAGGTGGCGGGGTCTTCGGGCGGCGTGACGTTGCCGCGGTAGTGAAACACCGTCTCCGAGCCGGAGGCCAGCGCCTCAGGCATCATGCTGAGCTCGACGAACGGCCGCATCCCGATCCCCACCAGGAAGTCCATAATCTGGTCGGCGTTGAAGAACGAATCCACGAGGTCGCCCGCCTGATCCACGAGCGTGCCCATGTCGTCGTTGAGGAGCCCATGGAAGCGGACGTGGCGGACGCCGAGCTCGTCGTGGCACCGCTTGAGCTGGGCTTGCCAGTCGGCGCGCAGCGCGAGCGTGGCGTGGCCGCTCCCGACGGTATGGCTCCAGACGTGAGGAAGAGGCTCGCCGGTCTGGGCGAGGTCGCAGCGGAAGAGAGGCATGGAGGAAGAGATTGGAACCTCGCAAGATGCACCCGCCGGTCTGTGAACGGGAGATGCAGCGCCTCCGATGTTCGTCGGCGAACAGTCGCGGCGCATGTGAAGGACCCTGAGCCCGTGGGGCACGTCCGAGTACCCCTGACCAACTCGCCCTGCATGGACTCGCCTCTGCCCCTCATCTTCCCCACACACGATGGGTGTGAGGCGCTGACCGGGACCGTCGTGAACGCGCTCGGCGACGCCCTGCGCGCCGGCCCGGCCCGACGGGTCAGCAAGGGCGAGACGATCTGGACCCAGGGCGACGCGGCCGACGCCGTGTTCTTTCTTCACCTCGGGGCCGTCGAGGTCTCGCGGGGCGGGCGTGGCGGTCTCCTGATGCACCGAGTCGCGCCGGGTGAGCCGTTCGGTGTGCTGTGCCTCTGCGCGGCGGCCGGCGGCGTGCAGTCCTCGTCGGCCTGCGCCACCGCCGACAGTGAGGTGACGTCGCTCAGGCTGGTCGACGTGCTCGGCCACCTTCAGCGCTCGCCGCACGCGCTCCTCGGTGTCGTCGGCGGCCTGTGCGAGCGGGCCGTCGAGGCCGAGGCCCGCGCCGAGATCCTCACCCACCGCGACGCCGAGGGACGGCTGGCGCGGCTGCTGCTCCACCTCGCCCGGATCGAGGAGGCGGCGAGCGACCGGGACGGCCCGACCCGGCTGGCGCTCACGCACGACCAGATTGCCCGCATGGCGGCGATGAGCCGGTCGCACGTGAGCGTCGTGCTCGGGCGATTCCGCGAGCGGGGCCTCGTGGACTACACCCCCGGCCGGCCCCTCACCGTGGACCTCGCCGCTCTCCACGCGCTCGTCGCCGCCCCGGCCGCCGACGACGACTCTTCGGCCTCTGCCTCCTGATTCCCCTTCCCGACCTCCGGTTTAATTCCTCCCATTGGACACACGCGCTGGGCCAACCCCGAGGGGTACGTCCCCGGCGGCTCCACGGGCCCTGAGCCGGCGATGACGAGCCACGAGACGTTCTGCGTCCTCAACGCCGGCGACGCCGACGCCCACCTCGTCGTCACCCTCTACTTCGCCGACCGCGAGCCGGTCGGGCCGTACCGCGTGACGGTCCCGGCGCGGCGGACGCGCCACGTCCGGTTCAACGACCCGGACGACCCCGAGCCGGTCCCGCGCGACACCGACTACGCCAGCCTCATCGAGAGCGACGTGCCGGTCGTGGTCCAGCACACCCGGCTCGACAGCCGCCACGCGGCGAACGCGCTCCTCTCGACGGTCGCCTTCCCCGGCTGACCCGCCCCTCTCGTTCTCCACCGCCCCTCCGTCATGAGCCAGACCGTCTCCGACTTCCTCTTCCGCCGCCTCCACGCCTGGGGCGTCCGCCGCATCTACGGGTACCCGGGCGACGGCATCAACGGGCTCACGGGCGCGCTGAACCGCCTCCAGGACACCGAGCACGCCATCCGGTTCGTCCAGGCCCGCCACGAGGAGGAGGCCGCCTTCATGGCCTGCGCCCACGCGAAGTGGACCGGCGAGGTCGGCGTGTGCCTCGCCACATCGGGGCCGGGCGCGATCCACCTCCTCAACGGACTCTACGATGCCAAGATGGACCATGTGCCGGTCCTGGCGATCGTCGGGCAGCAGGCACGGCAGGGGCTCGGCGCCTACTTCCAGCAGGAGGTCGACCTCACGAGCCTGTTCAAGGACGTCGCCCACGAGTACGTCTTCCAGGCGTCGGTCCCGGCCCAGACGCGCCACCTCGTGGACGAAGCCTACCGGATCGCCACGGCCATGCGCGTCGTGACGGCACTCGCCTTCCCCAACGACCTCCAGGAGGAGCCCTACGAGGAGCCCCCGCGGGTCCACGGCTCGACGTTCTCGGGCGTCGGGTACTCCTTCCCCCACGTCGTCCCCAGAGACGAGGACCTCCGCCGCGCCGCCGAGGTGCTCAACGCCGGCAAGCGGGTGGCGATGCTCGTCGGCGCGGGTGCGCTCGGCGCCACCGCCGAGGTCGTCGAGACGGCCGACGTGCTCGGGGCGGGCGTCGCGAAGGCGCTCCTTGGCAAGGCCGCCGTGCCGGACACGCTCTCGTTCGTGACCGGCTCGATTGGCCTGCTCGGGACAGAGCCGAGCTGGGATATGATGATGGACTGCGACACGCTGCTGATGGTCGGGACGAGCTTCCCCTACGCCGAGTTCTTGCCGGAGGAGGGGCAGGCGCGCGCTGTCCAGATCGACCTCAGCCCGAAGCGGCTCGGCCTGCGCTACCCGACCGAGGTCAACCTCCACGGCGACGCCGCCGAGACGCTCCGCGCGCTGCTCCCGCTCCTCCAGCGCAAAGAGGACCGGAGCTGGCGCGGGACCATCGAGGAGAACGTGGCGACGTGGTGGAGGGTGCTCGACGAGCGCGCCGAGGTCGAGGCTGACCCCATCAACCCGCAGTACGTCTTCCACGCCCTCTCGCCGCACCTCCCGGACGGCGTCATCCTCTCGGCCGACAGCGGGTCGTCGGCGAACTGGTTCGCGCGCCACCTCAAGATCCGCGAGGGCATGATGGCCTCGCTCTCGGGCAACCTCGCCACCATGTGCCCCGGCGTGCCGTACCTGCTGGCGGCCAAGTTCACGCACCCCGAGCGCCCCGCCATCGCGTTCGTCGGCGACGGGGCCATGCAGATGCTCGGCAACAGCGCCCTCATCACGCTCTCGAAGTACTGGGAGGAGTGGGAGGACCCGCGCTGCATCGTGCTCGTGCTCAACAACCGCGACCTCAACCAGGTGACGTGGGAGCAGCGTGCGATGCTCGGCGACCCCAAGTTCGAGGCCAGCCAGAACATCCCGGACTTTCCCTACGACACGTACGCCGAGAGCCTCGGGCTCGTGGGCCTGCGAATGGAGACCAAGGCCGACGTGGAGCGGGTCTGGCGCGAGGCGCTCGCCGCGCGGCGGCCCGTCGTCATCAACGCCTACACCGACCCCGAAGTCCCGACGCTCCCGCCGCACATCTCGTTCGAGCAGGCCCGCCACTTCACCGAGGCCATCCTCCACCGCGATCCCGGCGCAGCCGGCATGGTGAAGCAGGCCACCAAGGACGTGTTCGCCGCCGTCAAGGCGAAGGTGACCTCATGACCTCCGCCCGCCCCGCTCCCGTCCTGCCGCCGGCGCTCGGGCTGAACCCCGCCGCCGGGCGGGGGCTCGGCGGCGGCATGTCCGCGACGGCTGCGCTCGGCCACGGCGAAGGCGGCCTCAATGGCACCGACCGCGCGCCCGAGGTGCCCGTCGAGCGGCTGGCCGTGAGCGCCTACACCGTCCCCACCGATCGCCCCGAGAGCGACGGCACGAAGGCCTGGGACTCGACGACGCTCGTGCTCGCCGAGGCGACGGCCGGGG
>JBBSQZ010000169.1:0-7400 GCA_038243565.1 Rhodothermales bacterium | reverse complement strand
TCCTCCAGCAGGCCGTGCTGTGGGTCGGGCGCTCGCTCAACTCAGCGGACGGCGCGTCCGTGATCTAGCAGGTCCGACGCATGGGCGGAACAGGACGCCCTGAGCGCTCCGGTGAGGGGACGGCGACCACCCGTCTGTGAGCGCACGCGCTGTGCACGCGCTCACTCCGTCCGGTCCTTGCACCACCGGACGGCGAACCGGAGCAGCACCGGCGAGCTAGCCATGCCGAGCTTCTCCTTCATCCGCTCGCGGTACGCCTCGACCGTGCTCACGCTCAGGCACAGCGTCTCGGCGATGTGGCGCGGCGCGAAGCCCTGCCCGAGCAGCAGGAACACCTCGAACTCCCGGTCGGACAGCGCCGACACAGGGTCGGCAGTCTCTCCGGCCGCGAGCGGCCCGACGGCTCCCCCCGCGAAGGTCTGTCCGGCGAGCACGGCGCGGGCGGCCGGGATCAGGTCGTGCTCGGCCTGGCGCTTCCTCACGTATCCCCGAGCGCCGGCGGCGAGCGCGCGCGGCCCGAAGAGCGCCTCGTCGTGCATCGACAGCACGACGACGGGAAGGCCCGGGTGGTAGCGGTGGACCTGGGCCGTCAACTCGAGCCCGCTGCGCCCGTCCAGCGTGAGGTCCGTCACGAGCAGGTCCGGGGCGAGGCGCTCGACGGCCTGGAACCCCTCGTCGACCGTGCCGGCCTCGCCGCACACGGCGAAATCGGGCTCGGAATCGAAGAGCCGGCAGAGCCCCCAGCGCAGGATGGCATGGTCGTCTACGAGGACGACGCGGTGCAGCACGGCCTTCGTCCGAGGCCCGAGGCCCCGGGCCTCGGCGGGCGTGTCTCGCAGCGGCTCGCGCAGCGCGGGCGCAGCAGAGTCGCCGAGGTGCGCCGCCGGGAGAGGGGCCGCCCCGCCAGCGCCTCGGGCGCGGTCCGCCGTGGCGGCGTCGGCCGTCGCGGAGACGGCCGGGAGGCCGGGGCGCTCGGCGCCGACGAAAGTGCGGTGGGGGACGGGGATGCTCGTGTAGCGGAGGACCAGACGTGTGGACGGCCACACTGGTACGGCGCGCCTCCGCGGAGGCTCCCCAGGACCGCCGCATCGCTCTGAGCGGCGCAGGAGCGGCTTTCGTTCTCCAGGGCGTTCCCGGCTCTGCTCGGCGGACACGCTGGCGACCTCCCGGACCCGCGGGCCGGGACGACGACACGCGCCGGCCGATACGACCGTGCCCTGCGTCATCCACTACGCGGACGGCCAGGGACTCCGAGCCTCGCCGCACTCCCACTGCCACATCGTCTCGGTGATTCCAGCAGTGCCTCGTTCGAGGGTGCGACGGAACGTGCTGAACGAGAGCCCGAGCCTCTCCGCCACCTCAACCTGCGTCCCGGACGGGCGGAGGAAGTAGGCGTCCAGCGCAGGCGCGTGGCGCGCCCCGGCGCGGGTGGCCGCCGAGACCTCGGCCGCCTCGCGGATCCGCGAGCGGAGCGCCTCGGTCCGGTTGGCCTTGCTGCCGTCCTTGCCCGCGAGGCGGGACTGGAGAAGCGGATTGTGCACCAGCGCGAGGGGATAGGCAAAGTCGCGAAGGGCGTCCCGGACGGCACCTGTGAATCCAGTCTTGTCGAAGACGGTGAGGTGCTCGGGCGGTCCTGGAAGAGCGTTCGAGGCGGCGTGGGCACCATCGACCAGCCACGAGAGCCACGCCTCGACAGGGACGGCGCGCCAGTCGTGCCAGAACGCACCGGCGGTCTGCGACTGGGCCAGCCACTGGAAGCCGGCGCGCTCGAACGCAGGCCTCCACACCTCGGGGTCGGCACACGTCAGGACCGTGGCCGCAGGCCGGGGGAACGTCACCGCGTGCCGGAGCACCTCGGCGAACACGGGCCAGAGCGCGGCCGACGGGGCCTGTCCGGTAGCCGGGGCGTCGGCGGCAGCGCCCGTCGCCCCGGACCAGAACCGGAGAACGGAGAGCCGCTCATCCTCCCGGAGTGGGCTCGTCCTTCCGACCGCGTCCCAGACCGCCCGCACGAGCGGGTCTGTCTCGCGGAGGTCGGCTTCCAGGAGCCCGGCCGGGCTCTCCGCCACGTCGACCACGTGGGCGAACCCGGAGAGGGCGCCGCCGCGTGCTCGTGCGGTGCGAAGGCCGTCTGGCTGAGCCTCTGCCCACCGCGCCGCGCACGCCGCCTCGGCCGCCCCGTCGCTCGTGCGGACCGCGGCGAGGACGTCCGCGTGGTCGTCTGGCACAGCGGGCTGGAGCGGGGTGAGGCCCGTCGGTGCGTCGACCGCTCGGGGCGAACGTGGCGACGGGCGGCAGTCGGTGGGGACGTCGCAGGTCGCGGCGTACCCGACCACCGCGTCGAGCGCCGTTTCCGGCGTCGCGGCGCGGGCCTGCTCCGCGAAGTGCGCCCGGAGGCGGCGACAGACCGCGTCGTAGCGCTCCCGGTTGCGCCAGCGGAGCTCCGCCGCGAGCGCGTCTCGGGCGATCCCGCTCACGCGGACGCCGCCCGGAACGGGCTCAGCCGCAGGCAGCGCGCGGAGCGCCGCGAAGGTCTCCTGCACGTCCGCCCGGCCGAGCCCCGCGGCCAGCGCCGGCTCGGTCAGGACCGGGACCATCGCCGCGACGCCCATCGCGTCCATGATCTCAGGGTCGGCGGCGGGTCCGATGAGCCGGTCGAGGAGCGCATACGTGAGCGACGGCTCGGCGCCCAGCGTGGCACCGGGCGCCAGCGACCGCGCGTACCCGGCGGCGACGAGCGCGAGTGCGAACGGGTACCCCTGCGCGAGTGCGAGCGCGCCCGCGTGGTGGGCCTCCGGGACGCCGCGCCGGCACAGGAACGCGCGCGCCTCCACCGGATCGAAGCCGCCCAGCCGCAGCGAACGGACGTCGCCGCCCATCGCAGTCTCGAGGACTGCGTTTCCAGGGGGCAGACGGGAGGCGACGACGACGAGCGCATTGCCCGGCACGTTGCGGAGAAGAGACGCGAGGGGAAGCCCCGCCTCGCCGGGTGCACCCCAGTCGCCGTGCGCGTCGATAAAGACGATGGGGCGCCGGCCGGGCGCCGCGTGCCCGTCCAAGTCCCCTTTGCGGTGCGCCCCGTCCACGCGTGTCCGCTCCTGCTCCGACGCTCCCCAGTCGGTCCAGACGCTCGCGTGCCCGCGGTCGCGGCCCAGGCGCTCGAACGCCCGAAGCAGCTCGGTCTTCCCGGCGCCGCCCGGCCCGTGGACCCAGAGCACGCGGAACGGCTCCGAGTCGAGGGCGGACTGAAACACCTGCAGCTCGGCGCGCCGCCCGACGAACAGGCGCGCCCGCGCCTCGCCGAGCACGTCCGCGATCCGTCGGGCCGCGGCCGGCTGCCGGGCGACCGGGGCGCCGAGCGGAGGCAGAGCGAGCCCCGCGAGGCGGTCTGCAGGGTGCGATTCGGGGGTCGAGTTGGTCACGGGGCTTAGTCGCTGACGACGTCGTCGGCACAGACCGCCCAGGCCCCTTCCGACACGGTCTCGGCAGCCGGCGCCTCGAGCGGATTCCAGCCACGTACAATGAGGCGGATCGTGGTGCCGCGGTCGGTCACGACGCCGACAGACTCTCCCGACTCCACGATGACCGTGATCGGCTCACCGTCTTCGTCGGCCATCGCGTGCGCGACGTCCCGGATCGACGTGTCCGGCGAGCACGTGGGCGCGCCGGGGGTCAATACCTCGTAGGGGGTCGTCATTCCGTAGCGGGTCATCAGAGCGGGGGCCGGCGAACCCCTTCGACGCGGGCCGGACCGGGATATGTCCGCCGGATGTGTAGCAGGATCCTCCGAAAGGGGCTTCCGTCACGCCACACGTCACTCCAGCGGTGTAGGTGGGTATCCTGTCGCCACAGGCGCCGTATGGCAAGGGCCCCACGAGCCTGCTCTCTCCCTTCTGTCGACACCGACCCTGCAGGGCCCTGCAGGCCCCACACTCGGCATGAACAACAGCCCGCTCACGGCTTACTGGCTCGGCGTCACGCTCCACAGCATCGGCGACGCCGTCATCGCCACGGACGCCGGCGCTCGGGTGACGTTCATGAACCCGGTCGCCGAGGCGCTCACCGGGTGGACGGCCGCAGAGGCTACGGGAACCCCTCTGGCGACGGTGTTCGACATCGTCAACATGGACACGCGGCTCCAGGTCGAGAGCCCGGTCACCAAGGCCCTCCGCGAGGGCATCGTGGTTGGCCTGGCGAACCACACGCTCCTCATCGCCCGCGACGGGACGGAGCAGCCCATCGACGACAGCGCCGCCCCCATCCGCGACGAGGCGGGCGAGGTGGCCGGGGTCGTGTTCCGCGACATCACCGAGCGGCACCAGCACGAGCAGGACCTGAACGAGGTGGCACGGCACGTCCGCCGGAACCTGGCCCACGAGGGCGTCCAACTCGTTGCTGTGACCGGGTACGGGCAGGACAGCGACCGGGCGCGCTCGACGGAGGCCGGGTCCGACGTCTACCTCGTCAAGCAGGTCGAGTCCTCCGCCCTCCGGGACCTGCTCGCGGGTGTCCACCCTGCGGCGTCGTAACGCGAGCCTCTGCGCTCGCCCACTCCTGACCGACATGACCGTCCCGAACGAACGCCTCCAAACGCCTCTCGACACGCTCGCTCACGACGTTCAGAACTGCCTCTACGTCGTCGGGGTCGGGCTGGAGATCCTGAAGGACGCTCGGAGCGACGACGCCCGGTTCGCCGAGGTGTCCGCCTCGATGGCGAAGTCGAACGAGCAGGCGGTCCAACTCCTGGTCGACTACGTCAGGGCCGCCCACGCCGAACCGGCGTGATCGTACAGGGAAACGGCCGAATGATGCGGCTGTTGACTTCCGAACCCTCGGAGCATCAACGGTGCTTTTCGCAGGCCCTATCACCTTCTCGATCAGTTGGCCGGGACGGCGGCGTGCGCGCTCGGCGACCGGGCGGCCGTCAGCCGCGTGCTCACCAACCTCGTCGGGAACGCCATGACGTTCACGGACCGCGGGCAGGTCACGCTTGACGTCTGGGCGGAGGACGAATGGGCGCGTGGTCGACACGGGCATGGGCATCTCGGCAACGTTCGTCCCGGACCTGTTCGCCGAGTTCGAGCAGGAGAGCGAGGGCCACGAGCAGACGCATGAGGGGAGCGGTCTCGGGCTCTCGGTCACGAAGCAGCTCGTGGGCCTAATGGGCGGCACCATCGCCGTCGTGAGCCAGAAGGGGGGTGGGAGCGCGTTGTCCGTGCGGCTCCCGCTGGCGGTCGAGGAGCCCTGCACCGCTCCCTGAACCGGCGGGAGGGTGGCTCGCCAGGGCGAGCCGGGTGCATGGCCGTCCACAAGTCGACCTCGACGGGGCCCGCCGCCGGTTCGGCAGAGGAGGGGTCCGCCCGATCCACCACAGGCACGGCCCGCAGCCCGCCCGGAAGGGTTAGTCTTGGAGCCGTTCCGCTCCCGTCCGTCCCATGTCCGATCCCATCCCTGCTGGCCCTGCCGGAGACGGCGTCTCAGACGCCACCGCGGCGGTCGCCCTCGCTCCCGGCGCCGAGGCGGCCCCGCTCACGGACGCCGAGACGCCCGGCGGCCCGACCCCCGGCCAGCCCGAGAGCCCGCTCCTCGTCGTCGGCCTCGGCGCGTCTGCGGGCGGCATCGAGGCGCTCGAGCGGTTCTTCCGGGCGCTCCCCGACGCGCCCGGGGCCGCCTTCGTCGTCGTGCTCCACCTCTCGCCGGACCACGAGAGCCACCTCGCCGAAGTCCTCCAGAGGGCGACGGCGATGCCGGTCCGGCAGGTCCGCGGAACCGTCAAGACCGAGGCGGACCACGTCTACGTCATCCCGCCCGGCCAGAGCCTCTCGATGGCCGACGGGGTGCTCCGGCTCTCGCCGTGGGCCGACGAGGCCGCGCGCCGCGCCCCGATCGACCTCTTCTTCCGGACGCTCGGGCAGCAGCACCGCCGCTGCGCCGCCGTCGTGTTCTCGGGCCTCGGGGCCGACGGGTCGGTCGGGATGAAGCAGATCCGCGAGGTCGGCGGGCTCATCCTTGCCCAGGAGCCCGCCGACGCCGCCCACGACGCGATGCCGCGGAGCGCGATCGAGACCGGCCTCGTCGACGACGTCCTCCCCGCTGAAGGGCTCGCCGCGCGCGTCGCCGCGTACGCCGCCGAGACGGTGCGCCTGCCCGACGAGCCGCAGGGCCTCCCCGAGAGCGACGCCGAGGCCCTCGTCTCGGTTCTGATCAGCCTTCGCCTCCAGACCGGCCACGACTTCGCGCACTACAAGAGGGCGACCGTCCTCAGGCGGATCGGCCGCCGGATGCATGTCCACGGGGCCCCGACGCTCGCCGCGTACGCCGAGATCGTCCGCGAGCGCCCCGACGAGGCGGCAGCGCTCTTGCAGGACCTGCTCATCTCCGTCACCAACTTCTTCCGCGACCACGAGGCCTTCCGGACGCTCGAGGCCGAGGTCGTCCCGCGCCTGTTCGACGGGAAGGGCTCCGGCGACACAGTCCGCGTGTGGAGCGCCGGCTGCGCGACGGGCGAGGAGGCCTACGGCCTCGCCATCCTGCTCGCCGAGCACGCGGCGACGCTCGAGCGCCCGCCGGAGTGGCAGGTGTTCGCGTCCGACATCGACGAGGACTCGCTGGCGCGCGCGCGCGAGGGCCGCTACTCCGAGGCCATCGTGGCCGACGTGAGCGACGAGCGGCTGGACCGCTTCTTCACGGCCGAGGCGGGCCACTACGTCGTCCGCAAGGACCTCCGCGAGCAGGTCCTCTTCGCCTCGCACAGCCTCATCAAGGACCCGCCGTTCTCGCGCGTGGACCTCGTCGTGTGCCGGAACCTGCTGATCTACCTCCAGCGCGACGTACAGGCGCGGGCGTTCGAGATGTTCCACTTCGCGCTGCGCGCGGACGGCTACCTCGTCCTCGGCGCGTCCGAGTCCATCGACTCGGCGGCTGGCCTGTTCCGCCCGGTGAACGCGGTGCACCGCGTCTTCCAGCGGCGCCCGACGGCCGCGCGCACGGCCCGGGCGCTCCCGTCGATGCCGGCCGGCCCGGCCCCGGCCCGGCGGCCCCTCCTGGCCCCCTCCAGCGTCCCGCCCCGCGTCGGCGCGCTCGCGGGCGACCTCCACCAGCACCTGCTGGAGGCGTACGCGCCGCCGAGCGCGGTCGTGGACGAGCGCCACGACATCGTCCACGTCACCGAGACCGCGGGGCGCTTCCTGCACGTCCCCGGCGGCGTCCCGACGGCCAACATCGTCCGGTCGGTCGTGCCCGAGCTCCAGCTCGAGCTCCGGCTCGCGCTCCACCGCGCCTTCCAGCAGGGCCGGCCGACCGTCGGCGGGCCGGTCCGCGCGCGTCTCGGCGGCGAGGACGTGCTCGTGCTGCTCATCGTGCGGCCGGTGCCCCGCGAGGACGGCGAGGACGGCCTCGCG
>JBBSQZ010000168.1:0-7460 GCA_038243565.1 Rhodothermales bacterium | reverse complement strand
ATGGCGTGCCATGTCCAGAGCAGCGCGGACATGGCACGCCATGTCCCTACGGCTGTGTGATCGTGCACCCGGATTGGGTATTACTCCGCGGCCGGCGCGTCGTCCGACGCCTGCTCCATCGCCTCGATGTCCTTGGCCGGCTCGCCGACGCCCGGCGTGAGGACCGTGTCGATGATGCCGTACTCCTTGGCCTGTTCCGGCGACATGAAGTTGTCGCGCTCGGTGTCTTTCTCGATCTTCTCGACCGGCTGCCCCGTGTGCGAGGCGATGATCTCGTTGAGGCGCTGGCGGATGAACAGGATCTCGCGGGCCTGGATCTCGATCTCCGTCGCCTGCCCGCCGCCGCCGCCGGACGGCTGGTGGATCATGATGCGCGAGTTGGGCAGCGCCGTCCGCTTGCCCTTGGCGCCGCCGAGCAGGAAGATGGAGCCCATCGACGCGGCGAGGCCGACGCAGATCGTGGCCACGTCGGGCTTGACGAACTGCATCGTGTCGTAGACGGCCATGCCGGAGTAGACCGAGCCCCCGGGCGAGTTGATGTAGAGGTTGATGTCCTTGTCCGGGTCTTCGGCCGCGAGGAAGAGGAACTGCGCCACGGCGAGGTTCGCCGTCTGGTCGTTGACCGGCGTCCCGAAGAGGACGATGCGGTCCTTCATCAGGCGCGAGAAGATGTCGTAGGAGCGCTCGCCGCGCGACGTCTGCTCGACGACCATCGGGACGAAGTTGTGGATCGGCGCGGCGTCGAAGCCGCCCGAGTGGATGCCGGCGGGCATCGACGTGATGCCCTTGGCAAAGCGGACGAAGTCGCTGATCTGGTCGCTCATCGGGTCGGGTTCGGTTGGGGGGTCGGGTTCACCCGAGGCGGGCGGAGCGGTTCCGGGGGAGAAAATGCAGTTTGGAGTTTGAAGTTTGGAGAGAACGATCCTCGTGCTCGGCACGGCGCTCTGCTGAAGCAAGGCGCCTGGCCTCTTCAAACTCCAAACGTCAAACTGCCTTTCAGCCTTCCCGCTCCTCCTTCTCGCGCTCGAGGTCCTCGCGCGTCTTGTCGACGACGAGGAAGCGGCGCTCGAGCGCCTCGAAGACGCGCTGGTTGAGGAGGTGGTCCGCCATCTGGTCCATCATCTGCGGCTGGCTCCGGAGGTACTGGCGGACCATCTCGGCGTCGCCGCTGTCGCCGGCGAGGCGCTCGAACTCGGCGTCGAGGTCCTCGTCCTCGATGGCGATGCCCTCGTGGCGCACGAGCGCGTCCTTGACGAGGAGCCAGCGGATCTGCTGCTCGGCGCGGGCGCGGTTCTGCTCGCGGAAGGCCTGGACGTCGAACGTCGGCGGGAGCGCGCGGTTGTTGCGCTGCGCGACGTCCTCGAGCATGCCGTCGAGCGCGCCTTCCACGAGGACCTCGGGGACCGGGATGTGCGCGTGCGCCCCGACGAACTGGTCCACCATCTTGGCCTCGAGCGCCTGCTTCGAGCGCTGCGCCCAGGACCGCTCGAGCTCCTCGCGAACCTCGCCGCGGAGCTCGTCCACCGTCTCGGCCGCGCCCTGCGTCTGCTCGCGGACGAAGGCGTCGTCGAGCTCGGGCACGACGCGGATCTTGACGTCCGTCACGGTCACATCGTACCGGTCGACGTGGTCATGCTCGGGGCCGCCGTCGTCGCCGATGGGCGCCTCGCCTTCGGGGTGCAGGTGCGGGAGCTCAACGCGGACCGTCTCGCCGGCCGTCTTGCCGGTGAGCGCCTCGAGCATCTCGGGGCGGAGGTCCGGGTTCGAGAGGACGAGGCGGGCGCCGTTCTGCGTGCCGCCCGTGCGCTCGCCCTCGGCGTCGACCGGCGTGATGTCCACGACGGCCGTGTGCTCCGTGGCGAGGGCCGCGCCCGCGGGCGCGTCCTCCTCGGGCGCCGCGAGGTCACGGCGGCGCTGCACGTCCGCCTCGATGTCGTCGTCCGTGAACGCCTTGACGAGGCGCGTGACGGGCACGCCGTCGAGGTCGGCGAGGGCGATCTCGGGGCGGACGCCGAAGTTGACGACGGCGCGGAGATCGGCGCCGGCCTTGGTCGGGTCGAAGTCGAGACTGGCGAGGCGCGGCTGCCCGATCACGTCGAGCTCGGCCGGCTCGCCGACGGCGTCGCGGAAGGCGTCGGCGATGGCGCGCTCGGCGATCTCGACGGCGACCTGCGGGCCGACCATCTTGCGGACGACCGAGAGCGGGACCTTGCCCGGGCGGAAGCCCTTGAGGTTCATCTGGCCGCGCTGCGCCTTCAGCGCCTCGTCGACGAGCGGCTCGATCGCCGCGGCGGGCAGGAACACGTCGAGCGCGTAGTCGACGTCGGTGACGGGGCGGATCGTGGTCGTGCGGCCGGAGGTGTCGGGCGCGTCGTCGTGGGTCGTCTCGGGGTCGTCGGACATGGGGCGGGCCGGTGGCGGCTCTGGTGCGGAAGTCGGGATCAACGCCGAACCTACCCGCCCGGAGCCCGCGGCGGGATGAGAAAGGCGGGAAGCAGGGGGACACGGGCCTGCGCGGGCAGGCGCTCGGCAACTTCCCGCAGGCGTTCTCGCACCTCGGCCTCATCTCGGCCGCCTTCAACGTGGACCGCGCGCTCGACGGCGCCTTCGCGCCGTACCCGACACGCAGCGTGCAGACGGACCTCCCGGGCGCGCTCGGCGCCACGCCAGCCTCGAGCCCCGGCCCTACCGGCGCGCGATGATTCGGAGGACGGTCTGCCTCTCCGAGAGGGTTCGGGCGCCTACCGAGGCGACGTGGTGGGCACCGGCGGCGGCCCCGAGACGGGCAGCGTGACGGTAAACGTCGTGCCCTGACCGGGCTCGGTGTTCAGCGCGAGCGTCCCGCCGTGGCCGTGGACGACGATCTCGTACGTCAAAGACAGGCCCAGCCCGGTGCCCTCGCCCGTCGGCTTGGTCGTGAAGAACGGCTCGAAGACCTTGGCGCGGATCTCCGGCGTCATGCCCGTCCCGTTGTCCTCGATCGTGATCGCGACGCCCGACGGGACCCGGCGCGTCCGGATGGCGACGCGCGGCTCGAAGGCAGGCCCCGCACCGTCGATCTCGCGCTCGCGGACGGCCGCGAAGGCGTTGTCGAGCAGGTTCAGGAAGACGCGGCCCATCTCCTCCGGCACCATCTCGACGTCGCCGACGTCGGCGCCGTAGTCGCGCACGAGGTCCACGTTGAAGCCGGCGTGCTCGGCGCGCATCCCGTGGTACGCCAGCCCGACGTACTCGTCGAGCAGCGTGTTGAGCTTGGCCGGGCGGCGCGGGCCGGGCGTGGCGCGGCTGTGGGCGAGCATCGAGCGGATGATGCCGTCGGCGCGGCGGCCGTGGTCGCGGATCTTGGACGCGTTGGCGCGGAGGTCGTCGATCAGGTCCGCCGAGGCGTCGAGCGCCTCGCCGACGGGCCGCTCGGGGTCCTCGCGGAGCTCCGCCGTGAGGTCCGTGAGGAGCTCCTCAGACAGTTGCGCGAAGTTGTTGACGAAGTTGAGCGGGTTCTTGAGCTCGTGGGCGACGCCCGCCGTGAGCTGCCCGAGCGACACCATCTTCTCCTGCTGCACGAGCTGCGACTGCGCCTTGGACAACCCGGCGACGGTCCGCTGGAGCTCCTCGGTCTGCGCCTCGAGCTGCCGCCCGCGCCGCTCGAGGCGGTCGCGGAGGCGGGCGAGCCGGATCGTCGTCCGGTGCTGCGTGTAGCGGCCGGTGTAGAGCGCCGCGCTCATCACGGTGCAGACGAACGTGAACAGCGTCAGGAAGACGAAGCGCCGGATCTCGTCCGACGCGCTCATCGACGGCACCTCGGCCGCGAGCGACAGCGCGGGCAGGATGGTCAGGACGGCGCCGAGAATGGCCACCTGGATCGGCTGGAACGGGACCGTCCCGACCGTCAGCAGCAGCAGCAGCGCGACCCACGCCGCGATGAAGCTGCCCGTCGGCTGCATGAGGTGCCCCAGCACGAGGTTGATGCCGACGCCCGCGACGTACAGCCCGACGAGCGCGCGCCCGACGCGCAGGCCGGGATGGAAGCGCCGCACGATGAGGAACAGCGCGGCGAAGGAGAAGACGAACAGCTTGTCCGCGAGCACCGCCGAGAGGTCGGTCGCCGCCTCCACCACGCTGTCCCCGGTGAGCGCCGCGGCGGCGATCTTGGACAGCAGGGCGCCGACGAGCGCGGCGACGCCGAAGATGCCGGCGACCTGCAGGCCGCGGTCGGTCGCGTCGTTGAGGACGGTTCGGAAGGCGGGGGCGCGCTCGAGGCGCCCGGGGGCGATGTAGCGGCCCCAGCGGGCGCGGAGCGTTCGGGCGTGGGTCAACGCGGGCGGAGATGTGCGGCCCTCATACGCCGAACGCGCCCGCAGGTCCCGGCGCTGGGGCGAGCGCGTTCTGCCTCGTGCGAACACCTCCGCTCGTCACAGTTTGAAGTTTGAAGAAAGGCGAGGCAGTACCTCGAGCGGCCTTTTCTGCAAACTCCAAACTCTCACACCACCGAGTCCTTCATAGCACGCACCCGTCTCAGCGATCTTGGCCCGATGCCCCGCGCTCCCCTCCCCTGCCCCCCGCTCCCCGTCGACGCGATCCTGCCGCGCCTCGTGGACGCGCTCGCGGCGGCCGGCGTGGCCGTGCTCGTCGCGCCGCCGGGCGCGGGCAAGACGACGCGCGTGCCGCTCGCGCTGCTCGGGCAGGCGCCCGGCCGCATCGTGATGCTCGAGCCCCGGCGCATCGCGGCCCGCGCCGCCGCGCGGCGCCTCGCCCAGACGCTCGGCGAGCGCGTCGGCGAGACGGTCGGCCTGCGCGTGCGCGGCGAGACGCGCGTCTCGCGCCAGACGCAGGTCGAGGTCGTGACCGAGGGCGTCCTCACGCGCCTGCTGCTCTCGGACCCCGAGGCGTCCGGCATCGGGACGCTCGTCTTCGACGAGTTCCACGAGCGCTCGCTCGACGCCGACCTCGGGCTGGCGCTCGCGCTCCACGCCCGCGCGCTCCTCCGGCCGGACCTCCGCATCGTCGTGATGTCCGCCACGCTCGACGGCGCGCGCGTCGCACAGCTTCTCGAGGCGCCGGTCGTCGAGAGCCTGGGCCGCGCGTTCCCGGTCGAGGTGCGGCACGGGCGGGCGCCCAGGAGCCGCAGCCCGCGCGACGTGGCCGAGGCGGTCGCGGGCGCCACGCTGGACGCGCTGTCTGAAGGCTCGGTCCTCGCCTTCCTGCCCGGGACCGGCGAGATCCGGCAGGCCGCAGAGCGCCTCGAATCAGCCGTTCCGCCGGACGTGGACGTCGCTCCTCTCTATGGCGACCTCTCGGCCGAGGCGCAGGACGCGGCGATCCAGCCCGCGCCCGCTGGCCGCCGCAAGGTCGTCCTCGCCACGTCGATCGCCGAGACGAGCCTCACCATCGACGGCGTCCGCGCCGTCGTGGACTCGGGCCTCGCGCGGCGCCCGCGGCACGACGCCGCCTCGGGGATGAGCCGCCTCGAGACGGTGCGCGTCAGCCGCGCCGAGGCGGACCAGCGGGCGGGACGCGCCGGACGAACCGCGCCGGGCGTCGCCGTCCGCCTCTGGAGCCCGGCCGAGGACGCGGCGCTGGCGCCGTTCGCGCGCCCCGAGATCCTCGACGCCGACCTCGCGCCGCTCGCGCTCGCCCTCGCCGCGTGGGGCGCGGACCCGGACGAGCTGGCGTGGCTGGACCCGCCGCCCGCGCCCGCCTTCGCCGCCGCCCGCACGCTCCTCACCGACCTCGACGCGCTCGACCGCGACGGCCGCCTCACGCCCCACGGCGAGCGCCTCGCAGGCCTCGCGATGCACCCGCGCCTCGCCCACCTCGCCCTGCGCGGCGGCCAGACGCCGCTCTGCGCCGACCTCGTCGCCCTCCTCTCCGAGCGCGACGTCGTCCGACCGGATGGCCCGGCGCCGGTCGACGCCGACCTGCGGCTGCGCCTCGAGGCGCTCCGCGGCGCCCGCCCGCACATCGCCGGCGGCCGCATCGACGGCGGCGCGGTGCAGCGGGTCCGGCAGGAGGCCGCGCGCTGGCGAAGCGCCTGGAACGCCCGCGGCGGCTCAGAACCGCTGGACGACGCCGCGCGCCTCGTCGCGCTGGCGTACCCGGACCGCGTCGCGCAGCGCGTCGCCGAGAACGCGGCGGGCGTGCGCTACCGGATGCGCGACGGCCGCACGGCGCTGCTGGACCGGACGCAGCCGCTCGCCGACGCCCCGTTCCTCGCCCTCGCCGCGCTGGACGACCGCATGGGCGGCGCACGCGTCTTTCTGGCCGCGCCGCTCGCGCAGGAGGACATCGAGGCCGCGTTCGCGGATCAGATCGTGACCGAGGATTCCGTCTCGTGGGACGGGCAGGCCGTGCGCGCGCGCCGGACGGTCCGCCTCGGCGCCGTCGTCCGCTCCGAAAAGCGCCTGCACGACGCTGACCCGAATGCCGTCGCCGCGGCCTTCCTCGACGGAGTGAGAGCCGAAGGCGCCGCCTCGCTGCCGTGGACGAAGGAGTCCGCCCGCCTGCGCGCGCGCCTCGCCTTCCTCCACCACCACGCCCCGGAGGACTGGCCCGACGTGTCGGACGCCGCGCTCACCGAGACGCTCGCGGACTGGCTCGGCCCGTTCACCGGCGGCATGACGCGCCTCGCGGACGTGGCGCGCGCGGACCTGTCGCAGGCGCTCACGGCGCTTGTCGGATGGAAGCGGACAGGCGACATCGAGCGCCTCGCGCCGAGCCACACCGTCGTGCCGAGCGGCTCCAACGTCCCGCTGGACTACTCGGAGCCGGCCGCGCCGGTCCTCGCCGTCCGCCTGCAGGAGGTGTTCGGGCTGGCCGAGACGCCGCGCGTGCTCGGCGGGCGCGTCCCGCTGACGGTGCACCTGCTGAGCCCGGCCGGCCGGCCGGCGCAGGTCACGCAGGACCTCGCCTCGTTCTGGCAGACCGGCTACTTCGACGTCCGCAAGGACCTCCGCGGCCGCTACCCGAAGCACGCCTGGCCCGACGACCCGACGACCGCCGAGCCCACAGCAAGAGCCAAGAGACGGATTTAAGGTTTAACGTTTAAGGCAGTACACCTTAAACTTTAAACCTTAAACCGCATTCTCAGCGAGCGCCTCGCGGCCCATCGCGACGGCCCGCGCGATCTCGCGCTCGGCGACGTCGACGCCGCCCCAGCCGCCAGACTCGGTGTGCTTCTCCTCGAGGTCCTTGTAGACCTGGAAGAAGTGCTCGATCTCCTTCAGCGTGTGCGGCGAGACGCCCTCGAGCGAGTGGATGTGGCCGTAGAGCGGGTCCCGGTCGGGGACGCACAGGATCTTGTCGTCCGCCTCGCCGCCGTCGATGAGGTGGAACACGCCGACGGGGCGCGCCTCGATGACGCAGCCCGTGAAGGTCGGCTCGCGGACGAGCACGATCGCGTCGAGCGGGTCGCCGTCGTCGTGCATCGTCTGCGGGACGAAGCCGTACTCGCCGGGATAGTGGAT
>JBBSQZ010000167.1:0-7579 GCA_038243565.1 Rhodothermales bacterium | reverse complement strand
TGATCTTGGAGGTCGCCGCGGCGCCTGGCAGCGCGCGCGGTCGGTGGACCGGGTAGGGTGTAGGGCATGACCCCGGCAACGGGGCCTCGCCCTGTTCCGGTCCGCCAACGGGTCTTGCCAGGCCTCCCGTTACATCACAGTATAAGTGCTTCCTCGGCAGGGCCGGGTCGTCGGCCGACCAGCCTCGCGCTCACGCCTCTCCTCGGAAGCGGCGTGAAAGGCTGATGCACCGGCCGCACGACCGTCCAGCGCTGGCCTCCAGGGTCGGGCATGCCGGAAGGCCCTGCGCCGCGCCGGAACCCGGCCGGGGATTTTCTGATTGGAGCCCTCACCTCTGCCCTGCCGCGATCCGTTCCGGCAGGGCTTTTCGCACCTGCCGAGGGCCTACGGCCCTCCCTCTTATGCTTCGCTTTCCGACGCGCGCTCTGGCGCTCGCCCTCCCCCTCGCCCTGACGCTCACCGCCTGCGACTCGTCCACGGACGACGCGGACGTGGATGCGGGCGTCTACGCAACGTCCAACGTCGCGACGGCCGGCGACGACTCGGTCGTCCGTCTGTCATCCGCCCTCGCGGCCGAGGCCACCTTCGGCGGGCTCGTCGGCTCGGTGCTCAACGGGACCAGCATCCAGAGCGTCGCGCTGCGCGACGGCGACGGCTACATCACGGTCGACCTCGCCGGCGGCGTCGGCGGTATCGTCGTCGTGGAAGACCTGTGCGCCGACGACGGGAGCACCAACGCCGGCACGTCCATCGGCACGGGCGCGCGCGTCATCGCGGGCTTCGGGACGGGCCTCGTCGCACCCAAGGGCATCATCAACGGGGACGACCAGATCTTCGTGGCCGACAACGGCTCGAACTCGGTCCGGGTCTACCCCGAGACCGCGACAGGCAACGCCGCGCCGACCTACGTGATCACCAACCTCGGTGCTGGGACGAACGTCTGGGACGTGGCCTACGACGACGGCGAGGACCGCCTGTTCGTCGCCACGACGAACGGCCTAGTGCTCGTCTACGACAACATCGGCACGTCGCGCGGCGCCGCGGGGCCGTCGCGCACGATCACGCCGACCGATGGCACGGGCAAGATCTCGGTCAACCTCCACGGCATCGCCTACGACGCGGGCCGCGACCTGCTCGTGCTGACCGACGTCGGCGCGGCCTCGGGCGAGGGCAGCGCGAGCGACGGCCAGCTGTTCACCATCGCCCGCGCGAGCACGGCGACGGGCGGCACGGCCGTCCGCTACCGCATCGCGGGCGGCGCGTCCAACCTCGGCAACCCGGTCGACGTCGCGCTCGGCGCGAACGGCGACGCGTACGTCGCCGAGAAGTCCAACAGCGCCGTGCTCCGCTTCGACGCCGTCGTGACCGAGACCGGCTTCTCGAACCTTGCCGCGACGGCGTCGGCGACGGTCGCCTCGGCCGAGTCGGTGACGATCGCGAACCAGTAGCGCTCCTGCGCTCCCGGTCGTGCGGCCGGCTCCGAGGCGACTCGGGGCCGGCCGCACGCGTTCGGGGCGGTCAGAAGAGGACGCGCGCGCGGATCGTCGCCGGCACCGTCAGCAGCGCGGCGAGCGCCTCGTCCGACGACGCCACGTCGACGTCTGTCACGACGTAGCCGACCTCGCCGCGCGTCTGCAGGACCTGCGCCGCGACGTTGGCGCCGATCCCTGAGAAGACGCCGTTGACGGCGGCGAGCACGCCCGGCACGTTGCGGTGGATGTGCAGCAGGCGGTGGTGGCCGGCGTGCGGCGGCAGCGACACCTCGGGGAAGTTGACCGACGTGACCGTGCTCCCGTTGTCCGAGTAGCGGACGAGTTTCTCGGCGACCTCCGCCCCGATGTTCTCCTGCGCCTCGACCGTGCTCCCGCCGACGTGCGGCGTGAGGATCGCGCTGTCGAAGCCCTGGAGCGGCGAGTCGAACGGGTCATCGTTCGTGCGAGGCTCGGCCGGGTAGACGTCCACGGCCGCGCCGGCGAGGTGGCCGGATTCCAGGGCAGCCGCGAGGGCGTCGAGGTCCACGACGCGGCCGCGCGAGGCGTTCATCAGGATGGAGCCCGGCTTCATCAGCGCGATCTCGTCCGCCCCGATGAGGCCCGTCGTGTCCGGCGTCTCGGGCACGTGCAGCGTCACCACGTCCGCGTCGCGGAGGAGCGCCTCGAGCGACGCGGCCGGCGTCGCGTTGCCGATGGCGAGCTTGGCCGCGGTGTCGTGATACATCACGCGCATCCCCAGCCCCTCGGCGAGGATCGAGAGCTGCGCGCCGATGCTGCCGTAGCCGACGATGCCGAGCGTCTTGCCGCGCGCCTCGCGGGCGCGCCCGACGCTCTTGGCCCACACGCCGCGGTGCGCGGCCGCGCTCTTGGCCGGCACGTCGCGCAGCAGCAAAATGGCTTCGGCGAGGACGAGCTCGGCCACGGAGCGCGTGTTCGAGAACGGCGCGTTGAACACGACGACGCCGCGGCGGGCGGCCGCGTCGAGGTCGATCTGGTTGGTCCCGATGCAGAACGCGCCGACGGCGACGAGGCGCGGCGCCGCGGCGAAGACGTCCTCGGTGAGGTGCGTCCGCGAGCGGATGCCGAGGAAGTGGACGTCGGCGAGCAGCGCCTTCAGCTCGTCCTCGGGAACCGTCCCGGCGCGCAGCTCGACGTTGGCGTAGCCGGCCCGGCGGAACGCCTCGACGGCCGTCTCGTGGACGCCCTCGAGGAGCAGGATCTTGAGCTTCGCCTTGTCGAACGAGGTCATGCGGAGGACAGAGGACAGAGGACAGAGGACAGAAAATGCGTGACCGACGGTGCCGTGCCGTCACCGAGCACAAATTCCGTCTTCCGTCTTCCGTCTTCCGTCAGTTCTCCCCCACCCAGGCGCCGAGCGCCGCGACCATGCGCCCGTTCTCGGCGAGGTGCCCGTGCTGCGCCTCGATGTTGAGGTACGGCCGCCCGTTCTGCGCGGCCCAGACGGAGAGCGAGCCGTCGTCCGTCGGCGTCTCGTTGTTCTGCAGGATCGCGTTGACGCCGCTCGCCGCGACGGCGTCGAAGAGGGCGCGCGTCGTGACGAACACGAAGTCGTCCGGGTCCGCGCCTAGCGCGAGGCGCACCTCTTCTGCCTCGTTCGCCTCGGACCCGCCCCGCTGGTAGCTCAGGGCCGAGTAGTTCGCCTCGGTGTTGTTGTGCAGCGCGACCACGACCCCGGGCGTCCCGTAGACGGCGAGCAGCGTGTCGGCGAAGGCCGCGACGGCGGCGCGCGCAGCGGGCGTGTCGCGCGAGAGGCTCGCGAGCGTCCGCGCTCGCCCGGCCGGAGTAAAGATGCGGTTCGGGTCGATGGTGAAGGCCTCGCCGCCCACGCGGAAGTCCAGCAGACGCGTCCCGCCGTGCTTCACCTCGACGAGGCGCCCGCCGCGGCGCGCGATCTCGGCCAGCGCCGCCTCGACGGCCGTGTCCTCGTCGTCGTGGACGTTGACGGCGGACCAGCACGCGCCGGCGCACGGCCGCTCCGTCACCCGCAGCTCGACCGGCGTCTCGCCGAGGCGCACGTCGACCGAGCGGACGGTCACGGCGCTGTCCGGGTCCAGCAAGGGGGGGCGCGTGATGACCGAGTCGGCGCGGCGGTTGCGCGGGCTCTGGTCGTCCGGCGGCTTGGCGCTCTGCGCGCAGGCGGGAGAGGCGAGCAGGACGGCGAGGACGAGGCGGAGCATCGGGGCGGAGGACGGAGGACGGAGGACGGAAGTTTGCGCCGACCCCACTACTCTGTCATCCCGGACCCCGATCCGGGAGCGCCTGGACGGTGGGACGCGCTCGGCAGGTCGCGCTGTGCGCCGATGATCCTCAAGGAGATCCAGGATCAAGTCCGGGGTGACATTTTTTGATTATCAAGCCAGATGTAATAAGAAAGATACGACCGGAACTTTGCGAGACGCTCATTCCAACCCTTCAACCCTTCAACCCTTCAACCTAATCCTCCTCCTCGACCGGCGCGGCGTCGTCCGGGACCGAGGCGTCGGCGGCGGCGAGGACGCGGGCGAGGAACGCGTCGGCGTCCTCCGCGGGGTCCCAGCGGACCTGCCGGCCGCTGTCGGGGTGCAGGCGCATCCACGAGGCGAGCGTCCGCATCTCGTCCACGTCGGGGCGCAGGTGCGACTCGGGCGGCGTCAGGGTCGGGTCGAACGTCTCGGCGAGGGCGTCGCGGAGCGCGGCGAGGCCGCTCGGGCGGACGGTGTGGGCCGGCACGACGACGCCGAGGTCCGTCCGGTCCGGCGCGTCCGCGTCGAGGCCGTCGCCGCCGATCGTGAACGCCATCTCCGGGACCGGCTCGCCCTGCCCGACGGGCAGGTCCACGCGTGCGGCGAGGCGGCCGTGGCGGATGAGGAACAGCTGCGCGCCGCCGGCCGCGCCGGCGTAGCCCGCCGCGAGCGGCTCGACGAGGACCGCGTCGTGCTCGTGGACGGCCGAGGCGACGGTCTGCTGCCGCCCGATCGTCCGCTCGAGGCGCCGCAGCTGGTCCCGGTACCACCCCGCGGACTCGAACTCGTGCGCCGCCGCCGCCTCGCGCATCGCCGTCTCGACGACCGCGAGCGCGTCGCCGTTCTGGCCGGTGAGGAAGGCGCGGACCTGGGCGACCTGATCGGCATACGTCCCGTCGTCGCCTGTGCACGGCGCTGAGCATCGGCCCATCTGGTGGTAGAGGCACGGCCGGCCGAGGTTGAAGACCGCGTCGTCGCACTCGCGCAGGCCGAACATGCGCGAGATGAGCTCGACGAGCTCCTCGGCCTGCCCGCGGCGGCCCATCGGCCCGTAGTACTCGGCGCCGTCGTGCGCGATGCGCGGCGTCCACGAGAGCGTCGGGTAGGCATGGCGCGTGTCGAGGCGCAGGAACGGGTAGTCGCGGTAGCGCCGCAGCGCACGGTTGTAGACGGGCAGGTACGTCTTGATCAGGCGCGACTCCTCGAGCAGCGCCGAGAGCTCGGTGCCCGTCTCGCGCCACGTCACGTCGCGGACGTCGCGGAGCAGCTTCTTCGTCTTCGGCGGGTGGTTCTCGACGCCCGTGAAGTAGCTCCGGACGCGGTTGCGGAGGCTCTTGGCCTTGCCGATGTAGATGACCTTGCCCTTGCCGTCGCGCATGAAGTAGACGCCGGGGCGGTCCGGCAGGCCCGGCAGGCGCTCCGAGCGGATGCGCGCGATGTGCGTCGCCTCGCGGCGCGTCTCGACGTAGCGCTTGCGCTGGAAGCCGAGCAGGTCGTCCAGCGTCTCGACCTGGAACTCGATGCGCAGGCGGTCCAGCAGGATGCCGAGCAGCTCGCCCGTCGCCGCGGCGTCGCCGAGCGCGCGGTGGCGGCCGTGGACCTGGATGCCGAAGTGCTGGGTGAGGCCGGAGAGGCCCTTGGACGGGAGGCTCGGGAGGAGGCGCCGCGCGAGGCGCAGCGTGTCCAGCGCCGCGTTGCGGATCGGCGGCAGCCCGGCCTCGTCCATCGCGACGTCCAGGAAGCGGGCGTCGAAGGGCAGGTTGTGGGCCACCATCACGGCGTCGCCGAGGAAGGCGGCGAAGCGCGGCATGACGTCCTCGAGCGCCGGCTGCCCGAAGACCATCGCCGTCGAGATGCCCGTCAGCCACGTGATGCGGTTGGGCACGGCCCGGCCGGGGTCGATGAGCTGCTGGAACTCGTCCACGACCTGCCCGCCCACGATGCGGACGGCGCCGACCTCGATGAGGCGGTCGTCGCCGGCGCGGGAGCCGGTCGTCTCGGTGTCGACGACGACGAAAGGGGTCTGGTCCAGCGTCACGGCGGGGCATTCGTTTCGCCGCAGAGTCTACGACGGCCGTGTGACGCCGGGCGGTCACACGCGCGCCGGGTGTCGGCGCGGGAGGCGTGTGCAGGCGTCCTCTGGCTCGGCGCTCTACCCGAGCGCCTCGGCGAGGATGCCGGCGTGGAGGTCCACGAGGGTCCGCGTGGGCGCCGGCGCCGGCCCGGCGCCGAGGTCGAGCTCGCCCCACCAGACGTCGCACCACCGCCCGTGCTTGAAGCCGGCGCGGTGGAACGTGCCGATCTCGCGGAAGCCCAGCGCGCGATGCAGCCCGACTGACGCGGCATTCGGAAGCGTCGCCCCGGCGTAGGCGACGGCGAAGCCCTGCGCGCGGAGGAGCGCGAGCAGCGCCACCATCATCGCCCGCCCGGCGCCCCGCCCCTGCGCCTCGGGCGCGAGGTAGACGGACGTCTCGGCGCTCCACGCGTAGGCCGCCCGCGCCCGGTGCGCCCCGGCGTATGCGTACCCGACGACGCGTCCGTCTCGTTCGGCGACGAGGTACGGGTAGCGCGGGAGCGTCGCGACGATCCGGGCGGCCATCTCCGAGGCGTCCGGTGGGACCGTCTCGAACGAGGTCGTCGTGTCGCGCACGACGGGCGCGTAGATCGCCGCCGCGGCGGCGCCGTCGTCGGGCGTGGCGAGGCGGAGCGTCATCGGGCAGCGCAGTGGTGCGCCCGAGTCTACGCCTCGGGCTCGAAGCGGGCGCGGAGCCAGCCGTCGTCCACGTGCGCGTCCGCGAGGCGGTAGTACGCGAGGAAGGCCGGCAGCATCACATTGCGCCGCTGGTTGCGGATGTTGACCACGAGCGAGTCGCCGAACTGCTCCGCCTCGACCTCGTCGTCGGTCGTGTAGGGCACGCGCAGCGAGACGGTGTAGGCGTCGCCATGGGGCTCGACGGTGTACGTCGGCTCGGCGTGGAAGACGGCGGCCGGGTCCAGCGCGCCCTCGGAGCCCGGCGCGCCGTAGAGGCCGTCGGCGATGCGGCGCAAGAGGTCCAGCCCGAAGACCTCCTCGCCGAGGTGCGGCACGAGCAGAACCGGCAGCGGCGCGAACGTCTCCTGGATCTCCTCGAGGTAGCCCGCCTGCGCCTGGACGTACTTCTCCATGACGCCGCCGCCGGACTCCTCCTCGGGGATCACGCGGTTCACGATCGCCGCGTCGACGCCGTAGCCGTAGAGCTGCAAATAGGTGTGCGCGCGGCGGGCCTCCTGGATCACCATCCGCTCGGGGTTCATCACCAGGCGCGCCGACGTGACCTCGGGGTCCTGCATGATCTTCTGGACGTCCGCGAGCTTGCCGAAGAGGCTGTCGAGCTCGGCGTAGCCCTTGTCGAGGGGGATGCCGGTCGTCTTTCGGACGGCGAAGCCGACGGTCTGGATCGCGCGCTTCTGCAGCGGGAACGCCTTCTGGAGCCACCACTGCGTGACCTGCGGCAGCGTGAGCAGCGTCAGCGTCTCGCCCGTCGGCGCGGCGTCGAGGATGATGACGTCGTAGTTGCCCTCGGTCGTGAACTTGTCCAGCCACAGCAGCGCCGAGCCCTCGGACATGCCGGGCAGCGCGGCCATCTCCTCGGCGGCCACGGCGTCGGCGCCCTGCCACCGGAGCACGGTCCGGACGAGCTCGCGCATGTTGCCCCAGTACGTCCGCATCGAGTAGTACATGTCGACCTCCATCGCGTCGAGGTTCTCGGCGATGGTCTCGGGCTCGGGCCCGAGCGGGCGGTCGACGGCGTCGGCGAGCGAGTGGGCGGGGTCGGTCGAGAGGACGAGCGTGCGGTAGCCGCG
>JBBSQZ010000166.1:0-7651 GCA_038243565.1 Rhodothermales bacterium | reverse complement strand
CCGTGAAGAGAGCTGCGGGTTTCGTCGCCCACACTCTGGCGGACGGCTGAGGCGTCCGTCCGCCAGCGGGACTGGAGGCGGAGGTAGAGCGCGGTGAACACGACGCCTAGCCCGAGGTTCTCCAGCGGCACGGGGACCACGCCCGACGGCTCGGTCGCGGCCGGCGGGCCCACCCCAGCACGAGCAGGAGTGCGAGCGGAGACGAGACGCCCGCGGCGAGGGCAGCGGGCTGCGACGGCGCGGCCGCCTAGCGCGCGGCGTGCGGGCGGAGCCGGAGGTACAGCCCCCCGAGGACGACGCCGAACCCGGCGTGAGCGATCGTCATCGTGACGAGCGTCGTCTGCTCCACCATGAGGGGATTGGCCCACGTCAGCACGAGCGCGAACACGAGCGGATACGACGCGACGGCGTAGGCGATGGCGACGAGGACCGTCCGGCCCGGCGGCAGGTCGCGGACGAACGGGACGGCAACCCAGCCCATGAGCGCGCTCGTCGCCTGGTGCGTGGCAAACCCCAGAACCGTGGCGCCGGAGAACCCGGCTCCGGGCGCCGCTCCGGTCCACATCCCGGCGATGAGGTTCGGGTTGGTCCAGACGCTCCGGCCCGTCGCGGCCGCCCACAGCATCATGCCCATCGCCATCACGGCTCCGGCCGCGAATCCGGCGGCGACGCCTGCCCACGGCCGGCTCATCGGTCCGTGAAGGCGGACGTGACGGCCTTGCCGACGAACGCGAGCGCGGCCACCGCGAGCAGGACCGGGAGCGCCTTTCCCTCGCTGCGCCGGGCCGCGACGCGCGCCCAGGCCCCGGCGGCGACGGCCGCCACGGTCGCCGCCCCGACCGAATGGCCGGCGAGGGCGAGGTACGGGCTGTGCGCCATCGCCCGGTCGGAGTAGAGGCCGCGCACGCCGCCGTCGTCGTCGACCGGCCCGTAGAGGTTGTCCGGCGCGCCGGGCGGCTTCGGGCGGTCGCTCGCGGGGGGCGTCGCCAGCGGCGAGGCGATAAAGGCCGAGACGAGCGTCGGGCTGACGCGGGCCATCAGCGTGGCGCCCCACCCGGCCCCGCCGACGAACGCGTCGCGCTCGTCGCCCTCGGCCGCGCGAAGCACGACCGCGGCGTAGACCTCCGGCTCGTAGGTCGGCCCGAGCGGCTGGGGCACGGCGCCGAGCTGCGTCTTGGCCTTCTCGAAGAGGGGCGTGTTCATCGACGCCGGCCGGATGAGCGTCACGCGGACGGGCGAACCCGCCTGCGCGAGCTCGATCCGGAGCGCCTCGACCCACCCCCTGATGGCGTGCTTCGAGGCGCAGTAGGCGGCCTGGGTCGGGACCGAGAGGTCCGAGAGCACGCTCCCGGTGCAGATCAGCGCGCCCGCGCTCCGCTCCAGGTGCGGGAGCGCCGCCTTGGCGCCGTGGATCTGGCCGAGCACGTTGACGCGCATCACCTGCCAGAAGTCCTCGACGGACTGCTCGCGGAACGTCGCGTAGGCCGTCACGCCGGCGTTGTTGACCCAGGTGTCGATGCGCCCGTACGCCTCGACGGCGCGCGCCGCCAGCGACTCGACCGCCTCGGCGTCGGTGACGTCGGTGGGGACGGCGAGGGCGTCGCCGCCCGAGGCGCGGATGGCCGCGGCCGCGGCCTCCAGGTCGGACGCGTTACGGGCGGCGAGGACGACGCGCGCTCCGCGCGCTGCGGCGGCCTGGGCGGTGGCGAGACCGGCGCCGCTGGAGGCTCCAGTGACGACGACGACCTGCTGGGACAGCGGACGGGGCATGAGGGGAGGGGAAGGTCAGGAACGGAGGCGTGTCGCGAGGGCGGCGACGGCGAGGCACGCCGCGCCGAGCACCCAGGGCCGGTGCCGCGTGGCCCAGAGCTGCGGGCTGGCCGCCCGGGCCTCGTCGCCGAACGCGCCCCCGGCGCCGGGGTCCCCCGCAACGGGCTCGAACAGGTTGTCCGGGCGGTCCGCGGCCACGGGCTGGTCGGTCGTCTCGCCGTCGTAGAGCGTCCGGGCGACGTAGTGGTCGAGCAGGCCCGGTGCGACGCGCTCGGCGAGGATCGCCTTGACCGTCGAGGTCCCCACCCAGACCTCGCGGCGCCCGCGCCCGTCGGTGGCCGCGAAGACGACGGCCTCGGCCCCGACTTCGGGCGCGTAGACCGGCGGAGCCGGTCGAGGGGTGTGGGTCCGCTTGGTGCGCGCCCACCCGAACTGCGGCGTGTTGAGGGCCGGGAGCTGGACCATCGTCACGGCGACGCCGCTCTTCTGGTGGATCAACTCCGAGCGGAGGGACTCGAAGAACCCTTGGACGGCGTGCTTGGCCCCGCAGTAGGCACTCTGGAGCGGGATGCCGCGGTACGCCAGCCCGCTCCCCACGAACACGATGGTGCCCGCGTCGCGGGGGCGCATCCGCCGCAGCGCCGCCTGCGCGCCGTAGACCTGCCCGAGGTACGTCACCTCGGTGGCGCGCCTGAACTCGTCGGGCTCGACCTCGTGGACCTCGCCGTAGACCGTCGCCATCGCGTTGTTGACCCAGACGTCGAGCGGGCCGAAGGCGGCCTCCGTCTCGGCGGCGAGCCGCTCGAGGTCGTCGGGGTTCGCCACGTCGCCGGGCACGACGACGGCCCGGCCACCGAGCGCCTCGACCTCGCGCGCCGTGGCCTCAAGGCGCTCGGTCCCGCGAGCCAGGAGGCCGATGTGTGCGCCGCGGCGGGCAAAGGCGCGGGCCGTGGCACGTCCGGCGCCGGCGCTGGCCCCCGTGAGGGCGACGACGAGAGGAGGAGTGTTCATGGGGCTACCGGAGAGAGGCGCGGACGAGGCGGCGGACGGCCTCGGCCGAGAGCCCGTAGACGAGGTGCGAGACGAGAGAGTAGACGTGGACCGACGACGGGTACGCCCACGGGGCTTTCGAGAGCCCGAGCGCGGGCACGGCGCCTTCGTCGGCCGTCAGCCAGAACGCCGCGCCGAAGGGGAGGCCGAGGCCCGCCGTGACCTCCGGCTTGCCCTCCGCCAGCAGGCCGTAGACCAGCCCCGCGCCCGAGCCGAAGGCGTAGTGGACGGCCGGGCCGGCCCACTCCTTCTCGTCGTCCGTCAGTTCGTGGTCGAGGACGCCCTCGGAGACCGCCTCGGCCGCCTGCACCGTCGCGGGCTCCGCGCTCTCGCCGCCCGAGGACGACCCGGACGACGCGCCGCCGCCCTCCCCGAGAAGCGCCTTGAAGGACTTGAGCGGGACGGCGGCCTGGAACTGGTTCATGATCCACGAGGCCGCGAGGCCACCTGCGAGGCCCGCGACGGCGCCCGCGAGGAGATTCGGGTCGCGGCGCCTCAGCGTCCAGTTGGAGGTCAGCATGGCAGAGAGAACGGAGAGAGAAGAAGTCAGAGCTCGCCGCGGTGCGCCATCGTCGTGATGCGGTCGCCGATGCGGCAGGCGAGGGCCTGGATGGTGAGCGACGGGTTGACGCCGCCACCGGTGGGGAAGAGGGAGCCGTCGCAGATCCAGAGGTTGGGGACGTCCCACGTCCGCCCATCGGCGTTCGTGACGCTGGTGGCGGGGTCCGACCCCATGCGGCAGCCGCCCATGAGGTGCGCCGTGCCGTCGGCCTCCCACAGGTCGCGGGCGCCCGCCGCGCTGAGCGTCTCGCGCATCGTGCGCCGGGCGTGCGCCTTCAGCCTGCGGTCGTTGGCGGAGTACGAGAACGAGACGCGCGGGATCCTCAGCCCGAGGGCGTCCTCCGCGTCGGCCAGCTCGACGCGGTTCGCGTCCTGCGGCTCCACCTCGCCGACGATCTTGAGCCCGGCCATCCGGTTGTAGTCCATCAGGTAGCGGCGGAGGTCGAGCCCCCACAGCCCCCGGTTCTGGGCGACCGACTGCGCCCACGCGATCGGGAGCGGCCCCTGGCTCATGAAGGCGTACCCGCCGGGGAAGTCCTTGTCGTCGCAGTAGTTCCAGTGCTCGGAGAGCGTCATGACCGGCGGCCCCTTGTACCAGCGGATCTCCTCGTCCATCGTGCCATACACGCCGTCGTTGGCGTGGACCATGAGCCCGGCCCCGACGAGGCCGCTGGAGTTGGCGAGGCCGTCCGGGAAGGCGCCCGTCGCCGAGTTGAGCAGGAGCCGCGGCGTCTCGATGCTGTAGCCGGCCACGACAACGTGGCGCGCCCGCTGGCGGTGCCACGCGCCGTCGCGGTGGTAGACCACGCCTGTGGCGCGGCCGTCGCCGCCCGTCTCGACCTGCCCGACGAAGGCGAGGTCTCGGATCTCGGCCCCGGCGGCGAGGGCCCGGGGGATCCACGTCACGAGCACGCTCTGCTTCGCGTTCGTCGAGCAGCCGGCGGCGCAGAAACCGCGGTAGACGCACGGATGCGCCCGCCCGTGCGGTGCCGAGAGCGTCGCCAGCGGCACGCTCGCCCACGCGTAGCCGGCGCGCTCGCAACCGCGGGCGAGGACGAGACCGCTGGCGCTCGGCTCGTGGGGGCGGTAGGGGTAGCGCCTGCGCGGGGGGCCCCACGGGTAGCGAACCGGACCCGAGATCTTGAGGGCGTCCTCGGCCTCGGTGTAGTACGGCGCGAGGTCGTCGTACGCGAGCGGCCAGTCGAGCGCGTAGCCGAGCCGGCTCCGGCTCTGGAACCATTCCGGCCGGAACCGGAGCGAGACCATCGTGAAGTGGAGCGTGCTCCCGCCGACGCCCCGGCCGCTGTTGTTGCTGCCCAGCTCGATGGGGTCGTCGCCGGCAGTGATCCGCTCGTCGGTCCAGTAGAGCGGCTCCTGCGCGCGCTCGTCGGAGGCGAAGTCGGTGAGGGGCCGCCAGAAGGGTCCCGCGTCGAGGGCGACGACGCGGAAGCCCGCCTCGGCGAGCTTGCAGGCGAGGGTGCCGCCGCCGGCTCCGGTACCGACGATCGCGAAATCCACCTCGTCGTCGTCGGCGTAGGTGCGCATGGGCACGCACGCCTCGGGGTCCGCGCTGAAGACGTCGGGGGCGCGGCCTTCGCAGGCACGCGGTGTGGTGAGGATGTCGTCGGTCATCGCGTCTGCCGTGGCTCGGCCTCCCAGGGGTCGCGCTGGTCGGCACCGAGGCGGACGTAGCCGCGCGGGCTGGCGGGGCCGCCGAAGCCGATCTCGCTCCACGCCGCCGGGTGGGCGTAGTAGACGCCGAGGGCGGCCGAGAGCACGTCGGAGAAGAAGGTGTCCGGGGGGAGCCCAACCCAGGGCTCCCCTTCGACCTCGCCCTGCTGGACCTCGCCCTGCTGGACGCGGTGGAGGAGGGCGTCCTGCTGCTCGGCGCCGAGCGCGGTGAAGGGCGCGCCGTGTCGCGCTCTCGCCTCGGCGTCGAGCGCGCGGAGCCCCTGCGGCCAGCCCTCCCGCTGCGGCGGCACGGACGCCTTGCGGAAGCCCTCGCCGCCATCGGTGTCGAGGCGGTGGTCGAGCCAGGGCGCGATCGGAACCGGGTCGCCCGGCCGGTCGGGCTGGGGGACGAGCCGGGCCACGACGGCCTCGAGTGTCGCGTAATGATCCTCGGAGAGGAACCGCCGCTCAGGGACCTCGCGGAGGCGCCGATCGACGACCTCCCGCGTGGCGTCGTTCCACGAGGACGAGTTCCATGTGTCGAGGACGTCGTAGCCGGGGTACGGAGTCTGGGGGACGTTGCTCATCGGTCGTGGGCCAGCAGCGTGAGGCCGGCCAGCCCTACGAGGGCCATGCCGGTGAAGGACGGCGGCGCGGGCAGCGGCGGAGCGACCTGGAGGTTCTGAGTCCAGTTCTTCCAGCCGCCCATATTGCGGGCCACTCCGAGCGCGTGGAAGCCGACGCCAAGGAGGCCGACGCCGACGGTGGCCTCGGTGAGGAGGCGGGCCGCGCCGAGCGTACCGCGCGACGGGCGCGCCGCAGCGAGCCCGAGCGCGACGGCCGCGAGCGGCGGCACCGTCACGGGCAACCACATGAACGGGTCGTGGAAGGCCCCGCGGAAGTGGAGCAGGCCCGCCTCGGCGGCCGTCCCGGCGAGCCCGGCCGCCGCCCCGGCCATGAGAAGTGGCCCGGCCGGAAGCCCGAGCAACCGGCCGTCTCCGTCGAGCGACTGCGCCGCGAGCCCCGCCAGCCCGGCGGCGGTGATCCCGACGGGCGCGGCCAGCGGCGCGCCGTAGAGCAGGTTCTCCCACCGGAAGCCGCCCGTCCGCCGCGCCACGTTGTAGACGTGGAAGCCTGTGCCCACGAGGCCGGTGAGCCCGGCGAGCCCGAAGACGCTACGCTGGAGCGCGCCCGGCCCGCCCGCCGAGGCCGCAATCGTGGAGGCGGATACGGCCGGTGCCAGGTACATCGTCGGGTTGTAGAACCCGCCGCGGTAGTGCTCGGCGGCGCTGTCGAGGAGCACGGTCGTGGCGAGCGTAGCAGCCCCGGCCCGGAGCCGCCGCGCGGCCGAGGCCGTGGCAGTCGGGCGCAGGCGTCGCTCCCACAGGGCGCGAGTGGCAACGCCTGCCAGCGCAACGAGCGCGCTGCGGATGCGGAGAGAACCAGACATGGAGACAGGGGCTCAGGCGGCGAGGGAATCAGGCACTGCGAAAGACGCAGTAGGGGTCGGCGTCGGACCGCCGGAGGGCGAGGCCGTTGCCGGGCGCGGTGCGGTCGGGCTCGAGGTAGCCGTCGCGCTGCGTGAGGGCGCCGTCGAAGAGGAGCGCTTCGAGGCGGACGTGGTCGTGGAAGTACTCGACGTGGCGGAACGGGACGACGGCGCAGCCGAGGTGGCCGTGGAGGCTCGGCGCGGTGTGGGCCGAGAGGTCGAGCGTGTGCGCGGCGCAGAGCGCGCCCGCCTGCAAAAAGCCCGTCGGGCCGGCGCAGCGCGTGGCATCGGCCTGGAGGCAATCGACGGCCCCGGCGTCGAGGAGGCGGCGGAAGTCGAAGACGCTCGTGCCATACTCTCCAGCAGTGATTTCCATCCCCGGCGGTCCGGAGTCGCGGAGGAGCCGGAGTCCGCCGAGGTCGTCCGACGAGACCGGCTCCTCGAACCACGTCACGCCGCACTCGGCGGCGAAGGCGTGGGCGAAGTAGAGGGCCTGCTTGCGCGTGAGCGCGCCGTTGGCGTCCACCATCAGCCCGGCGTCGTCGCCGACGGTCTCGCGGGCGAGACGGACGCGGGCGAGGTCGCGCTCGGGGTGGCGGCCCACCTTCATCTTGACCATCGTGATGCCGTCGGCGCGCCAGCCCGCGAGCTGGTCGCGGAGCTCGTCGTCGGTGTAGGACGTGAAGCCGCCGCTGCCGTAGACGGGCACCCGGCGGCGGACGGCGTCCAGGGCGACGACGAGCGGCCGCCCGAGGAGGCGCGCCTTGAGGTCCCACATCGCCGCGTCCACGGCGGCGATGGCGCGGGCGGCGATCCCATCGCGGCCGACGTTGCGGACGGTGTGCTGCATCGCGTGCCACGCCGCGCCGACGTCGAGCGCGCCCAGCCCGGTCACGGTCTCGGCCAGCAGATCAACGGCGAGGTGCGCCGCTGCGACGGGCGCGTAGCTGTAGCCGAGCCCGGTCACGCCCCCGGCCGTCGCCTCGGCGAGCACGAGCGTCGTCGAGTCCCAGGCCTTCGTGCCGTCGCTCTCGGGGCGATCGGTGGGGACGGTGTAGGCGCTCACGGCCAGCCGCTCGACGGGCACCTCGGGCGCGCGGTCGGTGCCAT
>JBBSQZ010000165.1:0-7666 GCA_038243565.1 Rhodothermales bacterium | reverse complement strand
GTGCCGGGCGCCTCGGCGGCGCGGCCGTCGCCGTCCGTGCTGGCTGAGGCGGAGCGACGGGCGGGGGGGGCGGGGCTGGCGCGTCGCGGGAGCACG
Source organism: Rhodothermales bacterium (assembly GCA_038243565.1). Lineage (GTDB taxonomy): Bacteria > Bacteroidota > Rhodothermia > Rhodothermales > Rubricoccaceae > DASVSE01. The sequence continues at coordinate 7,570 of JBBSQZ010000165.1, read as the reverse complement.
CGCCGAGCCAGGCAGCGCCGAGGAGCGTGAGGGCGGCGAGCAGGAAGGCCGGGCGCGAGCGCGCGGCGCGCGGGGGCGACGGCATCCCGGAGTCTACGCCGACGCTTCGCGTCCGGGCGAGTGCCCGCGGCGTGCCCCATCGAGGCGCAGGCTACACGCCGCGGACGAGACGCTCGATGACGTCTTCAGGGCGGACGCCCTCGGCCTCGGCGGCGTAGTTCGTCACGATCCGGTGCCGCAGCACGGGCAGCGCCGCGCGGTCCACGTCGTCTGTCAGCGGCGTCAGGCGGCCGTCCAGCAGGGCGAGCGCCTTGGCGGCGAGGACGAGGTACTGCGAGGCGCGCGGGCCAGCGCCGTAGGACAGCCACTCGGTCACGAAGGCCGGCGCGCCGGCGCGCCCCGGCCGCGTCCGCGCCGCGAGGCGCACGGCGTGCTCCACGACCGAGTCCGCGACGGGCGCGTTGCGGACGAGCTGCTGGTACGCCTGCAAGTCCTCGGCCGAGAGGACGGGCTGGATGGCCTCGGGCTCCGCGCCCGTCGTCTGGCGCACGATCGCGACCTCGTCCGCGAACGGCGGGTAGTCGAGGACGAGCGTGAACATGAAGCGGTCGAGCTGCGCCTCGGGCAGCGGGTACGTGCCCTCCTGCTCGATCGGGTTCTGCGTGGCGAGGACGAAGAACGGCTTCGGGAGCGCGAGCGACTTGCCCTGCGCGGTGACGTGGCCCTCCTGCATCGCCTCGAGGAGCGCGGCCTGCGTCTTGGGCGGCGTCCGGTTGATCTCGTCCGCGAGGACGACGTTGGCGAAGAGCGGGCCCTCGACGAAGCGGAAGCGCCGGCGGCCCGTCGCCGGGTCCTCCTCGATGATCTCGGTGCCGGTGATGTCGCCCGGCATGAGGTCCGGCGTGAACTGGACGCGCGAGAACGAGAGGTGCAGCGCGTCCGCGAGCGAGCGGATGAGGAGCGTCTTGGCGAGGCCGGGCACGCCCACGAGCAGCGCGTGGCCGCGCGCGAGCAGCGTCACGAGGAGGCCCTCGACGGCGTCGTCCTGCCCGACGACCTGCTTCGCGACCTCAGCGCGGAGGCGGCGGGCTGCCTCGGCGAGGTGGCCGGCGGCGGCCGGGTCGGTCGGGTCGATCATCGAGTCGTGGTCGAGGCGGTGGGCTCGGCCGGGACGTAGCGGTCGGCGCGGATGTCGACGTACGTCGTGCGGCGGAGGCCGTCGACCCACGTGCGGAGCTCCATCTGCCGCTTGTCGCGGAGGGCGTAGTCCGAGAGCAGCGCGTAGTCGTCGTCGAGGCTGAGCGTGTGCGCGGGGGACCGTTTCTGCAGGAGCACGAAGTGGAGGACCTGCGTCTGGCTGGCGTCCAGCAGCGTCACAGGCGCGATGCCCGAGACCTGGCCGACGGCCATCGTGTCCACGGTCGCCTTCCAGAGCGGGCCGAGGGCCTCGAGGACGATGTCGCGCTCGCCGGTCTGCGGGTTCGAGACGAAGCCGCCGCGCGCGGCCGAGTACGGGTCCTGCGAGTTGCGCCGCGCGATGGCCTCGAACGGGACGCCCATCGTCACGACCGAGTCGCGGAGCGTCCCGAGCATCTGGCGCGCGCCCTCGGTGTCGAGGCCGGAGCGCGAGACCGGGATGAGGATGTGGGCGAACGAGACGCGGTCGCCGGTGCGCTCGTTGAGGCGGATGACGTGGTAGCCGAAGGACGACTCCACGACCTGGGAGAGGCCGCCGGGCTCGAGCGCGGCGGCGGCGGCGGCGAAGGTCGGGTCGAGGTCGCGCAGCGAGAAGTTGCGGTACGCGCCGCCGTTCTTGGTGCCGTCGCGGTTGGTGTTGCCGGGGTCCGTGGAGTAGCGGTTGGCGAGGTCGCCGATGGTCGCGCGGCCGGTCGCGACGGAGTCACGGAGGCCCTCGGTGAAGGAGCGCGCCTCCGCGCGCGCGCGCGCCGACGGCTCCGGGATGCGGACGACGTGGGCCACGCGGACCTGCTCGGGGATCTCGGGCCGCTCGGCGGCCGGGATGCGCTCGAACCACGCCCGGACCTCGCCGGGCGTCGTCTGGACCGTTCGCAGGCGGCGGCCGCGGTAGCGCTGCAGCAGGATGTCGTCGCGGACGTCGTCCGTGATCGAGGTCCGGATGTCGCCGACAGGCCGGCCGTAGGCCTCCTCGAGCGCCGCCTCGGAGCCCGTCTGCTGGACGAGCTGCCCGATGTTGCGGTCGACCTCGGCGCGGACCTCCTCGTCGGTCGCCGAGATGGTCGTGTCGCGGCGGGCGTTGTCGATGATGATCTGGCGGTCGACGAGCTGGTCGAGCGCGCGGCTCCACAGGTCGGGCGTGACGGCGATGGCCGGCCGCTGGGCGGCGGCCGTCTGCTGCGCGAGCGCGTCGACCTCGGAGAGGAGCACCACGCGGTCGCCGACGACGGCCGCGATGCCGTCGAGGCGCGTGCCGGCGGCGGGCTGCGCCGCGGCGGGGCGCGTCACCGCGCTGGCGGCGAGGAGGCAGAGGAGAAGCAGAGAGGCGCGCATCGAGAAACGGAAGGTGTGGAAGGCCGACGGGACGGGGTGCGGTCGGCTGGTGTCGCTCAACGCGCCGCGGCGCAGAATCCGTGCACCCAGAGAGGCGCAGACCAACTGCCCACCTCGGGGGCGCACGTTGCCAGTCGGTCAGAGGCGGATGTTGATGGACCGAGGCGCCGCAGTGGAGTCCGGCAGAAGGCCTGTCACGAAGCGGGACCCGGAGAGACGCGCCGCTGGCGCGTCTCCGTCCGACCGAGGCGACGCGACCGGAGGCGTCTCGATCACGAGACCGAAGAACGGCCCCGCCGGGGGCAGGGCGACCGGCCCCCGCCGGGGCAGTAAAAGCGTCGGCGTCAGCCGCCGAGGCGGGCGCCGCCGGTTGTCGACGGATGAGGCGGCCCGACGGGCGGGAGGCGGTCCGGGAACGTCCGCGCGTCGTAGCGGGCGCGCAGGCGGCGCTCCCACGCCCGCTCGAGGTCCGTCTGGTAACCCGAGACGAGCTCCGCGCGGGCCTCGTCGAACGTCTTCTCGCGCGCCGGCTCGAGGCCGTCGTAGACGTAGACCGCGAGGCGCGTCCGCTCGGCGACGACGTCCGAGTGCTGGCCCGGGGTGAGGCTCAGCACGCGGTCCAGCGCCGTCTGCGTCGAGTCGGCGACGTAGACCGTGTCGAGGCGCAGGCTGAAGCGGCCGCCCTGGTGCTCGGCGTAGATCGCGGCGGGCGCGCGGCCGGCGTCGAGCTCGTTCACGATGACGTGCAGGACCGAGTCGCCGGGCGTGCGGAAGGCGAGCGCGCGGCGGCGGTCCGGCCAGCGGTACTGGCCGCGGTGGGCGGCGTAGTAGGCCCGCAGGCCCGCCTCGTCGTCCTTGGCCGGCGTCCAGACGCTGTCCTCGGCGACGCGGAAGTACAGCACGCCGTCCGAGTACGAGCGGAAGACGCGGCTGAACTCGGGGTCGCGCGTCTCGAGCGCCGCGACGGCCTGCTCGACCGACCGCTCGTCGGCGTAGTCCTCGGCCACGGCGACGAGCGTCTCGACCGGGTCGTCGCCGACGCGCGTGCGGCGGTAGACGTCCTGGAGGCGCGAGACCGTCAGCACGGTGTCGCCGATGACGGCGAAGGTCGCGTCGCCCATCGAGCCGAAGCCGTCGCGGGTGGCGCGGACGTAGGCCGAGTCGGCGGGGAACTGGCCGAGCGCGGCGCGGACCGCCCCGGCGTCGAAGCGTCCGCCGTTTTCCTCGCGGAAGGTGCGCCCGATGGCGCGGCGCTTGAGCGCCGTCCGCGGCAGGCGCAGCGCCTGCTGGCGGATCTGGTCGTAGCCCTCTTCATAGGTCTGGCGCGGGAGGCGCTCCTCGAGCTGGATCAGATGGACGCCGAACGACGACTGCACCGGCGGCGAGACGTCGCCGGGGTTCTGGAGCGCGAACGCGGCCACCTCGAACTGCGGCACCATGCGGCCGGGGCCGAACACGCCGAGGTCGCCGCCCTGCTGCGCCGAGCCGGGGTCCTGCGAGTACTGCCGCGCGAGCGCCTGGAAGTCCTCGCCCGCGGCGACGCGCGCCGCGAGCGCCGCGACCTCGGTGCGCGCCGCGGCCGTGTCGGCCACGGTGGGGCCGGTCGGGCGGATGAGGATGTGGCGCGCGCGGATCTGCGCCGGCGCGGGGCGCCGGTCCGTGACGTCGACGAGGTGGTAGCCGAACTGCGTGCGGACGGGCCCGCCGATCTGGCCGACGGGCGTGCCGTAGGCCGCGTTCTCGAACGGGAGGACCGTCTGGCCGCCCGTGATGAAGCCGAGCGCGCCGCCGTTCTGGGCGACGCTCGGGTCCTGCGAGTAGCGCCGCGCGGCCGCCTCGAACGTGTAGGCGCCGGCGCGGATCGAGTCGCGGATGGCGACGGCGCGCGAGTACGCGGCGAGCGTGTCCGGGGCGGGCGCGTACGGCCCGACGCGGATGAGGAGGTGGCTCACGGAGACCTGCTCGGCCTGCTTGTCGTAGATGTCCCGGACGATGTCGTCGAGGATCTGGCGATCCGTGAAGTACGGCCCCGCGAGCTGGTCGCGGTACTCGGCGACCTCGGCGAGGTACGACGAGTCGCGGTCGTAGCCCGCCTGGCGAGCCGCGAGGACCTTGAGCTGGAAGTCGGTGTAGCGCTCGAGGAAGTCGCGGCGCCGCTCGGGGCCCGTCATGTTGGAGTCGGAGAGCGCGCTCTCGGTCGCGCTGTAGGCGTCCTCGAACTGCGGCAGCGAGAGCGCCGCGCCGGTCCACCGGGCGACGACAGGCGCGCCGGAGGCGTCGGGACCATCGGACATCGGACGAGTGCCACCGCAGGCGGCGAGCAGCACGGCCCCGAGCAGGAGGCCGACAAAGCGAACGGACATGACGAATGCGGGTTGAGACGATGAAAGGCGCGTGCGGGGGCGACCCCCTCCGCGCGAAGCTAGCGGCGGGAGGGACCTGCCCCGGGCCGACGCCCCCGAAACGGGTGCGAAGACGGCGTGCGGGTGCCGCTCGGGCGGGCACGGCCGCGTGCCCTGCCCGCGCCGCGGTGCGAGATTGCCGCCCCACTCGCCTCGCGCCACATGCCCGTCCTCACCGTCGGCGTCGTCTTCGGCGGCGTCTCGCCCGAGCACGAGGTGAGCGTCATCACGAGCCTTCAGGCGGCGGCGGCGATGGACCGCGCGTCCTACGTGCCGGTCCCGGTCTACGTCTCGAAGGCCGGCCGCTTCTACACCGGCGAGGGCCTGCTGGACATCGAGCGCTACCGCGACCTCGACGCGCTCACGGCCGGCGCGACGGAGGTCACGCTCCAGCGCCGCGAGGGCGCCCCCGGCGCGCGCCTCGTCGGGACGGACCGCCGTAGCCTCTTCCGCACCCCCTTCGCGGCGGCCGTGGACGTGCTGTTCCTCGGCCTCCACGGCGGGCCCGGCGAGAACGGCGCCATGCAGGGGCTCTGCGAGACGCTCGGCGCGCCGTACACCGGCTCGGGCGTCTTCGGCTCCGCGCTCGGCATGGACAAGGTGCTGACGAAGGTCGTCTGCCGCGACCAGGGCGTGCCGGTCGTCCCGTGGGTCTCGTTCCGCGAGACGGACTGGGCCGGCGCCGAATCCGACTGGCTGGACCGCGTCGAGGCGGAGCTCGGCCTGCCGGTCGTCGTGAAGCCGGCGCGCCTCGGCTCGTCCATCGGCATCTCGAAGGCGGACACCCGCGAGGCGGTCGACGCGGCCGTCGAGGAGGCGCTGCGCTACGACGAGAAGGTCCTCGTCGAGAAGGCGGTGACGGCTCTGCGCGAGGTCAACTGCTCGGTCCTCGGAAGCCCGCGCGAGGCGCAGGCGTCTGTCCTCGAGGAGCCCGTCCGCTCGACGGGCGAGGCGCTCCTGACGTTCGCCGAGAAGTACCAGCGCGGCGGCGGCGGCAAGAAGGGCGCGCCGCGTGGCGCCAAGACGATGGGACGCAAGGGCGGCGGCGGCTCGGCGGGCATGGCCTCGCTGGACCGCCTCATCCCGGCGCCTCTCTCGGAGACCGACACGGCCGCCGCCCGCGCGATGGCCGTCCAGGTCTTCCGCCTCTTCGAGTGCTCCGGCGTCGCCCGCATCGACTTCCTCCTCGACGACGCCGACGGGCAGCTCTACTTCAACGAGATCAACACGATCCCTGGCTCGCTGAGCTTCTACCTCTGGGAGCCGTCGGGCGTCCCCTTTGCGACGCTCCTGGACCGGATGATCCGCCTCGCGCTCGAGCGCCACGCCGCCGAGGCCGGCCGCGTCCGCTCCTACGAGACGAACCTGCTCTCGACGGCGAGCCTCGGCGGCCTGAAGGGCGCCAAGCGGGGAGGGGGCCAATAGGCAATGGCCAGTGGCAGGATTGGTGTCTGCGCGACTGCGACTTGATACTGGCCCCATCCCACTGGCCCAGCAGGGCCATTGAGTTCTAAATTTCTGGTTTTACTCACATTCACAAACAACGTCGTCCCGAGCTTGTCGAGGGATCTCGACAGCCTGCCCTGAGCGAAGCCGAATGGGCGGTGGGTCAGGCCGTAGCGGCCCCAGATGTGCGTCGAGATCCCTCAACTGCGCTCGCCGAGGGCTCGCTCCGTGGGCTGCGCCGGCCTTCGGCGCGGGATAACGGTGTAGAGAATAGGGTGGGGTTTAGCACTTAACAGCCCTGCACTGGCCCAACGTCACGCGTGCGGGTCCGGGTAGAGGCGCACCTCGATCATGTCCGCGACGCGGCTCAGCTGGCCGTCGTCGAAGCCCCCGAGGACGGTCCGGATCGAGCTGCCGATGCCGCGCAGCGCGAGGTCCAGCGCCACCTCGAGCGACTTGCGCGTGAGCATCCCGACGCCGAGCGTCTGGAGCGGCTCGCGGAAGTGGTACCGGAGCGACTCCTCCGAGATGGCGAGGATGAGCGCCGTGGCGCGGGCGGCGCGCTCCTTCGGCGGCGCGTCCGAGCGGAGGCCGTCCACGACGGCGCGCGCCTCGGCGGCGAGAGCGGTGGGGAGGGGTGTGGCGAGCAGCAAAGACATGGGCAAGGGCCGCACCGGGTTGCGGCAGATCGTGGGAGAGAGGGGAGAGCCGACCTCGCCTCGAGGGCTCGTCGGAACGGGTTACGGTGGACAACTTAACCTGTCCTTCACCTTGACCCGGGTCGCCCCGGTGGCCTACTCTCAGGGCGTGCCCAGCGCACACGGCCGCTCCGGCGGCCCGGCTCTTTGGCGTGATGGCGAGTTCAGGCTGCATGAGGGCTTCCCACCCGGAATCCCCGCGCACCCGACGCCGATCTCCGGCGTCGCCACCGGTTTCCTCCTGCCCGGACCGCTCGGTCCGGTTGTGCCAAGCGGTTCGCCGCGGCGCGCGGGAGACGCACCGGAGGACGCGCTCCGACCCCAGGCCTTCGGGCCGACGGGCGTCGAAGGGAGTGCACGCGCGCCGATCGTTCCGACCGGGAAGTGCCAGCCGGGCCGCACGCGTTCCGTTCCGATCGCGTGGGGCCCACCTCGGGTCTGCCGGTACCGGGCGCGCTGAGTTCAGCGGGTGCTCGTGTTGCGGCGGGCCAGAGG
>JBBSQZ010000164.1:0-7674 GCA_038243565.1 Rhodothermales bacterium | reverse complement strand
CCCGAAGACGCACAGCGTCGTGGTGACGACGAAAAAGATCGCCTCCTCGAGGGGCAGGCCGAACGGGTCGATGTGGAGGCGGTAGGCGTCGGCGATGTCCCAGATGCCGATCCCGATCGCGACGCGGTCGATGATCCACAGATAGAGGGTGACGACCGTTATTGACCAGAACACCCGGACCCGCTCATCCCACACCTTCTGCGCCCCAACGACACACATTCCTGCGAGAACCGGCGGCGCCCAGGCGAGGATGAGGCCCATGTAGAGCGCAGGGTCGTTCGACGAGAGTAGTAGCCCAGCCCCGAGTCCCGTCAGTCCGACAAACGTGGCCAGCAGGGCCGGGCGCCACCACGCGGGCATCGGTGCGGGCCGGGCCTCGAGGCGCCCGTAGCCGCGCAGGACGAGGTAGAACAGACCTGCGATGAGCGTCTGGATGACGAAGAACGCGTACTCCTCGATCGGGACGTAGCCGACCGTGCCGACGACGGCCGATTCAGGATAGGTCCACACGCCGCGGTAGACCAGGTAGTTGTCCCACGGCGTCGTGTACGCCACGGCGAGGGCGACGACCGCGACGAGCCACCGCCACGCCCCGGGCTCGCCGCGGCGCGCGTGGACGACCGCGAGCACGACGAGAACGGGCAGCGTGAACGCAAGGTGGAACTGGAGGTACGTCATCGTTTGGATAAGCGTGAGACCGTTAGACGCACGTCAGCCAGAAGGTCGCTGGCCTATTCCCGCTCACCCCAGATGCTTCAGCACGACGCGCGCCGCGTTGCGCCCCGAGGCGCCCATGATGCCACCGCCGGGGTGCGTGCTCGCACCGGTCAGGAAGAGGCCGTCGAGGTGCGCCGTGTAGTCGCTGAAGCCGAGGGCCGGACGCAGCGCGAACATCTGGTCCAGGCTCATCTCGAGGTGCATCACGTTGCCGCGGATCAGCCCGAGCTCGCGCTCGAGCCACAGCGGGTGCTGGAAGAGGCTGCCCACGACCGAGGCGCGCGTGCCCGGAGCGACCTTCTCGAACGTGTCAAGGATCGAGTCGGCCACTTCTTCGCCGATGTCGTCCCAGTGGCGCCCGCCGGTCATCTCGTACGGAAAGTACTGCGCCCAGAGCCAGAGCACTTCGCCGCCGGGCGGCGCAAGCGTGTCGTCGACGGCAGAGAACGACATGCCGACGATGGGCGGATCCGTGGCGGGTTTGCCCTTAAGGTAGTCCGCGTACGCGTCGTGGATCTGCTGGCGGTCGCGGCAGACGAGCTGGAGCGCGATCCGGGCGTCGTCGCCCGGATGGGCGGCGTAGCGGACGGGCTTGTCGAGCGCGAGGCGCAGCACAGCGCCAAAGCCGTTGCCGGTGCGTAGGCCGGCGGCCTGTGGCGGGCGGTGCGCCTCGGGGAGCAGATGTGCGAGCGTTTCGATGGCATGTGCGCCGGATAGAACTGCGCGTGCTGTTGCAATGCCATCATCGGTGCGAACTCCGACGGCCGTCGTTCCCTCGACGAGAATCTCGCGGACGGGCTGGCTGGTAAACACGTCGCCGCCGTGCGCCTCGATGTGCGCGCGGAGCGCTTTCGTGAGGCCGCCCGAGCCGCCGCGCGGGCGCGCGACGCCGCTCTCGTGGTAGAGCGGGTGCCACAGCAGGAACGGCGCCGTTAGCGGTTCCGTCGGCGGAGGACCACTCTGCGCGGCCATCCACACGAGGGGCGTCTTGACCTTCTCCTCAGTGAAGTACTGGTCCACGACTTCGCCGTATGGACGCAAAATCGTGCCGAGAGCACTCTGCCAGTCCATTTTCGCGGACTCGCCGAACGCGAACGCCTTGCCCAGTTCGAACGGGCTCGGCGTGGCGAGGAACGCGTCTCGAACCGACAGTGAGAACGGCCGCCACTCGTCGACGAAGCGGCGGTACGCGTCGCCCTCGCCCGGGAATGTCCGCTCGATGCCTTCGCACGTCCGGTCGACGTCGCGGTAGATGAACACGGACTCGCCGTCGTCGTACGGCGCGAAGAAGAGCGGGTCGCACTCGATGTACTCGAGGCCGAACCGCTCGAGGCCGAGCTCCTCGACGATCGGTGTGAGGCGGATGAGGATATGTGCGGACCCACCCAGGTCGAACTGGTAGCCTGGCACGTGCTCGACCGTCGACACGGCCCCGCCGACGATGTCGCGGCGCTCGAACACGGCGACGCGGTACCCGGCCTGTGCGACGTAGGCGGCCGAGACGAGCGCGTTGTGCCCCGCGCCGATCACGATGAGGTCGTAGTCCGGCCGAGGCGCTTTCTTCGAGAAGAGCGGCATGCGAGGGGAGAGGGCGAAGAGACAGGACTTCGGCCGCCGCGCCGCCGTTTCCGCATCCGGGTCAGAGGTCGATGAAGTCGGCGGCGCTGTTGGCGAGCCGGTCACGCTGGTGAACGTAGACCATCGTCGTCTCGACATTCTTGTGCCGCGCGTGCGTCTGGACCTGCTGGATGGTGGCGCCGCCTTCGATGGCGAGCGTGCACCCGGTATGTCGCAATGTATGCGCCCCGACGACACCGTCAATACCCGCTACCTTTGCCTGACGGTTTACGATCGTGTAAATGCCTGACGGGGACAGCCGTCTGCCACACGATTCGTTGTTCGAGTGCGAGCGCCAGACTGGCCCAGCGCTGATCCCGGACTGCCTGGTAAAGTCCGTTATAGCCAACGCAACATGATCCGGAACCTTGACTGTCTGGTTCGAGCCACCTTTCGCCGCCGGCAGGTCCAGCACCCAGTAAGCGCCGGCTCGGCGCAGGTGTTCGAGGTTCATGGAAGCCGCCTCGGATCTGCGCAGCACGCAGTTCAGCAACGTAACGATGAGCGTGCGGTCGCGAGGACCTGTAGAACGGTTCAAATCGATGCTATCGATCAGTTCCCTGGCTTGCTCACGTGTCAGGACGGTAAAGATGCGGTCGCGCGCTCGGTCGGGTGCGATGCGCCGCACGAGGTGCCGGTCGGCCGGATTCATAGGTAGCGCCCTGAGCGCGACGAGCCATGCAAAAAAGCCCCGGAGTGAGGCCAGGTACCGGCGCAGCGTTGCTATGGACTTGCCTTCGGTCTCGAGTGCCTCGACGAACGCGTTGACGTGAGCGAATGTCACGAGTCTGGCCATCTTGAGCGTGATGACCCCGGATCCGAAGAACGTGGCAAGATCGCGCGCATATGCGCGGCGCGTGTTGGGCCGGTCGTAGCGCAGCAGGTACAGCGGGACGAGGTCCGAAGCGTCCGAGAAGGCGAACGCCGGCGCCGGCTCGGAGACGACGAGTCCGCCGTGTTCAGGTCCAGTGTGGAGCAACTGCACGTTGGGATCTGCCATCGGGTGGGTCGAGGGTTCTGGGTCGCGGCGGAGCGCCTCGGAGGCGCAATCTACGCCGGCGCGATAAGGGACGTTATCGGAGGTAAGATAGACCGAGAGCAGCCCGGCAATACGTGGCCGGGCCTGCAGCGCCCCGCGGCGCCGAGCGGGAGAATCGGGGCGGCGAGGCCTACTGGTTCTCAGCGTTGTCGCCGAGGTCGACGTTCGAGTCGACCGCGTCGCCGACGGCGTTGGCGCCGTCGATCACGGCCTTGCCGCCCGCGCGGACAGCCGCGCCGGCCGAATCGAGGCCGGCCTCCATGTTGGAGCCGGCGTTGTCGAGCGTCGTCTCGGCGCCCGGCGTCAGACCGATCTCAGTGTCGCGGTCGACGTCGCCGTCGGACTCGACCTCGGTCTGCGTCTCGGTCTGGCAGCCGCTGAGCGCGGGCACCGCGGCGAGCGCGAAGGCCCCAAAGAGGACCACGTAAAGCTTGTTCATGACAGGTGTGGGTGGGTGACGCGTACCGGCGCCCTGGTATGAGAGGCCGACATGCGCACCCAACCTACACCCGCTTCACGCCTGGATCTGTGAATCCCTGATCTCAGACGACTACGTTCGCCTCACGCGCGGCCAGCGAGACGCCCGTATCGCGGCCGAACAGGTGCATCCTGGCGAGGTCGATCCGAGCGCCCAGCGGCGTTCCCATCGGTGGAACCGTCGGCTCCGCGACCTCGAGCGCCGCCTCGTTCGGCCTGGAGAGGCAACGGCCGCCGGTCGCGTCGCTCGCGAGGAACAGGTCTTCGGGACGAAAGCCGAGCGTCACCGTCCCGGTGATGCCGCCCGCCTCGGCGCCGAGCAGGATCCAGAACGGCGCACCGCCTGCCGGGTCGTCTTCGAAGACGCGCCCGCCGACGACGCCCCGGCTGGTGACGTCGGTGAAGATAGAAAGGCCACGGCGCCCGGGTGCCCCGGCGGCGGATCCGGGCGTGAAGATGGCCGATCTTCCGAGACACCGACGCCTCGCCGATGCAGATCTCCACGCCCCCCCGCCTCGCCGTCGTCGGCGGGCTCTACGCCGGCTCCGAGCGCGGCCTCACGTCGGACCTGCTCGTGGCACGCGCGCTCGGGTTCGCGCCCGTGCCCGTCTGCACGCAGCTCGTGATGGCCGGCGGCGGCCGCGTGACCGACGTCACGGACGTCCCGACGGACACCGTCGCGGCGCAGCTGGACCACACCTTCCAGACCGGGCCCGTCGCGGGCGTGAAGATCGGGATCCTCGGCGGCCACCAGACGGCCGAGGTCGTGCTCGACGTGTGCGAGGCGTTCGGCGTGCCCGTCGTGCTGGACCTCGTGGCATCCGGCCCGTCCGGCGAGACGGTCCTCTCGGCGCAGGGCATCGACGCCGTGGCCGCGCGCCTCGGCGTGCCGCGCCTCGTGACGCTGTCGCGGCGCGACGCCGAGCTCGTCACCGGCGGCGAGATCACGTCGTTGGACGACGCGCAGGTCGCGGCGCAGCGGATCGCCAACCGCGGCGCGCGCCACGTCGTGATCCGCCTCGGGCAGCTGCCGTACCGCTTCTACGACGCCGCCGAGGACCCCGGGGCCGAGGATTCCGCCGCCCCAGGCGCGCCTCCTCCCTTCTCATTCGACCTCTCCTTCGACGGAGAGGACTTCGCCCTGTTCGAGGCGCCGCTCCTGCCCGAGCCGACGCCCGAGGGCGGCTCGAGCGCGTTCGCCATCGCAGCGCTCGCCGGCCTCCTCTCGGGGCAGAGCATGGACGAGGCGCTCCGGGCAGCCAAGCGATACGCTACCGAGGCGCTCCGGCAGGCCGAGGGCGGCCTCCTCAACGTGGACTGGGAGCAGGGGAAGTTTGGAGTTTGAGGTTTGCAGAGTGGGAATGTCTGGCTTTCAGACGCCCTCTCTTCAGGCTGTGGGGTCGCATTCCTTTCGGAAGAGTCAACACGGCCCCCTCTCCAAACTGCCTCACTGCATTCTCTATCTTCCGGCCCCTTCCGGAGACGAGACCATGGCCGACCCGCCGGCCGCACGCGCCACGATTTACGACGTCGCCGCAGCGGCCGGCGTCGCCATCTCGACCGTTTCGCGCGTGCTCAACGGGTCCTCCGAGGTCTCCGAGGCCACGCGGCAGCGCGTGCAGGCGTCCATCGAGGCGCTCCGCTTCCAGCCACAGCGCACGGCCCGGTCGCTCGCGCAGCAGTCCACCACGTCGCTCGCCGTAGCGTTGCCGTCCGCGACCTCCTCGTTCTACGTCGAGGTCCTGAAAGGCGTCAAGGACGCGCTCCGGACGCGCGACATCGACCTGCTGCTGTGCAACCTCGGCTCGCAGCACCCCGTCGCGACGCTCGAGCGGTTCCTCGACCGCGGCGCCGTCGACGGGCTGCTGCTCGTGTCGCTGCCGGTCGAGGGCGAGACGGCCGAGCGCCTCGCGCGCATCACCGCGCCGGTCGTGCTCGTCGGGACGCGCGAGGAGGCCGGCGGCGAGGCGCGCTTCGACGCGCTCTGGTGGGACGACGAGGCGGGCGCGCAGCGCGCGACCGAGCACCTGCTCGGCCTCGGGCACCGCCGCATCGGCCTCATCTCGGCGCACGCGTGGAGCACCAACACCGGCCCCCGCCTCACCGGCTACCGCGCCGCGCTCGACGCCGCCGGTGTGCGGTTCGACGCCGCGCTCGTCGTCGCAGGCCAGGCGCAGAAGCACGCCGGCTACTCTGAGGAAGCTGGCGCCGAGGCGATGGCCGAGCTGCTGGCCCTGCCGGACCCACCGACGGCCGTCTTCGCCGCGTCGGACGTGCAGGCCTTCGGCGCGTGGGCCTACGCCCGCGACGCCGGTCTCTCCGTCCCCCGCGACGTCTCGATCGTCGGATACGACAATATCAAGACGAGCCGCTACCTCAACCTCACCACGGTCGACCAGCAGATGAAGGCCGTCGGGCACCGCGCGACCGAGCGCCTCCTGCAGCGGATGGCGCAGCCCGGCCTCCGGCCCGCCGTCGAGGAGGTCGACGTGCCGCTCGTCGTCCGTGGCTCGACTGCCCACGCCTCGCACTGATTCTCCTGCCCAGATGATGCTCCCGCCGCCCCTCGTCGAGACCCACTTCGCCTTCGGGCGACGGACGCGCGGCAAGGTCCGCGACACGTACGCGACCGACGACGGGCGTCTCGTGCTCGTCACGACGGACCGCCTGTCCGCCTTCGACCACGTGCTCCGGCAGGCGATCCCGCTCAAGGGGCAGGTACTGAACCGCCTCGCGGCGCGCGTCTTCGAGCTTACGGCCGACGTCGCGCCCAACGCGGTGTTGTCGGTGCCGGACCCGAACGTGACGATCGCCGTGCGCTGCGACGCGCTGCCGGTCGAGTTCGTCGTCCGCGGCCACCTCGCCGGCCACGCGTGGCGCGTCTACCGCGGCGGAGGACGCGACCTCTGCGGGGTTCGGCTTCCGGACGGCCTGCGCGAGGGCGAGGCGCTCCCCGAGCCGATCCTCACGCCGAGCACCAAGGCCGCCGAAGGCCACGACGAGGACATCTCCCTCACCGACATCGTCTCGCGCGGCATCCTCGACGCGGCGACGCTGGACGAGGCGCACGCGCTCGCCCTCGCCGTCTTCCGCCGCGGCCAGGCGCTCGCGGCGGAGCGCGGCCTCATCCTCGTGGACACGAAGTATGAGTTCGGGCGGAATAGCAATAACGGCCAACTCCTCCTCATCGACGAGGTCCACACGCCCGACTCGTCGCGCTACTACCGCGCCGACGGCTTCGAGGAACGCCTCGCGGCGGGCGAGCCGCAGCGGCAGCTCTCCAAGGAGTTCGTCCGCGAGTGGCTCATCGCACGCGGCTTCCAGGGCCGCGACGGCGAGGCGATGCCCGACCTTCCCCCCGAGTTCGTCGCCGAGGTCTCCGCGCGCTACGTCGAGCTCTACGAGACGCTGACGGGCGAGGCGTTCGCGCCGGACCTGTCGGACAATCCCGAGGCGCGCGTCGAGGCAGCCGTCGCCACGGCGCTGCGGCGGTAGAGTCGTACGTTCTCTCTGGCCACTACCCGCCTCGTGATGCCTGCCTCCTCAGCTGTCCGCCTGGCGCTCGGTCCGCGGTTGATCGCACGTGTCGCGCCCTGACTGGGACCGGCAGCGTCACGAATAAAGCTCCGGGCGTCTGCTCTCGATCTTGTCGTTGTACGGGTTGAGCGCCTTGTCGCGCGCCGCGCGCGGGTCGATCTCCGCCGAGACGACGGCCGGCGCGCCGCGGGGCGCCTCGGCGAGAACCTTCGCGTTGGGGGCGCAGATGCGGCTGCGGCCGATGAAGGTGAGCGTCTCGCGGCCGTTGGACTCCTGGCCGACGCGGT
>JBBSQZ010000163.1:0-7772 GCA_038243565.1 Rhodothermales bacterium | reverse complement strand
CACGCAGCTGTCGAAGACGTGGACGCGTCCGATCAAGAACTGGCCGGCGGCGCTGAACCACTTCGCGATTGCCTTCGAGGGCCGCGTGCCCCTTCCCTGACCACCGGCGTTTACACGGAAATCTTTACACCCCCGCGAGCGCCTGAACGCACGCCGTCGCCTCCTCCTCTGTGTCACCATAGGCGAGAACGCCGGGAAGCTCCGGCACATCGGCGATCCAGCGGCCGTCGTCTTCGCGTTCTGTTTCGATGGTCATCACGCAGGTGTAAGCATGAGACGCGCTTCGCAGCACAGGTCGGTCAGGCCAGCATCAACCGCCGCCCCTTTGGCTGCGGGATCGGGTCTCCGAACTCGAACGCCGTGTCAATCGAAAGTGTAATGGCATCTTGGGCATTCGCGAGCGCCTCCGCCTGCGTTGCTCCATGAGCGGTACAGCCGGGAAGCTCCGGCACATCGGCGACGAACGCGTCGTCCTCGGCGCTCCAGAATAGGATGATTTCGTACTTGTGCATCACGTCGGGCTGGCAAGTCGGTGTTTCAGGATAACGCCGCGGACCTGCTTCACCTGATAGGGCTTCGCGTTCGACCCATCTCGTTGAAGGTTGACCCGCTCATCAATGCCGTCACGGCGGAAGATGTGGTGGCTTCCCCGCGTCCGCTCCTCGAACCCAAGACGGAGCAGGAGAAACCGAAGGTCGTCGAACGCGATGGACGCATCGGACGTCCCTCGAAGCACGAGGTTGAGCAACTTCTCGTGGCGGCTCACTCGCCGTCGCCCGTGATCCGGCCGCCCTCGATCAACTCGCGCGCGTTCTGGAGCGCCGCCTCGGAGAGGTCGCCGCCGGCGAGCAGCTCCGCGACGGCCTCGGCGCGCTCGTCCTCCGCGAGGCGCCGGATGCGCGTCTTCGTCCGCCCGTCCTCGACGAACTTCTCGACCGAGAAGTGGACGTCGCCGAGGCTGGCGATCTGCGGGAGGTGCGTGATCGCGATGATCTGGTGGTACTGCGCGAGGCGGTGCATGGACTCGCCCGCGCGCCGCGCGATGGCGCCCGAGATGCCCGTGTCGATCTCGTCGAAGACGAGGATCGGGAGGCGCTCGGACTTCGCCAGGATCGCCTTCATCGCCAGCATGATGCGCGAGATCTCGCCGCCCGAGGCGACCCGCGCCAGCGGCTTCGGCGTCTCGCCGAGGTTGGCCGAGATGTGGAACTCGACGGTGTCCGCGCCGGCCGGGAAGGCCACGACGCGGCGCACGCGGCTCCCCTCGGGGAAGGCGACCCAGCCGGTGGGGTCGTCCTGCAAGTTGAACACGACCTCGAAGCGCGCGTGCGGCATCCCGAGCGTCGCCAGCTCGACGGCGATCATGCCCTCGACGCGCTCCGCGACCTCGTGGCGCTTCTGCGACAGCCGGTAGGCCGCCGTCGAGAGGGCCTCCTGGGCGGCCGTGATCCGGGCGTCCAGCCGCGCCAGCGCGCCCTCGACGTCCTGAGCTAAGGCATAGGTCGCGCCGATCTCCTCGCGGTGCGCGAGGACCGCCTCGACCGTCCCGCCGTACTTCCGCGCGAGGTAGTCCAACTCGCCCAGGCGCTCGCGGATTTCGTCCAGCCGCTCCGGGTTGAACTCGATGCGCGCGTTGTAGTCCTGCAGGAACTGCGTCGCCTCCTTGAGCGCGATCTCGGCCGAGCGGACGTCCGAGAGCGTCTCGTCGAACGCCTGGTCGATGCGGGCGAGGTCCTGGAGCTGGTTGCGGACGAGCACGAGGCGGTCGTAGAGCGCGTCGTCGGACTCCGAGATCTGGCCGTAGAGCTCGGCCGTCGCCTCGTACAGCCGCTCGGCGTTCTCGAGGATGCGGCGCTCCGCCTCGAGGTCGTCCGCCTCGCCGACGACCGGCGCCGTCTTGTCGATCTCCTCGATCTGGAAGGCGTAGAACTCCTTCTGCTTGCGGAGCTCGGCCTCGCGGCGCACGATGCCCGCGCGCTCCGCGACGAGCCGCGCCACGTCGCGGTACCCCGCGCGGTACGTCGCGACGAGCCCGCCGAGGCCGCCGAACGTGTCGATCAGCTCGACGTGCGTCTCGGTCCGCAGCAGCGACTGGTGCTCGTGCTGCCCGTGCAGGTCGATCGTGTTGGAGGCCACCTCGCGGAGCACGTCCAGCGTCGCCGGCGTGTCGTTGACGAAGGCGCGCGAGCCCTTCTCGGTGATCTCGCGGCGCACGACGAGCATGCCGTTCTCCGACGGGTCGATGCCGTGCAGGTCCAGCAGCTGCGGCAGGCGCCCTTCGTCGGCGTTGTCGAACTGGCCCTCGATGATCGCCTTCTTGGCGCCCGTGCGAAGCGCCTCGGTCGAGGCGCGGTCGCCGAGGAGCAGGCCGAGCGCGCCGAGCAGGATCGACTTGCCCGCGCCCGTCTCGCCCGTGATGATGTTGAGCCCGCTGTCGAACTCGACCTCGAGCTCGTCGATGAGCGCGTAGTCGCGGATGTGGAGCGTGCGGAGCATCGGGGGGGATGAGGCAAGAGGCATGGGCCATGGGGCGGGTTTCCCCATGCCTCATGCCCCATCCCTCATGCCCTGTTAGTCGACGATGACCCAGCCCTTCTGGAGCATGCCCTGGGCGACCTTGTACTTCACCTGGCGCTTCTCGCCCTGGCCGTTCTGGACCGTCACGACCTCGTTGCGGCCGAAGGTCTTGTCCGAGACGATCGGCGCGGTGACCGTGGGCGCGTCGCGCGTGTCCGGCGCCTCGCGGCGCTGGGCGGGGGCCGGCGCCTGGCCGCCCATCGAGGACGCGTAGTTCGGGTCACTTGCCTCGTGCTCGGTCTTCGCGCGGCGCGCGTCGAGGCGCGGCTTGGCCGCCTGCTGGATGCGCTGCTGCGGGACGCGGTTCTCGCCCTGCACCAGCGGCCCGGCCTTGAAGACCAGCCCGACGACCTCCTCGTCGATCTCCTGGATCATCGCGGAGAACAGGCGATAGGCCTCCATCTTGTACTCGACCAGCGGGTCCCGCTGCCCGTACGCCCGCAGGCCGACGCCCTCCTTGACCTCGTCGAGGTCGCGGAGGTGCTCCGTCCAGCGCTCGTCGATGACCGACAGGACGGCGGCGCGCTCGAGCGCGTCGTTGATCTCCTGGCCCTCGCTCCCGATGACGTCGTCCGGCGCGACCATCGCCCGGAGGACCTTGCGGCCGTCGGTGAAGTCGACGAAGAGCTTGGACGGGCGGTTCGTCTCGTCCATCCCGGCGAGCATCGTCTGGGCGGACTCGAAGAACGGCCGCGAGAGCGCGGCGCGCTTGCGGCCGTAGTGTACGGTCGCCTCGTCGAGGATGTACTCGACCACGCCGTCCTCGCCCAAGCGGTTGGCCGTGTCCGGGTCGAGCGGCAGGTCGAAGGCGAGCGTCCGCAGGACGGTCTCGCGGATCTCCTCGAGCGCGCCGTCGCGGTAGTGCGCCTTGACGGACCGCTCGGCGAGCTCGCGGAGCATGTCGAGGATGTCGCCCTTGAGGCGCTCGCCCTCGAGCGCGTGCATGCGGCGGTCGTAGATGACCTCGCGCTGGCTGTTCAGCACGTCGTCGTACTCGAGCTGGCGCTTGCGGGCGGCGAAGTTGTTCTGCTCGACCTTGCCCTGCGAGCGCTCGACGCCCTTCGTGAGCCACTTGTGCGTGAGGACCTCGTCCTCCTCCATGCCCAGGCGGTCCATGATCTTGGCCGTCCGGTCATGACCGAAAAGTCGCATGAGGTCGTCCTCGAGCGAGACGTAGAACTGGCTGGCGCCGGCGTCGCCCTGGCGGCCGGCGCGGCCGCGCAGCTGGAGGTCGATGCGGCGGCTGTCGTGGCGCTCCGTGCCGAGGATGGCGAGGCCGCCGAGCTCCTGGACGCCCTGGGCGAGCTTGATGTCCGTGCCGCGGCCGGCCATGTTGGTCGCGATCGTGACCGCGCCGACCTGGCCCGCGTCGGCGACGATCTGCGCCTCGGCCTGCGCGCGGCTGGACTTCGCGTTGAGGACGTTGTGCGGGATCTTGGCGTGCGTGAGCATGCGCGAGAGCTGCTCCGACGTCTCGACGGACGCCGTGCCGATGAGCATCGGCTGGCCGGTCTCGTGGATCGTCTGGATGCGCTCGAGCAGCGCCTTGTACTTGGCGCGCTTCGTCTTGTAGATGAGGTCCTCCATGTCGTCCCGCACGATCGGGCGGTTCGTCGGGATGACGACGACGGGGAGCTTGTAGATCTTGAAGAACTCCTCGGCTTCCGTCTCGGCCGTGCCCGTCATGCCGGCGAGCTTCGAGTAGAGGCGGAAGTAGTTCTGGATCGTGACCGTGGCATACGTCTGCGTCGCGGCCTGGACCTTCACGCGCTCCTTGGCCTCGATCGCCTGGTGCAGGCCGTCCGAGTAGCGGCGCCCGGCGAGGACGCGGCCCGTGTGCTCGTCGACGATCATCACCTTGTCGTCCTGCACGATGTACTCGATGTCCTTCTCGTACAGCGTGTAGCCGCGCAGGAGCTGGTTGACGGCGTGGATGCGCTCGGACTTCTCGGAGTAGTCCGTGTAGAGCTCGCGCTTGCGGTTCTCGACGGCGTCGCGGAGGTCGCGGACCTTCTCCTGGAAGGCCGCGTCGCGCTGGTCGGCCGGGATCGCCTCGTCCTTCATGACCGCTGCGAGGGCGTCCTCCTTGTCCTCCTCGTAGACGCGCTCGATGTGGGCGACCTCCTCGCCGATGTCCGGGATGACGAAGAAGCGGTCGTCCGTGCCGGCCTGCGTGCCGATCAGCGTCCGGCCGCGGTCCGTCATCTCGATCTGGTGGAGCTTCTCCTCGAGCGCGAAGAACAGCGGCTCGTCGACCTCGGGCATGCGCTTGGCGTTGTCCTGGAGGTACTCGAACTCGGTCTTGCGGATGAGCTGGTCCACGCCCGTCTCGCCGCGGACCTTGATGAGGCGCTTGTTCTTGGGGAAGCCGCGCTGGGCGCGCAGCAGCGCGAGGCCGGCCTCGTGCTCGGCGCGGTTGGCGCCCTTCTTGTCGCCGGTCTCGAAGAGCTCGTCGCGGAGCTTGAGCGCGCGCTCGCCGTCGGCGACGAAGGCCGCCACGACGCGCTGCTGCTCGCGGACGAGCCGGTCCACGAGCGGCTGGAAGGTCTGGTACTCGTCGGTGTCCGGCGTCGGGACCGGGCCCGAGATGATGAGCGGCGTCCGCGCCTCGTCGATCAGGACCGAGTCGACCTCGTCCACGATGGCGTAGTGGTGGCCGCGCTGGGAGAGCTGCTCGGCCTCCGACACGAACGAGTTGTCGCGGAGGTAGTCGAAGCCGAACTCGTTGTTGGTGCCGTACGTGATGTCGGCGCGGTAGGCCGCGCGGCGCTCGGGCGACTGCGGCTGGTGCTTGTCGATGCAGTCGACTTTCAGGCCGTGGAAGTCGAAGACCGGCGCCATCCACTCCGAGTCGCGCACGGCGAGGTACGGGTTGACGGTGACCACGTGGACGCCGCGGCCGACGAGCGCGTTGAGGTAGATCGGGGCGACGGACGTGAGCGTCTTGCCCTCGCCCGTCTTCATCTCGGCGACGGAGCCCTGGTGCAGCACGATGCCGCCGATCCACTGGACGTCGAACGGGACCATGTTCCACTCGACCTCGGTCCCGCCGGCCATCCAGCTCTTGCCGACGAAGCGGCGGCAGGTCTCCTTGATGACGGCGAAGGCCTCGGGCAGCAGGTCGTCGAGGACGTCTTCGGCGGCGTCGAGCCACTCGCCCTCGAGGTCGTCGAGGCGCGCGTAGAGGTCCTGCCGGTCGCGGACCGTCAGCGCGTCGGCGTCGGGCGCGGCGCCGTCGCCCGAGGCGTCGGCGGTCGTGCCGGCGGCGCGCAGGCGCGCGCGCGTCTCCTCGAGCTCCGTCTCGACGGGCGCGACGGCCTCGCGGATCCTGGCCTTGAAGCCCTCGGTCCGGGCGCGGAGCTCGTCGTCCGAGAGGCCGGTGAGGCCCTCAGCGAGGGCGTTGATCTCGTCGACGACGGGCCACAGCTTCTTGAGCGTGCGCTGGTTGCTGTCGCCGCCGAAAACCTTTCTGAGAGCGTTGAGCATCGGGTTCGAGCGTGTCGGGGGTAGGCGCGGGCGAGGCGCCGGGAGGGCGCGCCGCGGCGCACCTGGCAAGGTACGGGCGGAACCAGGCAAAGACGGGGCCAGACGTCCCGGTGGTGCGCGCCGCGGCGCTCTTCGGCCGTTCTTCGGGCGAGGCGTCGCGGCGCGATTCGCGGGTGGGCGCGGTGGCATCCTGGGACGTGGGTACACCACGTGCCGGCCGGGAAGCTTCCCGGCAGCGCGCGCGTCGAAACGCCCGGGCCGTGCGTGCCGCCCAGCGGGACGGTGTGCCCCTACGTGGGGGTCGGGCGGGCGTTTGCGTCGGAACAAACCGCGGCGCCTCGTTCAACCCCATTCCCCATTCCCCATTCCCCATTCCCCATTCCCCATTCCCCATTCCCCATTCCCCATTCCCCATTCCCCAACACCGCTAGCTTGCCGCATCCCAACCCCCAACCCCGTCTCATGCCCGACGCGTTCCAGAACTACATCAACGGCCAGTGGGTCGACGCCAAAAGCGGCGCGACGTTCGAGAGCCGCAACCCGGCCAAGAAGTCGGATCTCATCGGCCTTTTCCCGCAGTCCGACGCCGCCGACGTGGCCGCGGCGGTCGAGGCGGCGGCGGAGGCGTTCACCACGTGGCGCCTGATGCCGGCGCCGAAGCGCGGCGAGATCCTCAAGCGCGTCGGCGACCTCATGACGGAGCGCAAGGCCGAGCTCGCGCACGCGATGACGCGCGAGATGGGCAAGCCCTTCTTCGAGACCAAGGGCGACGTCCAGGAGGCCATCGACACGGCCTACTATGCGATGACGATGGGCCGCCAGCTCTTCGGCAAGACGGCGCCCAGCGAGATGAACGACAAGTTCAACATGACGGTCCGCCGCCCGATCGGCGTCTGCGGCCTCATCACGGCGTGGAACTTCCCGGTCGCCGTGCCGACGTGGAAAATGTTTCCGGCCATCCTGAGCGGCAACACGGTCGTGTTCAAGCCGTCCGAGGACGCGCCGCACTCGGGCATGCTCCTCGTGAAGGTGATGGAGGACGCGGGCGTGCCGCCGGGCGTCGTGAACCTCGTCCAGGGAGCGGGCGCGACGGGCGCGGCGATCGTCGCGCACCCGGGCGTGGCGGCGATCTCGTTCACCGGATCGAGCGAAACGGGCGCCGGCCTCGCGGCCAAGGCCGCCGAGCGCCACGCGCGCGTGTCTCTGGAAATGGGCGGCAAGAACCCGGTCATCGTCATGGACGACGCCGACCTCGACCTCGCCGTCGAAGGCCTCCTCTGGGGCGCCTACGGCACGACGGGCCAGCGCTGCACGGCCACGTCCCGCCTCATCGTCCACGAGAGCGTCCACGACGCGGTCGTCGAGAAGCTGACGGAGCGGGCGACGGCGCTGCGCCTCGGCTACGGCAACGACGCGGAGACGGAGATGGGGCCGCTCATCAACCAGAAGGCGCTGGACAAGGTCTCGGGCTACATGGACGTGGCGCGCGCGGACGGCGCGACGATCGCCTTCGGCGGCGAGCGCGCCACAGGAGACGGCCTCGACGACGGCTTCTTCTTCCAGCCGACGCTCTTTACGGGCGTCACCCGCGACATGCGCGTCGCCCGCGAGGAGATCTTCGGGCCGGTCCTCTCGGTCATCAAGGTGGGCTCGTACGAGGAGGCCGTCGCCGTCGCGAACGACGTCATCTACGGCCTCTCGTCGGCGAT
>JBBSQZ010000162.1:0-7812 GCA_038243565.1 Rhodothermales bacterium | reverse complement strand
TCCACCTGCGCTGGCTCAACCCGTTCCCCGACGGCCTCGCCGAGGCGCTCGGCCGCTTCCGCCACGTCCTCGTGCCGGAGCTCAACGGCGGCCAGCTCGTGCGCCTGCTCCGCGCCGAGTTCCTCGTCGACGCGAAGAGCCTCTCCAAAGTGCAGGGCCTGCCGTTCAAGTCCCGCGAGATCGAGGCGGCGATCCGGGATCTCGCAGCCGAAGACTGACCGTCTGAAAATGCGGTTTAACGTTTAATGTTTAAGGTCCATTCTGACAACATTAAACCTTAGGCCTTAAACCTCTTAAATCATGTCCGACGACACCTCTCGCCCCGGCGGCACGCCGCCCACGCCTCGCGGCGACAAAGGCGCGCGGCCCGACACGCCCCAGCCCGCCGGCACGCGCAAGCCGGTCGTCGCGCCGGCGCTGCCGGCGCTGCCGGGCCACCCCGCCGAGCCGGCCATCCTCGCGACGGACGCAGAATCGGCGTCCGAGCCTGGCTTCCCGACCCCCGAGGCGCCTGCCGCCTCGAAGCCTGCCACTCTGCCCCTCAAGAAGCCGGCGCGCCCGCCGGGCATGGCGCGCCCCGCTGCGCCGCCGCGCGCCCGCGTCGTGGACCCGACCGAGACGGGCGATGGCGCAGGCCCCGGCCTGCCCGTGCTCACGCGGCAGGACTTCGTGTCCGGCGCGGACGTCCGCTGGTGCCCCGGCTGCGGCGACTACGCCGTCCTCGCGGCCGTGCAGCGCGCGCTGCCCGAGCTCGCCGAGCACCGCGAGAACGTCGTGTTCGTCTCCGGCATCGGCTGCTCGAGCCGCTTCCCGTACTACATGAACACGTACGGCTTCCACTCGATCCACGGCCGCGCGCCGGCCATCGCGACCGGCCTCAAGTCCGCCCGGCCGGAGCTCGACGTGTGGATCGTGACCGGCGACGGCGACGCGCTCTCGATCGGCGCCGGCCACACGGTCCACATGCTGCGCCGCAACCTCGACGTGCAGGTGCTGCTGTTCAACAACCAGATCTACGGCCTGACGAAGGGCCAGTACTCGCCGACGTCCGAGGAGGGCAAGGTCACCAAGTCGAGCCCGTTCGGGTCTCTGGACCACCCGTTCAACCCGGCCGTGCTCGCCCTCGGCGCCGAGGCGACGTTCGTCGCGCGGACGCTGGACCGCGACCCGAAGCACATGCAGGCCGTCCTGCGCGCCGCCCACGACCACCGCGGCACGTCGTTCGTCGAGATCTACCAGAACTGCAACATCTTCAACGACGGCGCCTTCGCGGACTTCACCGACCGCGAGACGAAGGCCGAGCGCTCGCTCTTCGTCGAGCACGGCCAGCCGATGCTCTACGCCAACGGCACGCGCGGCCTGCGCCTCGACGGCCTCACGCTGCGCGAGGTCGACGTGGACGCGGACGGCGCCTCGGACGTGCTGGCCTACGACGCCTCAGACCGCGCGCTCGCGCACCTCGTCGCGGACCAGCTCTTCCGGACGCCAGACCTCCCGCGCCCCTTCGGCGTCCTCTACCAGACGTCGCGGCCGACGTACGACGCGCTCCTCAACGCGCAGGTCGAGGCCGTCACGGCGGAGCACGGCCGCGGCGACCTCGCCGAACTCCTCGCCTCGGGCGACACGTGGACGGTCGAGTGAAGAGGGAAGACGGGTGCCGAGCGCCTCGGACAGTTCCAGCCGCAGGCACCACGCCTCGGGCTTCTTTTTGCACCTCGGGCGGTTCGGGGGAGGCGCGCGGCCGGATGCCGCGCCGCGATGCCCAGTGTCCGCCTCGAGGCGTTGTCTGGCGGCGCCCTCGCCGTCGTCATCACGACATGGTGCGAGACTCCGCCCCGCGCATCGAGCGCGCGGTCGCGGCGGCGTAGCGGGCCGCTATCTTGGCCGGACCCGCACGCCTCATCCCGATGGCCACGTCGTCCTCGACCCGCTCGTCGCGCCGCCCGGCGCATCCCGTCACGCGCCCGGCCGCCGGCCGCGCCGTGCTCCGCGGGACGGCGACGATGCCGTTCAGCCGCCTCAACTACCGCCTGCTGCTCGCCGCGTGCGCCGTCGTCGTGCTCGGCTACGCGCTGATGGTGATCGACAACGCGACGAGCGACAACCCCGTCGACAGCGTCGTCTCGCTGACGATCGCGCCGCTGCTGCTGCTCGCGGGCTACCTCGGCATCGCGGGCGCCGTGCTGTGGGGCGTCCCCGGCGACGCCGCGCCGGGCGAGGCCGGCGGGACGGAGCCCGTCGCCGAGGCGTAGTCCGATGCGACACGCCGTGCTGCTCGTCTCGCTGCTCGCGCTCGGCGCGTGCAAGGGCGGCCCCGAGGGCGTCGCCGTGACCGAGGCGCCGCCCGTCGCCTTCCCCGCGGCGCCCGGCCGCTACGCCGCGGGCGACACGACGTTTGCCGACGCGGACTCGCTCCTCGCGCCCGACGCGCCCGACGCGCCCCTCGCCGACTCGGTCGCGCCGCCGCCCGTCGCCGCGCACGACTCTGCGCCAGACTTCGGCTCCTTCTGGGCCGCCTTCCGCGCCGCCGCCCGCTCCGGCCGCCGTGCCGACGTGGCTGCGCTCGCCGTCGTCGGCCCCGGCGGCGTCGCCCGCGCCGACTGGCCGACCGTCGCCGAGGCGATCACGACCGAGCCGTTCCGCGCTCAAATCGCCGCTCTCGACTCCCGCAGCCTCGCCTACGACGGCCCCGCGCGCACCGCGACGCTCACCGTGGGCTTCGATTCTGAGGGCAACGTCGTGCCGCAGGATGAGGCGGACACGGACTCGTCCATGATCCTCCGCTTCGAGATCGTCGAGGCGCCGGGCGGCCGCGCGTGGCGCCTCGTCCGCGCCGACGTCGCCGGCTAGCGGGCCGGCTGGCAGTCGGCGGGGGCCATCAGGACGAGCAGGCTCGCCTCGCCGGCGCCGAGTGCTGCGTCGAGCGGGGCGTAGCAGGCGGCCTCGGCGCGCAGTGCCGTCGTGCCCGACGGCAGGCGGAAGGCGCCGTCGGCGTCGGTCGTCGCGCCAGAATCGAACTGAATGCCCGCGAGCGGCGCGCCGGTGTCGCGGTCCACGACGCGCCCCTCGAGGCCGCGCCCCGGCGTCCACGCCGTCACGACGACGACTGAGGCGGCGGTGTTCGGAACCTCGTTGGACGACAGGCCGGGGATGCCGACGAGCGACGGCGCGAGGACCGAGCCGCATCCGCCGCAGAGCATGAGAGAGGCGAGGGCGAGCAGGCGGGTCATGCGGCGTGCATCACGTCCGTGAGAACAGCGGCGAAGTGGCAGACGCTGCCCGCGAGCACGAACACGTGCCAGATGGCGTGCGCGTACGGCATGCGCTCGCTGAGGTAGAAGACGGTCCCGCCCGTGTATGCGACGCCGCCGGCGATGAGCCACGCGACGCTCACCGGCGGCAGGCTCGCGCGCATCGGGCCGATCATGAAGATGATGAGCCAGCCCATCGCGATGTACAGGAGCGTCGAGACGAGGTTGAAGCGGCCCGTGAAGAACAGCTTGAACACGACGCCGCCGGCGGCGAGCGCCCAGATCGTCACGAACAGGATCCAGCCCGGCCCGCCGCGCATCGCGCCGAGCAGGAACGGCGTGTACGTGCCCGCGATGAGGACGTAGATCGCGCAGTGGTCGAACTTCTGCAGGTGCATCTTCGCGCCGAGGTGCGGGATGGCGTGGTACAGCGTCGACGCGGTGTAGAGCAGCACGAGCGACCCGACGAAGACGGACACGCCGACGATGGTCCACACGTCGCCCCAGAGCACGGCGAGCGTGATGAGCACCGCCCCGGCGCCGACGCTCAGCACTGCGCCGAGCCCGTGCGTGATGGCGTTGGCGATCTCCTCGCGGAGCGAGTACGGGACGTCGTGGGTCATGGCGGGTCGGGGCGTACGGTGGAGAGTACGGCGGGTGGAACGGCCCGGTTCAAGCGTTCCGTGCCGAGTTTCCGTGAGCCTGTCCGGGAGGCGCCCCGGCATCGGCCGGCGGAGGCGTTTCTGTTCGGACGAGGTGCTCCGGTCGGTGCGTCGAGATGTCGCCCCCACGGATGGAGCCCCGTGGAGACGCGCCGGCAGCGCGTCTCATCTCAGTCGTCGCCGAGCGCGCCGCCGGCCTCGGCGTCCGTCGGCGTACGGCCCGTGACCGGCGCCCAGACGGGCTCGGGCGCGCCGGCGTCGTGCGTGAGCCAGCGCGAGAGCGTGAAGAGGAGGTCCGAGAGGCGGTTGAGGTAGTGCAGCGCGTGCTCCGAGACGCCCTCGAGCGCCGCGAGGTCGACGGTGAGGCGCTCGGCGCGGCGCGTGACAGTTCGTGCCAGGTGAACCGCGGCCGCGGCGGGCGTACCGCCGGGGAGGACGAAGTGCTTCAGCGGCGGGAGGTCCGCCGTGAGCCGGTCGATGTCCGCCTCGAGCGCCTCGACGTGGGCCGCCTCGACGCGCGGGACCGGGTACTTCGTCGCGGACGGCGTGGCGAGGTCGCCGCCGAGCACGAACAGCTCGTTCTGGAGGCGCGCGAGGAGTGCGTCGGCCTCGGCCACGCGCGGCCCCTCGTGCTGCGGCGCGGTCGTGATCGCGGCGCGGGCCATGCCGAGGCACGCGTTGGCCTCGTCGGCCGTGCCGTAGGCCTCGATGCGCGGGTGGCCCTTCGAGACGCGCCCGGCGCCGAAGAGGCCCGTCGTGCCGTCGTCGCCGGTGCGGGTGTAGACCTTCATTGGGGACTGGGAAGTGGGAAATGGGGACTGGGCAAATACAGGCCCAAGGGGCTTCAGCCCCCAGTCGCTAATCGCCAGTCCCCACCGTACCAAGGTACCGGATCCGCAGGCCCTCCGCCGACCGCTCCGGACGGGCGCGGACGCCGAAGACGTCGGCGAGGAGCGCCTCGGTGAGGACGGCGCCGGGCGGGCCGTCGGCGACGAGGCGGCCCTCGGAGAGGACGAGCAGGCGGCCGGCGAAGGCCGCGGCGCGCTCGAGGTCGTGCAGCGCCGCGACGACCGTCCGGCCCGTTTGGGCGAGCGCGCCGATGCGGCCGAGCAGGTCGAGCTGGTGGCGGACGTCGAGGTGCGCCGTCGGCTCGTCGAGGAGGAGCGCGGGCGTGTCCTGCGCGAGGGCCTGGGCGAGCATCACGCGCTGCTGCTCGCCGCCCGAGAGGCGCCGCGCGGGGCGCTCGGCGAAGGCCGTGAGGTCCGTCGCGGCGAGCGCCGCGTCGATTGCGGCGCGGTCCGACTCTCCGAGGCGTGCGGCGACGCCGACGTGCGGCGCCCGGCCGAGCGCGACGACCTCGCGGACCGTACAGTCCACGCCGAGGGCCGCCTGCTGGCGGACGAGGGCGACGCGGCGCGCGCGCGCGCGCGGCGCCATCCGGCGGACGGGCCACCCGCTGAGGTGCGCCACGCCGGTGTGCTCGACGAGGCCGGCGAGCGCGCGCAGCAGCGTCGTCTTGCCCGCCCCGTTCGGCCCGACGAGCGCGACGGCTTCGCCCGGCTGGACGCGGAACGTCACGCCGCGGAGCGCCTCGCGGGCGCCGAGGCGCACGCCGAGGTCGCGGACGTCGAAGGCTGGCGGCATGGACGGAGGGCGGCGGACGGAGGGCGGCGGATGGAATCAACCGCAATTTTCCGTCCTCTGTCTTTTGTCCTCCGCATTTTCCTTCCGCCTTCCGCCTTCCGCCTTCCGCCTTCCGCCTTCCGGTGACGCTCTCGCCCGACCTGCTCCTCTCGGCGTACGCGCAGGGCGCGTTCCCGATGGCCGACGACGACGGCAGCGTCGCGTTCTACGCGCCGGACCCGCGCGCCGTCCTCCCGCTCGACGCGTTCCACGTCCCGAAGACGCTCGCGAAAACAGTCCGGCAGCACCGGTTCGAGGTCGTCACGGACGGCGACTTCGAGGCGACGGTCCGCGCCTGCGCCGCGCCGGCGCCGGGGCGCGAGACGACGTGGATCTCGGACGAGATCGTTGCGGCGACCGTCGCGCTGCACCGCTCCGGCTTCGCCCACAGCGTCGAGTGCCACGACGCCGACGGTTTCGCGGGTGGGCTCTACGGCGTCGCCCTCGGCGGCGCGTTCTTCGGCGAGAGCATGGTCAGCCGGCGCCGCGACGCCTCCAAAGTCGCGCTCGTGCACCTCGTCGAGCGGCTCCGCACGGGCGGCTTCGCACTCCTCGACGTGCAGATGACGACGCCGCACACGGCGCGCTTCGGCGTCGTCGAGATCCGGCGGGCGGACTACGAGCGGCGCCTGCGCCGCGCGCTCGGCGTCCCGGCCAACTGGTACGCCATCGACCTCGCCGTGCGTCAAGGCGCGGGGCACGACGCCGCGTCGCGGCCCGTTCGGGGCACGTAGCTTCCCCACGCTCCCGCCACGCCCGAATGGCCCCGCTCTCCGTCCGCCTCGCGCTCGTCGCCTTCGCGGCGCTCGCCGCCTGCACCCCCGCTTCCGACGCCGACGCCGCCGCTGTCGGCGCGCCCGCCGGCCCACCGCCGGCCGTCGCTGCCGTGCTGGCCGTCGCCCCCGGCGACTCGCTCGCGGCGCTGAGCCCCGAGACGGCCGCCGCCTACGCCCGCATCACGTCCGAGGCGCGCGCGCAGGGCATCGCCTCGAAGCCGTACGGCGAGATCGTGCAGTGGGTCGGCGAGCAGCTCCGCGGCCGCCCGTACGTCGCCGGGATGCTCGACGCGCCGCCGCGCGAGACGCTCCTCGCCGACCTCACGCGCTTCGACTGTGTGCTGTTCGTCGAGAACGTCCTCGCCATCGCCCACACGATCGCCCTCGAGGACACGACGCCGGACGCGTACCTCGCCCAGATCGCGCGCATGCGCTACCGCGGCGGGGACATGGCCGGCTACTGCTCGCGGCTGCACTACTTCTCGGACTGGATCGCGGACAACGACGCCCGCGGCGTCGTCCACGACGTCACGGCCGAGGCCGGCGGCGTGCCGTTCGACAAGCGGATCGACTTCATGAGCACACACCGCGCATCGTACCCGCACCTCCGCGACGACGCGACGTACGCCTGTGCGACGGCCGCCGAGGGGCGCCTTGCCGGCGTCCAGCTCATCTACATCCCCAAGGCCAACATCCGGGCGGCCTACGCGCAGATGCAGCCCGGCGACGTCGTCGCGATGGCGACGTCCATCGGCGGGCTCGACGTGACGCACACGGGCTTCATCCACGTCGGCGGCGGGCGGACGGGCTTCATGCACGCCTCGTCGGCGTCGAATGAGGTCAAGATCTCGCCGGACCTGTCGACCTACGTCCGCGACATCCGCAACCAGGTCGGCATCATCATCGCCCGGCCCGTAGATCCGCGGCAGGCACATAGCGGCCAGTAAATGCGGTTTAAGGTTTAACGTTTAAGGATTGCTCGGCCCACCTCAAACATTAAACCTTAAACCATCTTCTGTATTTCCCGATCCCCAGTCCCGTGCCCGACCTCCAGCGCATCGGCGTGTTCACCTCCGGCGGCGACGCGCCGGGCATGAACGCCTGCATCCGGGCCGTCGTGCGGCGCGCCGTCGCAGAGGGCCTCGAGGTCATCGGCATCCGCCGCGGCTTCGCCGGCATGTGCGACGGCGACTTCGTGGAGATGGACCGCCAGAGCGTCTCGAACATCCTCCAGACCGGCGGCACGATCCTCAAGTCCGCGCGCTGCGACACCTTCCGGACGGCCGAGGGGCGCGCGCTCGCCGCCGAGAACCTCCGCGCGGCCGGCATCGACGCGCTCGTCGCGATCGGCGGCGACGGCACGCTCCAGGGCGTGACGCACTTCGCGACCGAGAACGGCATCCCGGCCGTCGGCGTCCCGGGCACTATCGACAACGACCT
>JBBSQZ010000161.1:0-7831 GCA_038243565.1 Rhodothermales bacterium | reverse complement strand
GCCCGCCTCGGCGATGTGGTAGCCCGAGATGCTGACCGAGTAGAAGTTGCGGACGCCGCGGTCGACGAAGCTCTGCTGGATGTCGCCCATCACGCGGAGCGAGAACTCGGTCGAGAAGATGCAGGTGTTCTGCGCCTGGTCCTCCTTCAGGATGTCCGCCTGGACCGTCCCGCGAACGGACGTCATCGCGCCGTCCCGGATCGCCTCGTACTCGGCCTGCGTGAGCACGCCCCACGTCACGAGGTCGGCCGACGTGCAGCCGAGCAGGCCGAGACCGGAGCCGTCGTGGCCCTCCGGGAGGGACTGAGGACTGGGGACTGGGGACTGGTTCGAAGCAGCCCCGCTGCCCTCTTCCTCCATTTCCCATTTCTCATTTCCCAGTCCCCCCGAGCTGCCCGGCTCGTAGGGCACGTACACCGGCCGGTCTGGCACCTCTGATGCAATAACGGACTCCGCGTCGTCCCATCGGTCCTCTCGCTTCAGGAACGCCTCGGCCTGCTGGTCTACGGCCGTGTTCATGAACATGGCCAGGATCGTCGGCGCCGGGCCGTTGATCGTCATCGAGACGGACGTCGTCGGCGCGCAGAGGTCGAAGCCGGAGTAGAGCTTCTTCATGTCGTCGAGCGTCGGGACGCTCACGCCGGACGTGCCGACCTTGCCGTAGACGTCGAGGGCCGGGCCGGGGTCACGGCCGTAGAGCGTCACCGAGTCGAAGGCCGTCGAGAGGCGCTTCGCCGGGAGGCCCTGGCTGACGAGGTGGAAGCGGCGGTTGGTGCGCTCCGGGCCGCCCTCGCCGGCGAACATGCGCGTCGGGTCCTCGCCCTCGCGCTTCAGCGGGAAGACGCCGGCCGTGAACGGGAAGCGGCCCGGCACGTTCTCCTGGCGGACGAACCGCAGGCGGTCTTCGGCGCTCCGCGTCTGCGGGAGCACGACGCGCGGGATCTGGAGGCCCGAGAGCGTCTCGCGGCGCAGCGGCTGGCGGATTTCCTTTCCGCGGACGGTATAGACGAAGGCGTCGCCGGCGTACTGCTCGGCGAGGGCGTCCCAGTCGCGGACGGCCCGCTGCGCGTCGGCGTCGAGCGCGTCCCACGCCGCCTGCGCGAGGCGCTCGGCGGCCTCGGCCGCCGCCGTCTCGCCCGCCTGCTGGAGCGCCTCGGCCGTCCCCGTCGCGTTGTCCCAGCGGCGGGCGGAGTCGGCAAGGCGCCCGGTCTGCTGGCGGTAGGCGCGCGACGCCTCGGCGATCTCGGCGAGGTAGCGCTGACGCTTCGGCGGGACGAGGACGCCGGCGTGCGGGTCCGGCGCGGGCAGCGTCTCGGCGTCGTAGAGGCGCGAGGTGCGGTCGAAGCCGTGGTCCCGGAGCGCGTCGAGGAGCGCGAGGTAGAGGTGCGAGACGCCCGGGTCGGCGAAGCGCGCGGCCATCGTCGGGTAGACCGGCATCGTCGCCGGGGACTGCGTGAAGGCCTGCCGGTTGCGCTGCACCTGCTTGCGGACGTCGCGGAGGGCGTCCTCGGAGCCGCGCTTCTCGAACTTGTTGAGCGCGACGAGATTGGCCGTGTCCAGCATCCCGATCTTCTCGAGCTGGGTCGGCGCGCCGTACTCGGCCGTCATCACGTACAGAGACACGTCCGCGAGGCTCGCAACCTCGGTGTCCGACTGCCCGATGCCGGCCGTCTCGACGACGACGAGGTCGAAGCCGGCGCCCTGCGCGACCTGCACCGCCTCATGGAGGCTGCCGCTCGTCGCCTTGTGCGCCTGGCGCGTGGCGAACGAGCGCATGTAGGCGCGGTCCGCGTGCTCGCCGTAGAGCGCGTTCATCCGGATGCGGTCGCCGAGGAGCGCGCCGCCCGTCCGCGCCCGCGTCGGGTCCACGGAGAGCACGGCGACGCGCACGTCGGGGAAGTCCGCGAGCAGGCGCCGGACGAGCTCGTCGGTGAGCGTGCTCTTGCCCGCGCCGCCCGTCCCGGTGATGCCGACGACGGGGGCCGTCAGGGCATGGGGCATGGGGGATGAGGCATGGGGGGCCGTGACGCTCACCGGGGCGCCGTCGCCGGAGTGGGCGGCGTGCCGCTCGACGGCCGACATCGCCTTCGCGACCGTCTGCGGCTGCGCCGCGACCGCGACGAGCACCTCGCCGTCATCCCCTATGCCCCCTGCCCCATCCCTCATGCCCGCGCGCGCCTCGCGCGCCCCCTCGATCATCGACGCGATCATGCCCTCGAGGCCCATGCGCATGCCGTCCTCGGGCGAGAAGATGCGGGCGACGCCGTACGCCTCGAGCTCCGCGATCTCCTCGGGGACGATGGTGCCGCCGCCGCCGCCGTAGACCTTGATGTGGTCCGCGCCCGCCTCGCGCAGCAGGTCCACGACGTACTTGAAGTACTCGACGTGGCCGCCCTGGTACGACGAGATCGCGATGCCGTCCGCGTCCTCCTCGATCGCCGTGCGGACGACGTCGCGCGCCGAGCGGTCGTGGCCGAGGTGGATCACCTCGGCGCCCTGCGCCTGAAGGATGCGGCGCATGATGTGGATCGCGGCGTCGTGGCCGTCGAAGAGGGCGGCGGCGGTGACGAAGCGGACGGGAGCGGTCATGAGGGTCGGTGGAAGCGCTTTGCGAAGATAGGCTGCGGGTGGCGCCGGCCGGGGACACCAGCGGGGCGGCGCGGTAGGTTCCGCTTCCTACCCGCCCGACCATGCCGCTGTTCTCCGCGCGCCTCGCGCGCCTCGCGCTGGCGCTCCCCGCGCTCCTGCTGCTCGCCGCGTGCGGCGACCCGACGCCCGCCGGCCCGCGCCCCGAGGCGCCCGCGGCCGCGGTGCAGCCCGACACCTCCGGCACGCCGCCGGCCGCCGCCGCGCTCACGGCCGAGGAGGCCGCCCGCGCCGCGCTCGGCGTCGGCGACACCGCGCCGGATTTTGCGCTGCCCGACGCGATGGGCCGGCCGGTGAGTCTCTCGGAGATGCTCCGCTCCGGGCCGGTCGTGCTCACGTTCTACCGCGGCTCGTGGTGCCCATACTGCAACCGCGAGCTGCACGCGCTCCAGGCGGCGCTGCCGGACATCGAGGCGGCGCGCGCGCGCATGATCGCCGTGAGCCCGCAGACGCCCGACTCGTCCATGACCATCGTCGAGCGCCAGAACCTGACGTTCCCGGTCCTCTCGGACGCCGGCAACCGCGTCGCCCGCCACTTCGGCCTCGTCTTCCGCGTCGGCGACGACGTGCGCGACAAGTACAAGGCCGCCGGCATCGACCTCGCGCGCTCCAACGGCGACGACTCGTGGGAGCTGCCCGTGCCCGCGACCTACGTCATCGCGCCGGACCGCACCATCACCTACGCCTTCGTCGAGGCGGACTACACCCGCCGCGCCGCGCCGGCCGACGTCGTCGCGGCCCTCGCCTCGGCCGGCGGCCGCGCCGCCCGCACCGAGCCCGGCGCCTGAGTCATGGAAGCGCTGTCTGTTTTCGACATGCTCAAGGTGGGCGTCGGGCCGAGCTCGTCGCACACGCTCGGCCCGTGGCGCGCCGTCCAGCGCTGGCTCCGCGAGCTCGACGCCGAGGTCGGCCTGGCCGCCGTGGACGCCGTCCAGGTGCGGCTCTACGGCTCGCTCGCCCTCACCGGCCGCGGCCACTGCACCGACCAGGCCGTCTTCCTCGCCCTGCTCGGCCACGATCCCGAGACGATCGACGTGGACGCCATCCCGCGCCTCGTCGCCGACCTCGCCGCGCGCCGCGCGGTCGAGCTGTCGCCCGGGCGCCCGATCGCGTTCGACACGCTCGCGGACCTGCTCTTCTTCAAGGCCGAGCGCCTGCCCGGCCACGCCAACGGCATGGTCTGCCGTGCCGCCGTCGGCGACCGCCTGCTCGAGAGCACGTACTACTCCGTCGGCGGCGGCTTCGTGGTGAAGGAGGGCGAGCCGCCGGCCGCCTCGACGCGCGTCGCGCTGCCGTACCCAGCGCAGGTGCCGGCCGAGCTGCTCGACCACTGCCGCCGGACGGGCATGCGCATCGCGGACGTGGTGCGGGCCAACGAGCGCGCGTGGAACCCACCGGACGAGGTGCGGGGCCGCCTGATGCGTCTCTGGGGCGTGATGAAGGACGCGATCTACCGCGGCTGCCACACCGAGGGCGTGCTCCCCGGCGGCCTCGAGGTCGCGCGCCGCGCCGCCGGCATCAACCGCGCGCTCCTCCCCGGCGAAGATGCGACGGATGCCGACGCGTGGCTCCGCGAAATCCGCTCTGGCACATGGCGCTTCCCCGACGTCCTCCGCTGGACGTCCGCCTTCGCGCTCGCCGTCAACGAGGAGAACGCCAACCTCGGGCGCGTCGTCACGGCGCCGACGAACGGCGCCGCGGGCGTCATCCCGGCTGTGCTCGCGTACCTGCTCTGCTTCGGCGAGGCGGAGCCCTCGGACGACCTCGTCGCAGACTTCCTGCTCGTGGCGGGCGAGGTCGGGACGTTCTTCAAGAAGGGCGCGACGATCTCGGCCGCGATGGGCGGCTGCCAGGCCGAGGTCGGCGTCTCGTCCGCGATGGCTGCCGCCGCCCTCGCCGAGGCCATCGGCGGGACGCCCGACCAGGCGTTCATGGCCGCCGAGATCGCGATGGAGCACCACCTCGGCATGACCTGCGACCCCATCGGCGGGCTCGTCCAGATCCCGTGCATCGAGCGCAACACGATGGGCGCCGTCAAGGCGATCAACGCCGCCGAGCTGGCCGTCGCCGGGACGCCCGAGCAGGCGCGCGTCTCGCTCGACGACGTCATCCGGACGATGCGGCAGACGGCCGAGGACATGTCGGACAAGTACAAGGAGACGAGCCAGGGCGGCCTCGCCGTCAACGTCTCGGTCCGGATGACGGAGTGCTGAGGCGCCTCGCGAGCGGCCGGCGTTAGGTTGCGCGTCCTCTCTTTCCTGCCTCGATGCGCCCGCTTCTCCTCCTCGGCCTGATCGCCGCCCTCGCTCCTGCCGCCACTGCCCAACGACCCGCGCGCGGCGCTGCCACGCTCCGCCCG
Source organism: Rhodothermales bacterium (assembly GCA_038243565.1). Classification (GTDB taxonomy): domain Bacteria; phylum Bacteroidota; class Rhodothermia; order Rhodothermales; family Rubricoccaceae; genus DASVSE01. The sequence continues at coordinate 2,826 of JBBSQZ010000161.1, read as the reverse complement.
GCGTCCTCGGAGCGCCACGACGGCACGCTCGAGGCGGGCGACGACACGCTGACGTCGGGCGAGTTCTCGGACTCGTGGACGATCGAGGTCGCCGAGGGCCAGGAGATCACCGTCGAGCTCGCCTCGAGCGCTTTCGACCCGTACGTCATCCTGAAGCCGCCGTCAGGCGAGCAGCTCGACAACGACGACTGGAACGGCGACCGGCAGGTCGCACGCATCGTCCACCCGAATGCCGTGGCGGGCACGTGGACTCTCCTCGCGACGAGTTACAGCCCCGGCGAGAGCGGCGCCTACGCCGTCACGCTCTCTGCCGCCTACCCGTCCGACGGCCTCACGTCGGCGCGCACGCGCGCAGGCCTCGCCGGGACGACCTGGGCCGAGGACTGCCCCGGCGCGAACCCGTCGCGCTCCTACGTCCGGCTCGACGCCGACGGCGGCTTCTCGTGGTCCGCGGCCTCCCCGCGGACCGTGACGCAGGACGGCGCGGACACGTGGGCGGTCGAGGACGGGACGCTCGTCGTCCGCTGGAACGACAGCTTCGCCGTCTCGCGCTACCCGCTCGACGGCAGCGGCATCCTCTCGGGGACCAGCTCGAAGTCCTGCGGCTCGGCCATCCGCCTGCTGCGGATGCCGTAGTCCGAGCCTCACATCGCGCAACTTCCGGGCGCCGCCGGGGTTTAGCTTTCAGTCCGGACTGAAACATCCCCGATGCCCGCCACGCTCGCGCCGCCCGCCCCGCCCGCGCCCCTCTCCGGCCTCGCCGCGCTGCGCGCGCCGATCGCGCCGGACCTCGCGCACTTCCGCCGGCACTTCCGCGGCGCGATGCGCTCGGACGTGCGCCTCCTCGACACCGTCACGCGGTACCTGCTCCAGCAGAAGGGCAAGGAGATCCGCCCGACGCTCGTGCTCCTCGCGGCCCGGATGACCGGCGGCGTGACCGAGAAGAGCTACCGCGGCGCGGCCCTCGTGGAGCTGCTCCACACGGCGACGCTCGTCCACGACGACGTCGTCGACGAGGCGGAGACGCGGCGCGGGCTCGCGTCCGTCAATGCGCTGTGGCGCAACAAAGTCGGCGTGCTCCTGGGCGACTACCTGCTCAGCCGCGGCCTGCTGCTTGCGCTCGACGCCGGCGACGTGGACCTTTTGACGACCGTCTCGACGGCCGTCCGACGGATGTCCGAGGGCGAGCTCTTCCAGATCGAGAAGGCGCGGACGCTGGACACGACCGAGGACGCGTACTTCCGGATCATCTCGGACAAGACAGCGAGCCTCCTCGCGGCCTGCATGGCCATCGGCGCCACGTCCGCCGGCGCCACGACCGCCGAGGTCGAGCGGGCGACGGCCGTCGGCGAGTCGCTCGGGCTGGCCTTCCAGATCCGCGACGACCTCTTCGACTACGACGCCGAGGCGAGCGCCGGCAAGCCCGTCGGGCTGGACCTGCAGGAGCGCAAGATGACGCTGCCGCTCATCGCGGCGCTGGACCGCGCCACGAAGGAGGACCGCGCCCGCATCCGCCGCATCGTCCGCCGCCGGCGCAAGAGCCGCGCCGAGACGGCCGAGGTCGTCCGGTTCGTGACCGAGCACGGCGGCGCGGCCTACGCCCGCGCGCGCATGGAGGCCTTCGCCGACGAGGCCGCCCGCGGGCTGGCCGCCTTTCCGCCGTCCGACGCCCGCGACGCGCTCGTCGGGCTCTGCGCGTACGTCGTCGCGCGGAAGCGGTAGGCCCGGCGGCGGTATCCTGCGGGCATCGCCGCCTCATCCGATGACCGTCCACTTTCTCGGCACCGGCTCCGCCAACACGTCGGCCGACCGCACGACGACGATGCTCGCCTTCGAGGCGCAGCGCACCTATTTCCTGGTCGACTGCGGCGGCGACGCCGTCCAGCGGCTGCTGGCCGCAGGCCTCGAGCCGGCCACCATCGGGGCGGTCGTGCTGACGCACGAGCACCCGGACCACGTCTCGGGCTTCCCGCTCCTCATCGAGAAGCTGTGGCTCGCCGGCCGCCGCGCGCCGATCCCGGTCTACGGCCTGCCGCGCACGCTCGAGGTCGCCCGCGGCGTCTTCGCCCTGTTCGACACGGGCGGCTGGGACGACATGCCGCCGATCGAGTACCACGCCATCGAGGCGGCCGAGGGCGCGGCGGTCTTCGAACGCGGGCCGTTCCGCGTCACGGCGAGCCCCGTCTTCCACCCGGTCCCGACGGTCGGTCTGCGCGTCGAGGCCGACGGCGTGACGGTGGCATACTCGTGCGACACGTCGCCGTGCGACTCGGTGACGCGCCTCGCGGCCGGCGCAGAGGTACTCATTCACGAGGCGACGGGTCACCTGCCGGACGTCCACAGCTCGGCCGAGGAGGCGGCGGCATGCGCCGCCGAGGCGGGCGCCGGGCGCCTCGTGCTCGTCCACCTGCCGCCCGTGCTACCAAGCCTCGCCGAGGCGCGCTCGGTCTTCCCCGAGACGGCGTGGGCCGCCGATGGAGACCGCATCGAGGTGTGAGGGCGGAGGACGGAGGACGGATGGCGGAGGACGGAGGACGGAAGCAACCGCCGCCCTCACTACCATGTCATCCCGGGCCCCGCCCCGGAATCTGCCTTTCGCCTTTTTCACGAGATGCACCTGGCAGAGGTGGATTCCAGATCAAGTCCGGGATAATGTATCTGCTCTATTGTGACAAATGTGGCGAATAGCGCACGTTTCGAGAGTCATGAGACTTGTCACCCACTTGTCCCGTCTCAGACGACTCGAGCACCGTCGCCCAACCGAACCGTCCCGCCGGTGAGGACGCGGGTGTACCACCGCGTCTCGGCCGGGTGCGCCGCGGGCTG
>JBBSQZ010000160.1:0-7837 GCA_038243565.1 Rhodothermales bacterium | reverse complement strand
GTGGGCCGTCGCCCGCGGCGAGCGCCTACGGCTTGTGCAGATGCTCGGGCTTACGGCGGCGTTCGGCGGGCTCGTCGTGCTCGTTGCGCCGGGCGTCGGGGCGCCGCCGGTCGGCGCCGCGCTCGGGATGGCGCTCGCGGGTGTGGCGTGGGGCGCGTACTCGCTGCGCGGCCGCAGCATGGCCGACGCGACCGCCGCGACGGCCGGCAACTTCGTGCGCGCTGCGCCTGTCGCCGTTCTGCTCGCGCTCTGGATGGCAGTACGAGGCGGCGCGCACGCCGACGTGACCGGAGTCGTGCTCGCTGTGCTGTCCGGCGCCGTCACGTCCGGGCTCGGGTACGCGGCGTGGTACGCCGTGCTGCCGCACCTCCGCGCGACGACCGCCTCGGCCGTCCAGCTGAGCGTGCCGGTTCTGGCCGCGCTCGGCGGCGTCGCGGTCGTGGGCGAGGCGCTCGGCCCGCGCCTCGCGGCCGCGTCCGTGCTGACGCTCGGCGGCATCGCGCTCGTCGTACGCCCGGCGAACCGGACATAATCACCGTGGGATATCGCCTGCCGAGAGGCCGCCGTCGGCCACAGCGTTCAGAAACGCAGCCGGCGTCAGGATCGGGACCCCTCGAAACGGATGGAGCACGAGCAAGTCGTCGTCTCCGCTCACGATCGCGTCTGCCTGGCCGGCCACAGCGACATCCAGAAATTTGTCGTCCTTCGGGTCACGGCACGTCTCGATCTGCTCTCCTGTTGACACGCGCTCCGACCGCGCCTCGACGCGGTTCAGGATGCCGTCGCGCTCGCCCGCGGCGAGGTACCGCTGAAGACGAGGGCGGTAGAGCACCTCGACGAGCTCGCTCCACGTCGCGTCCGACAGCAAAAGCACGCCGCGCCTGAAGCTCACTTCGAGGCAGCGCCGAGGCGTCCCAGTCGGCGTGAGCACCGCGCTGACGAGCACGTTGGTGTCGAGGACGAGCCTCATTCAGCCGTGCTCGGTTCTCCCTGCTCCTCCAGACCGGCTGGCCGGTCGTCGAGGATGTCGTCCAGAATCTGCGGCGTGAGGCCGCGGTCCTGCGCTGACTGCGCGACGGCGTCGAAAAAGCGGAGCGCCTCGTCGGCGGTTTCCTGGCGCGCCTGGAGCGCAAGAGCGAAGGCTGACTCGGCTCGGGTGCGGATGTCCGGTGGGGCGTCGCGGTACGCGCGAGCGGTCCTCGGGTCCACGTGGAGGACGACGCGGGTCGACGTGGAAGGCATCTGTGGGGTGGGCGGGTTTGCGCCGTTTACGTCCCGGCGCGGCCATGGGTCCGCGAACCGGGCGTGACCGGCCGTCGTCACCCGACGGCCGTAACCTCTGAGGCTCCGCCGCCGCCGCCATGCCGACCGATCCCACCGAGCCGACCCTCTTCGACGCGCCGCTCCCGCCGGGCGTCCCGCCGCCCGACGCCGTCGAGAAACCCGCCGTCGAGGCGCCGGCCGACAAAGCCGCCGATGCGCCGCCGTGGGACGGCGATGACATGCCCGCGACTGACGACGACGCCCGCGAGACGCTCTTCCTCGCCGACGCGCTCGCGCTCGCCTACCGCGCGTACTTCTCGATGCGCAACAGCCCGCTCACCACGCCGGACGGGCTCACGGACACGCGCGCGCTCTACGGCTTCGCGACGGCCATCCTGAAGCTCCTCGAGGACCACGCGCCCGAGCACATTGCCGTCGTTTTCGATGCGGTGACGGGCGTGCCCAACTTCCGGACGGAGGCCTTTCCGGACTACAAGGGCCACCGCCCGCCCATGCCGGACGGCATCAAGGGCGCGCTCCCGTACATCAAGCGCTTCGTCGAGGCGCTCGACATCCCGGTCCTAGAAGTGGAGGGCGTCGAGGCGGACGACGTCATCGGGACGCTCGCGCGCCGCGCGCAGACCGAGGACGTCGACGTCGTGATCTTCTCGCCGGACAAGGACTTCCGCCAGCTCCTCGCCGACCGCGTCGTGCCGGCCGAGGGCGAGTCCGGCCGCGGCGCCGTGCACATGCTGCGCCCGCCGTACCAGGGCGAGGCCTTCGACCGCGAGACGCCCGCCACCTTCCGCGAGAAGTACGGCGGCCTCGAGCCCGCGCAGTTCGTGGACCTGCTCGCGCTCATGGGCGACACCGCGGACAACGTCCCCGGCGTGCCGGGCATCGGCGAGAAAACCGCCGTCTCCCTGATCGCGACCTACGGCTCGGTCGAGAACCTCCTCGAGCACGCCTCCGAAGTCAAGGGCAAGAAGGCGCAGGACGGGCTGACGAACCACGCCGACGACGCGCGCCTCTCCCGGCACCTCGTCCAGATCGAGACGGCCGTCCCGCTCGACCTCGACTGGCACACGCTCCGCCGGACGGACCCGGACCTCGAGGCCGTCGGCACGCTCTTCGACGAGGTCGGCTTCGGCGGCCGCCTCCGCTCGCGCATCAAGGACTACGCCGAGGGCCGCGCCCGCACCACGCGCCAGACGCTCCTGCCCGACGAGGACCCGTCGCTGGAGTTCGACTTCGGCCCGTACGAGCCCGTCTCCGCGATGAAGGAAGTCGGCGCGGACTACCAGACGGTCTACGACCGCGACCACCTCGGCCTCGCTGCGGCCGTCGGCGCGGATGCCGACATGCTGTCGTTCGACACCGAGACGACGAGCGTCGAGTCGATGGAGGCCGCACTCGTTGGCGTCGCGCTCTCCGATCACGAGGAGTCCGGCGTCTACCTCCCGACGCCCCTCCCCGACGGGACGCCGATGTCTACGGCCGTCGACGCCGTGCGGGCGCGCCTCGAGGACGCCGATCTGACCAAGGTCGGGCACAACGTGAAGTACGACCTCGTCGTGATGGCGCGCCACGGCGTGCGCGTCGCCGGGCCGATCTTCGACACGATGGTCGCCCACTACCTCATCAACCCCGAGGCGAGCCACAAGCTGGACGACGTGGCGTCGTTCCACCTCAACTACCGCCCGCAGCCGATCACCGATTTGATCGGGACGGGCAAGAACGCGCGCTCGATGCGCGACGTGCCGGTCGAGGACGTCGGCCCGTACGCCTGCGAGGACGCCGACGTGGCGCTGCGCTTGGTGCCGGTCCTGCGCGAGAAGCTCCGCGAGATGGACGCCGAGCCGGACGGCGAGGGCGGCTTCACCGGCGGCGGGCGCGTGCTCGAGATCGCCGAGACGATGGAGTTCCCCCTCGTCCGCGTCCTCGCCGACATCGAGATGGCCGGCGTCAAGATCGACGAGCGCGTCCTCGCCGACATCCGCGTCGGCCTCGACGCGACGCTCGCGGACCTCGAGACCAAGATCTTCGACGCGACGGGCCGCACCTTCTTGATTGGCTCGACGCAGCAACTCGCCGAGGTCCTCTTCAACCCGCCGCCGACGGACGAGGAGCGCGAGGCGGCGCGCGTCTGGCAGGAGGAGGTGGACAGCGCGCTCTCGGGCAAGTCCAAGAAGCAGCTCAAGGAGGAGGCGCCGACGTTCGGCCTCGGCCTCAAGCCGCTCTCCAAGACGTCCACGGGACGCCCGAGCACGGACGAAAACTCGCTGAGCGAGCTCGCCAAGGAGAACGCCCTCCCCGCGCTCGTCCTCGACTGGCGCAAGGTCTCGAAGCTCAAGAGCACGTACGTCGACCGTCTGCCCGAGCTGATCCACCCCGAGACGGGGCGCGTCCACACCAACTTCAACCAGACCATCGCCGCGACGGGCCGGCTGTCGTCGTCCAGCCCGAACCTCCAGAACATCCCGATCCGGACCGAACTCGGCCGCGAGATCCGCCGCGCGTTCGTCGCCGAGCCCGGCAGCCTGCTGCTCTCGGCGGACTACGCGCAGATCGAGCTCCGCATCCTCGCGCACCTCTCCGAAGACGCGGGCCTCGTCGAGGCGTTCGAGACGGGCCTGGACATCCACACGGCGACCGGCGCGCGCGTCTTCGGCGTCCCGTACGCCGACGTCACGCGCGAGCAGCGCGACCGTGTGAAGCAGGTCAACTACGGCATCCCGTACGGCATCTCGGCCTTCGGCCTCGCCAACCGCCTGCGCGTCTCGAACAGCGAGGCGCAGGACCTCATCAACGAGTACCGCGCCGCCTACCCCGGCGTCATCGCCACGCTCGACGGCATCCTGCAGGACGCGCGCCGCTCGGGCTACGTCGAGACGCTGCTCGGGCGCCGCCGCTACGTCCCGCAGATCACCAGCCGCAACCCGAACGACCGCGCCTACGCCGAGCGCATCGCGATCAACATGCCGATCCAGGGCACGCAGGCGGACATGATCAAGCTGGCGATGATCGCGATCCACGACCGCCTCCCGGCCGAGGGGCTCAAAGCGCACATGATCCTGCAGGTCCACGACGAGCTCGTGCTCGAGGTGCCGGAGGCGGAGGTCGAGGCGGTGACGGCCATCGTCACCGAGGAGATGATGGGTGCGCTGCCGCTCTCCGTCCCCATCGTGATCGGCGTCGGCGTCGCCCCCAACTGGCTCGACGCGCACTGACCCGAGCGGGCTGGCGGATCCGTTCATAGCGCTGTGCACGGACGCGGCGCGCTCGCCGATCGCTCCCAGTCGGCATCAACTCAGATCCGCTGACTTCTGTACTCCCAACTACACCGTCATCCCGAACGGAGCGAGCCATCGGCGAGCGCAGTTGAGGGATCTCGACGCACGTCTAAGGGCGCTGCGCTCCGACCCATCGCGTCGAGATCCCTCGACAAGCTCGGGATGACGTTGTAGTAGGGGTATAAACAGGACGGATGGCTGCGCGATGCAGGGCGACTGCTTCTGCAGAGTCAGTCACGCAACGAACTCAGGACGACCCAGACCGCATCGCCGGGCCTTCTGATCTCCCAGAACGTCCAGCCGTTGGTCGAGCGCCCGGTGGCTGCGTTCCCGGCCGAAGATGGAGAGCGATGGCCTTTGCCCGCGAACACGATTTGCCCACCGTCGACGCGTGCCGTCTTCTCAACGCCTCGGTGCTGCCCACGCATCTCCGTTCCAGCCGGTAGCGTGACGCCTTTCCCGACCCAACTGCCACGCGACCACGGTACCTCCTTCTTCCTGATGGTGGGAGATGGACGTGGTTCTTCAACACGCAACGTCGGTGCTGGCCGGCTTGCGGAGGGAGCAGGTAGCGGCGCGTTGCCGAGGCGCAGCGCCGCGAGGAAGGCGGCCACGTCGCCCGGCTCGGGCTGGACGCCGCAGACGCTCTCGACCTCGGCCGAGAGCAGGTCCGCGAGGCGCGGCTCCCCGGCGAGGTTGGCCCACGCCTGCGGGATTGCCGCCTCGGCGCCCTTGCGCTGCCGCGACCGCTTGTAGTCCGCCTGCGCCCGGTCGAACGCCTCGCCGCTCTCGACGGCATCGCGCGAGAGGTAGCGCCGGAGCATCGCGGCGCTGTCCGCCGGGTCGCGCTCGAGCAGGTCGAGGAGGTAGACGCGGCGGTCGTCGTAGGTGCCCTGCATCGCCGGGAGGTAGACGTGCCACGTCGCGCCGTCGGTGAGGATGGCGATTGGGACGCCCTCATGGAAGGCGTACTCGAACAGCTGCCGGTCCGCGTGCCCCGCGAGGCCGGGCTGCTTCACCTCGACGAAGACGGCCGGCGTGCCGCGCGTGAGCAGCGCAAAGTCCACGCGACGCGTCCCGACGCTGTACTCCGGCGCGACGATGCCGGGGTCGAAGGCGGGCCAGCCGAGCGCGTCGAGGACCGGGAGCACGACGCCGATGCTGACGGACGCCTCGTTGGCGAGCGATCCGTCGCGGAGGCGCTGACGGGCGGCGGAGATACGGTCCAGTAGAGACATGCGGTCAAGTTAGGTGCTGAGCGTCATCCGCACGTGTCAGAAGACGCCGCCCTTGCCCCAGGAGAGCTTGTCGCGGAGCGCCGCGAAGACGTCGCGGCCGGGGAGCGTCACGAGGCGGACGGTGCCCGGCGCGCGGCGGACGCGGATCGTCACGTCGGCGTCTCCCGGCAGCAGGGCCGACATGCCGTCGACGGCGAACGCGAAGGCGTCGTCGCGGGTGACGACGCGGAGGGCGAGCTCGCACGAGGCGGGCAGCACGATGGGCCGTGCGGTGAGCGTGTGCGGCGCGATCGGCGCGAGGACGACGACGTCCGTCTCGGGCGTGCCCGGCACGACGATCGGGCCGCCGACGGACAGCGCGTAGGCCGTCGAGCCCGTCGGCGTGGCCGCGACGAGGCCGTCGGCCCAGTACGTGTTCAGGAAGACGCCGTCGACAGTCGCCTCGATCTGGATCATGGACGTCGTGCCGGACTTGTCGACCACGACGTCGTTCAGCGCCCAGGTGGGCACGCCCGGCGCCTCGGCGCCCTCGAGCGCGACGGCCAGCGTCGTGCGCTCCTCGACGGTGAAGCCGCCGGCCTCGACGCGCGCGAGCACGCTCGTCACCTCACCGACGTCTGCTCGGGTGAGGTAGCCCAAGCGGCCGACGTTGACGCCGAGGATCGGCGGTCCGGGGGTCCCGGCGCGGTGGGCGGATCGGAGCATCGTGCCGTCGCCGCCGAACGAGAGCAGGATGTCCGCCCCGGCGACCGGCTCGTCCGTCGCGGCGCCGTCCGTCGCAGGCGTGGCGAGGCCGCGTTCCGAGAGGCCCTCGGCGAGCGGGCGGTCGAGGCAGAAGTCGAGGTCGCGCTCGGCGAGCCACGCCGTCGTGGCGGCGAGGGCGGGCCAGAGGGCGTCTTTGCGGGCGTTGCCGAGGATGCCGTACGTCATCGCGGTGGGGCGGGGGCCAGAACGTACCCCGCGCGCCCGGCCCGGTGCCCACCGCGTGCGAAACCGCTTGCAGGTTCGGCGCGTGGTGCCGAACCTGTGCCGTTCATCCACGCGCCCCATGACCGCTCCGCTCCGCCTCACGGCGCTCGCTGCTACCCTGTCCGTCGCCGTCGTCGCGGCGTATGCGCCCGCGGCGCCCGTCAGCGTGCTCCCTGCCGTGCTCCCAGCCGTGCTCCCGGACTCCACGTGGCAGTGGCCGGAGCACGCGCAGAACCTCCAGGTGCTCCCGGACTCGACCGGTCCCGCGAAGCTCCAGCGCGTCATGCAGTCGTTCACACGCGCGCTCGGCGTACGGTGCTCCGAGTGCCACGTCGGCTCCGGGCCGGACTTCAACACGTGGGACTTCGCGTCGGACGAGAAGCCGCACAAGAACGTCGCCCGGGGCATGATGCGAATGACGATGGCGCTCAACACAACCGGTGTCCCCGAGGCGCTCGGCCCTCACCACCACGGCGGCAACGCTGCGGAGCACGGACCGGGGCACGACGAGACGCATCGCCACGCGGACGGCGCGGAGCACGCGCACGACGTGCCGGAGCACGCTCATGAGGCCATGGAGCACCACGAGGCAGAGCCCGAGATGGTCGTCACCTGCTGGACATGCCACCGCGGCGCGAAACACCCCGAGACGCTGGCGCCCCCCACCACCGACGCACACTGACCCGATGCCCATTCCCGCTCCCGTCGAGCCCCGCCCGCGCCCCGTCTCGGCCGGCCGCGCGCTCGGCCTGTTCGTTCTCTACACCGTCGCGTTCGCCGTCGGCGGAGGCCTCGCCGCCGGCCTCATGGCCATCGTCTTCGACGCCGTCGCCAAGGGCAGCTACGACTCGAACCTCTACGCGCTGACGTTCGGCGTGACGGGTTTTATCGCCTACAAGCTGGCGCAGCGAGTCGCTGAAGGGTGAGGGTGGTTGCAGGGTGACAGGGTGTAAGGGTGTGATGTAACGGGAGGCCTGGCAAGACCCGTTGGCGGACCGGAACAGGGCGAGGCCCCGTTGCCGGGGTCATGCCCTACACCCTACCCGGTCCACCGACCGCGCGCGCTGCCAGGCG
>JBBSQZ010000159.1:0-7848 GCA_038243565.1 Rhodothermales bacterium | reverse complement strand
GAGACACCGCATCTCCGAGCACACGCGCCGGCGAGAGGGTTGCCTGGAACCGACGGCCGTAGTAGAGGACGCGCCGCCCCGCCCGGTTCAGGAGGGGCGGGAGGGGGTGATCGTCGTGGAACTCCCACAGCCGCCCCCACGCCGAGTGGTGGGAGGGCCGGCGGTACCGTTGAGGATGGAAGGAACGAACGGGTGTGGGAGACAGCATTGGGCATCGGACGTACGACTCAAACCGGAAGGCACGATCCTTTCAAGGATGCCAAACCTAACCACGTGTCTGGAGGTGAAGCTGTCGCACTCCCGCGGGGGGCTCCGGGGTGCGCCGCGCGAGCGTATTCCGGCCCCTACGCGGCACGCGACACAGCTGCGGCGCCCGACCCCCAGCACGCTGCGCACGGTCTAAACCGCATCGATCTGCCCGATCTGGCAGTCGATCACGAGGCCGAGGCGGCCGCCGTCCAGACTCCCGTCCTCGAACGTGCCCTCACTGACAAGCGTGACCCGGTCATCGCCCGCATTGAGTGGGTTGCCGTCGGCCTTCGGATCGGCGAGGCGCGCGTCGGATGCCAGCCGCAGCGCGACGCGGGACGTGCTCGCGAGCAGGCTGTGCGGGTCGAACGACAGCGTTGCCTCGACTGTCACGTGTCCAGTCTCGGGGTCGTAGCGGCCGGCCGGCTCGCCCTCGACAGAGACGGCGGTGCGGACGTCTCCGATGACGGTCCCGACCGTGCCCTCGATCTCGGGGAAGCCGACGACGCGGACCGTCTCGCCGTCGACGTGCGCCTCGAAGACGACGTCGGGCTCGGTGACCTCGGCGCGGTCGTCGTCCAGCATCGAGTGCTCGACGGTGCAGCGGACGGTAGCGACCAGGTGAGCGACGAAGCGGTCAGGGAGCGGCGTGGGAAGGGGCATCCGTGCGGGAGCGAGGGCGGCACAGAACGCGCCCGATCCCTGCGGGTTGCCGCACATGCCCGCCGGCCGAAGCCGGCGCTACGGCGCGAGCGCGTCTGGCCGCGCGAGCGAATCCTTCGGCGCCACGGGTTCCGGGACGTCGCTCGGCGCGGCGCCGGTCACGCGACCGGTGCGGACGGCCTGCCCGATCTGCTCGAACGCCGCGTCGCTGTCCATCACCGCCGTGTAGATCACGGCGCGGTGGCGCCACGAGACGAGGTACGCCCCCCCGAGGCGCCGCGTGTCGACCGGCTCGGGCTCGGCGAGGATGGCGTACGTCGCCTCGGGGAGGTCCAGCGTGCCCTCGACCTCGCCGAGGAACACGTAGTCGTAGGCGAAGACCACGACGGCGTCGCCGTCCTCGGTGTCGTAGCGGAAGGCCGGGACCGAGAGGCGCGGCGCGAGCATGGCCTCGCCCGCGCCGGCGAGGCGCAGGCCGGCGATCTGCGGGACCTTGATGGGCCAGCCGAAGACGCCCTCGACGTACGCCTCGGCGTCGCCGGCGTCGGCGGTGGCCTCGGCCGGGCGGAACGCCTCGGCGGTCGTCGCGAGGCGCACGAGCAGGTCGTGGTCCGAGCCCGGCGGCGGGCGGCGCAGCCACCACGTCGTGGCGAAGGCGATGGCCGCGACGAGGACGATGCCGAGCACGAGCCCGAGCGTCCGCCGCGACTCGGGCAGGCGCCGACGCGAGGCGCGCGCGACAGCGGCCGTCCGGGTCTGCACGCGGTCGAAGGCCGTCGTCGGCGGGGGCGGCTCGACGTCCCACGCGATGTCGTCGGCAGAGTCGTCCGGTGCGGCGGGGCGGGGCGTCACGCGAGCGTGCGGGGCGGGGCGCCGCGGCGGCGCGCGGCCGCGGCGCGCGGGGCCACGGCGGCCGGAGAGCCGAAGAGCAGGTTGACGGCCGCGCCGCGGCGGATCGAGAGCAGCGCGGCCGCGTCGCCGCCGTTGACGGCGATCTCGAGCAGGCCAGACGAGCCGTAGAGCGCGAGCGCCTCGCCTGCGCTCGCCTCGCCGTACGTCCCGCGGAGCCCGCGCAGGATGGCCGTGCCGACGTAGCACGTCACTGCGCGGCCCTCGCCGAGGCGCTCGACGGCGTCGCGGGGGATGTTGGTGATGCAGTTGCCGTAGCGGTCCACGTGCAGCACCATCCCGCCGATGCCCTGCTCGTCCGTGATCGGGAGCGGCCAGTGGAGGCGCGTCGTCTCGTCCGTCGGCGTGCCGACGTCGACGAGCGCGGCGCCGCGGGCGAGGCGCGCGGCGACGGGCGCGAACACGTCGCGGCCGTGGAAGGTGCGGCTCGGGGACACGGCGCCCCACGCCTCGGGGCGGTCCAGCACGACGGCCTCCTGCACGGCCGCGCCCGTCTCGGCGACGAGGAGGGCGAGCAGCCCGTTGTCCGGCCCGACGAACGTGAACGTCTCGCCGGTCGGCAGCGCGGCGCGCGCGGCGATGCCGCGGCGCTCCGTCCCGACGCCGGGGTCCACGACGGCGAGGTGGACCGCGCCGTCGGGCATGTGCGGCACGGCCTGCGCGAGCACGAACGCCGCGCCCATCACGTCCTGCGCGGCGACGGCGTGCGACACGTCGACGAGGCACGCCTCGGGGGCGACGCGCAGCAGCGCGCCCTTCATCGCGGCGACGTAGCCGTCGGCGAGGCCGAAGTCGGTGGTGAGGGTGACGAGCACGGGCAGCGCGGGGGGGCGAACCCCAAACCTACGGCCCGCGGGCGGTGCCACGCCGCCATTATCTTCGGCCTCCCCGCGCCCCCGCCCGATGACGCCCGACCGCCTGCCCGACGCCCCGCCGACCGCCGCGCCGCAGGCCCCCGCGCCCGCCGACGAGCACCAGCGCGCGCTCGACGAGTTCGTCCACCTCTGGGGCGAAATGGCCACGCAGTGGGGCATCAACCGCACGATGGCCCAGATCCACGCGCTCCTCTACGCCTCGGATCGCCCGCTGGACACGGACGAGATCATGGAGCGGCTGCACATCTCGCGCGGCAACGCCAACATGAACCTGCGCGCGCTCACCGACTGGACCCTCGCGCACAAGACGAACCAGCCCGGCTCGCGCAAGGACTTCTTCGTCGGCGAGACGGACGTCTGGACCATCGCCACGACGATCATCGAGGAACGGCAGCGCCGCGAGATCAAGCCCGTGCAGCGCGCCCTCGGCGGCGTCGCGACGAGCCTCCGCGCACAGGACACGCCGACGCCGCAGGAGGCCGCCCTCGCCGAGCGCATCGAGGCGCTCGTGGACCTCACGGACCTCCTGGACGGCTTCACGACGACGCTGCTGCCGTTCCTCAAGGGCCGCAACGCCGAGAAGGTCGCCGAGATCATGCGCTTCGCCGTTCGCCTGCGCGGCGGCAAGCAGAAGGCGGACCGATGACGCCGGCCGAGACCGGGCGCGCCGGCGAGGACGCCGCGGCCGACTTTCTCGAGGCGGCCGGCATCCGCGTGATGGACCGCAACTACCGCTTCAACCGCGAAGAGATCGACCTCGCCTGCCTCGACCCCGAGGACGGCATGATCGTGATCGTCGAGGTCAAGGCGCGGCGCGGGACGCGCTTCGGCGCGCCCGAGGCCGCCGTCGACGCGGCGAAGCAGAAGGCGATCCTGCGGGTCACCGAGGCGTACCTCCACGAGCGCCGCCTCATGCCCGCGCTCGTCCGCTTCGACGTCGTCGCGGTGACGTTCTCCCGGGACGACGTGCCGCACGTCGAACACTTCCGCAACGCCTTTGGCCACTTCGTCTAACCGCCCGCCGGCGCGGCCCGCGCTCATCGTCCACGGCGGCGCGTGGGACATCCCGGACGCCGACCTCGACGATCACCTCGACGGCTTGCGTGGCGCCATCGCGCGCGGCCGGCGCGTGCTCGAACGCGGCGGAACGGCGCTTGACGCCGCCGAGGCGGCGGTCATCGCGATGGAGACACACCCGGCTTTTGACGCTGGCCGCGGATCGGTCCTGGACCAAGACGGGCAGGCACAGCTCGACGCCGGGATGATGTGCGGCGCGACGCTCCGCTGGGGCGCCGTCGCCAACGTCCGCTCGCTGGACCACCCGGTCCGCGCCGCACGGATGCTCCTCGAGGACGCGGACGGCCTCGCCTTCGGCGCGCGCCTCCTCGTCGGTGAGGGCGCCGAGCGGTTCGCGGCCGAGGCGGGCCTGCCGCACGTCGCGCCCGAGCGCCTCGTCGTGCCCCGCGAACTGGCCCGCTTCGAGGCGCTCCGCGCCGACCCGGACTACCACCCGAGCCGCGCCATCGCCGGGCCGGACGCGCCGCGCGGAACGGTCGGCGCCGCGGCGCTCGACGCGAGCGGGCGCCTCGCGGCGGCGACCTCGACCGGCGGCACGCCCTACGCCCGTGCCGGCCGCGTCGGCGACACGCCGCTCGTCGGCTCCGGCTTCTACGCGGACGCGCACGCGGCGACGCTCGCGACGGGCTGGGGCGAGGCGCTCGCGACGGTCCAGATCTGCGCCCGGACGGCGCTTCGCATCGCGGCCGGCGCGGCGCCGGGCGACGCGGCCCGAGACGCCCTGGAGGCGATGGGCGAGGCGGTCCGCTGGCCGGGCACGGCGCGCGCTGCCGGCGGCCTCATCGCGCTCCGCGCGGACGGCACGGCGGGCTGGGCCTTCACGACGCCGCGGATGGCGCGCGGCGGCTGGGCAGCGGGCACGGAGGAGTGGGCGGACATCTAAGGGCGCTGGGCGCTCACCAGCCGCGGCGGGCAGACGGGGCGACCGTCGAGGGGCTCGGCGGGACCGGGGCGCTCGCGCGCGGTGGGGCCGGACGCGGCGAGGCGCCCGACGCGGGCCAGCCGCCGGCCGTCGCACTCGGCGGCGCGGCGCGCGGCGCGGACGGCGCGTAGACCGGCGCCGAGGTCGGCAGAGCGACGCCCGAGGCGGCCACGGCGGGCGCCCGCGGCGCAGGGCGATCGGACGCATAGTTCGGCAGCGCGTCGCCGCCGACGAGGTCGGTGCCCTGGAAGTAGAAGGCCAGGATGTCGCGGTACGTCCGCCCGGCGCGGGCCTGCGCGCGCGCGCCGTACTGGCTCATCCCGACGCCGTGGCCGAAGCCGCCGCCGGTGAACACGTACTGCCCGCCCTCGCGCGAGAGCGTGAAGAGCGTGCTCCGGACCGTCCGCCAGCCCAGCGCGCTGTTGACGGCCGTCCGGAAGTCCGCCCCGGACACGACGGGCACCGTGGACCCGATGAGGCGCAGGCGGACGGCCCTGCCTTCGCGCGAGCGCTCGGCGATCTCGACGCCCGTCACCGTCCCGCCGTAGCGCCGCGAGAGGACGCCGAGCATCCGGCCGGCGTCGGCCGTCGTGCGCCACGCGTGGTCCGGCGCGGCGTCGTCGTAGGGGTCCGGCACGCCGCGGAGGTAGGGGACCGGCGTGGATCCCCAGAGCGACTCGTTGCTGGCGGTGTGGCCGCCCGAGGACGACGAGTAGAGCGCCTCGGCTGGTGCGCCGGCGTACGTCAGGATCTGGCCGCGCGTCTCGGCGACGGCCCGCCGCGTCGTCTCGGTCACGACGCCGGCGCCGCGGTAGACCTGCGAGCCCTGGTGGTCGTCGAGGTCGTAGAGGCGGCTCGCGGCCGTCTGCGCGGCGCGCACGGCGTACGTCCGCGCGAGAACGGCCTGCGCCTTGACGCCCTCGATCTCGGGGAAGCCGTACTCGCTCGCGACGACCGAGGCCACGTAGTCCGGCATCGGCACGTGGTTCACGACGACGAGCGCGCCGCCCTGCGCGTCGGCGACGAGCCGGCCCCGCACGTCCACGACCGTCCGCCCGCCGACGACGTGGAGCGTCCCCGCGTCGGGCGTGATCTCGACGTGCATGCCCTCGGCCTGGACGCTGCCCGAGAGGCGCACGCCCGCGCCGCCGCGCTCGAGGCGCGCCTCGCCGAGGAGGCGCCCGACGGGCCGGCCGTCCACGACGACGCTGCCCGGGCCGCTGACCGTCACGGCGTTCGGCGTGCCGGTCCCGAACAGCCGCACGCGGACAGTCGCCGTCGGCTGCGCCTGCGCCGTGCCGGCGACGAGGAGGAGGAAGAGGATGCGCAACGGACGCATACGGACCAAGAAGAAGGGCGAGTCGTATCGCCGCCCGTCCGCCCGTCCACAGACGGGCCGGGAGAAGGGAACGGCGGGATTACAATGCGAGCCGCTCGCGGAGGTCGCGCGACCGGGCGCGGCTCGCGACTACTTCAAGGCCGCCGTCGAGGACCAGTTTGTAACGGCCCGAGAACCAGGGGATCATCTCGCGGACGGCGCCGAGGCGCACGAGCGCGCCGCGGTGGACGCGCATCGTGCGCGCCGGGTCCAGCCGCGCCTCGAGCGCGTCGAGCGTGAACGAGACGATGTGGCGATGCAGCGGCCCGCCCGGCGTGCGGACGTGCAGGTTCGTGATGCCGTCCGCGACGACGGCCGCGACGAGGTCGTCGGCGTCGACGACGAAGAGGCGGTCCACGCCCTGGACGGTGAACTGCCGCAGCGGCGCCTCGGGCGTGGCAGGCGGAAGCGCGGCGGATGGCGGGTCGAGGCGGTCGAGGCGCTCGAGGAGGTCCGCGAGGCGGTCGACGCGGGCGTCCGGCGTCTCGGGTGCGCCCGCCGCTGCGGGCCGGTGCAGTGCCTCGGCGCGGGCGACGGCGGCGGCGAGGCGCTCGGCGTCGACGGGCTTCAGCAGGTAGTCCACGGCCGACGCCTCGAACGCGCGCAGGGCGTATTCGTCGTAGGCCGTCGTGAAGACGACGGCCGGGCGGTGGTCCGGCCGGAGGCGGTCCAGCACGTCGAAGCCGTCGAGCTCGGGCATGCGCACGTCGAGGAAGACGAGGTCGTAGGGCACGGCGGCGTCCTGCATCGTCTCGAGCGCCTCGACGCCGTCGGCGGCCTCGTCCGGCTCGGCGAGGCGCCCGGCGTCGACGAACGGCGCGAGCAGCCGGCGCAGGCGGCTGCGCGCCGGCGCCTCGTCGTCGACGATCAGGGAGCGGAGGGGCATCGGGTGGAAGGGAGTGGGAAATGGGGAATGGCCGGGACGAGGCGCCAAGACCGGTTTCAGCAGCACGCCCGTCCGAACCGTAGGAGCACGGCTCGCCGTGCCCGGCCGTCACGGCGGCACCGCGTTCGAACCGACCGCATCGACGGGCGTCGTGGCATGAAGATCCGGCAGGGTCAGCGTCGCCGTCGTCCCATTCGGCGTGGACGAGATCTGCAGGCCGTCCGCCGAGCCGTAGAGCCCGCGCAGGCGCGCCGCGACGTTACCCAGCCCGACGCCGTGGAAGCCAGAGGGATCTCCTGAGAAGAGCGCCGGGATGCCCACGCCCGTGTCCGACACGACGACGACGAGGGCGCCCGCATTGTCTACGCGCGCCTCGACGCGGACGGCCCCGCCGCCGCGGCGCCGCTCGACGCCGTGCTTGACCGCGTTCTCGACGAGCGTCTGCACCGCGAACGCCGGCAGCGGCCGCTCGAGCGCCGCGGGCGTCGCGTCCACCGTGACGCCCAGCGCGTCGCCGAAGCGCGCCTTCTCGACGGCGAGGTAGCGCTGGACGAGGCGCAGCTCGTCGCGCAGCGGCACCTCGGGACGGCCCGACGCCGTGAGGACGTCGCGGAAGAGGCCGGCGAGGCTCTCGACCGTCGCCTCGGCGTCGTCCGGCCGCTCGGCGATGAGCGCGGCGACGGTGTTGAGGGCGTTGAAGAGGAAGTGCGGGTTGATCTGCGCGCGCAGCGCGACGAGCTCGGCCTCGGCCGTCTGCCGGACGAGCGTCGTCTCGCGCTCGATCAGCGCGAGGCGCTCAACCGCAAGTGCGAGTTGGGCGCCGAGCAGGCGCAGGCGCTCGACGTCGTCGGTCGAGTAGACGCCGCGGCGGCGCGTCGTCGGGCCGAGG
>JBBSQZ010000158.1:0-7859 GCA_038243565.1 Rhodothermales bacterium | reverse complement strand
GGCCTGTTCCAGTTCGCCGGCGCGCCCGTCGCCTCGTGGTTCGACTTCGCGACCGAGATCGTCCGCCTCGGCGCCGAGATGGACGAGACCGTGACGGGCCGCATCGTGCCCATCGAGACGCGCGACTACCCGACGCCCGCGGCGCGGCCCGCCCGCGTCGAGATGGACACGGCGGCGTTCACGGCCGCCTTCGGCCTGCCGGCGCCGGACTGGCGCGCGGACCTCGTGCCGGTCGTCGCGCGCCTCGTCGAATCCGCGCGCGCGGGTGCGGCGTAGCTTTCCGCCACACACTTGCCCGCCCCGATGCTCGCCCTGCTTCTCGCCCAGTCCGCCGACAGCGCCGGCGTCGGCCTCGAATGGATGCCGATCGCGGCCGTCATCATCCCGGCCGTGCTCCTCGTCGCGATCCTGTGGTACGGCAGCCGGAACGCGGTCTGAAGGGCATGGGGGACGGCGCATGAGGCATGGGGAAAGGGCCTTTCGACTCATGCCTCATGGCTTCTAAAGCGACGAGCGCCGCGCCCCGAGGTGGGACGCGGCGCTCGCGGTCTGTTCAGCGGGTCCGGTTACGGGGTCGCCGGGCCCATCTCGGCGAGGTAGTAGTCCGCCCAGCCGGCCCACGAGCCGCTCTTGGCGGCCGTGAACGCCTCGCGGGCGGCCGGGTCGTTGCCGGAGAGGCGCTGCGCGATGCCGAGCTGGATGTTGTACGGCGACGTGTCGTCCTCGGTCGCCGCGTCGAGCGCCTGCTGGGCGTAGGGCAGCGCCTCGGGGCCGCGGCCGAGCGTGTTCAGCGCGCGGGCGTACTGGAAGGCGAGCTGGTTGGCGTCGTAGCCGGCCTCGCGCGCGCGCTCGAGCTGGTCGTAGACCTGCTGCGCGGCCTCGGGCGTGAACGGATCCTGTGCGAGCAGCACCGTCGCCTGCTCGATGGCGTCCGTCTGGGTCCCGACGGCGGCGGCCTGCTGCTCGGCGTCGGCCTGCTGCTGGGTGGCCTGCGCGTTGGCGGCGGCCTGCTGCGAGAGCATGGTCGCGACGATACCGGCGTTGGTCCTCGCCGTCTCACCGACGCGGGCGTAGTCGCTGCCGCGCACCTGGGCGGCGGCAGCGGAGGCCTCGTAGGACGCACGCGCCTCCTCGTTGCGGCCGAGCTGCGACAGCATGTTGCCGCGCCCGAGCAGCGCCGGCGGGTAGGTCGGGTCGGCGACGAGCGCCTGGTCGTAGAGCGCGAGCGCGCCGGCGTAGTCGCTGCTCTCGAGCTTCACGGCGTCCGCGTTGAGCGCGACCGCGCGCGGCGTGTCGACGGCCGCGGCCATGGTCGAGTCGGACGCCATGGTCGAGTCCGCCATCATCGTCGAGTCGGC
The DNA here is from genome assembly GCA_038243565.1 of Rhodothermales bacterium. Classification (GTDB taxonomy): domain Bacteria; phylum Bacteroidota; class Rhodothermia; order Rhodothermales; family Rubricoccaceae; genus DASVSE01. Next base: position 6,501 of record JBBSQZ010000158.1, on the reverse strand, counting down.
CATGGTCATGGTCGAGACGGTCGTCTGGGCAGAGGCCGGGGCGGCGGCGAACAGGACGCCGGCGAGGCCGAGAAGGGGGAGTCGGGTCATCGGGGGAAGAAGGGGGGTGACGAGAGTAGAGGTGCACGGACTGTGCCGCGCTCAGGAACGGAGCGTGAAGGGCGTTGGTGCCGCGATCTGGCAAAAACTATGTCGGCCGGAGCGGACGCGGCGTCGGGCAGAGTGTGCGCTGCGTCGCTGCCGGCGGCTAGAAGTTCTGCGCGACGCCGGCCTCGTCGGTGAACGCCTCGATGATGCGGACCGCCTCGGCCGGGTCGTCCGTGAGCGTGAGCAGGTCCGGGTCGCCGTCCGAGATCGTGCCGCTCGGGAGCAGCGTCCCGCGGATCCAGTCCAGCAGGCCGGACCAGTACTCGGTGCCCATGAGGACGACCGGGAAGCGGTCCGCCTTGCGCGTCTGGATGAGCGTGAGCGACTCGAAGAGCTCGTCGAGCGTCCCGAAGCCGCCCGGCAGCACGACGTAGCCCTGGGCGTACTTGACGAACATCGTCTTGCGGGCGAAGAAGAAGTCGAACATCAGCTCCTTGTCCGGGTCGACATACGGGTTCATTCGCTGCTCGTGCGGCAGCACGATGCCGAGCCCGACCGAGGCGCCGCCGGCTTCCTGCGCGCCGCGGTTGGCGGCCTCCATGATGCCCGGCCCTCCGCCCGTGAGGACCGCGTAGCCGTGCTCGGCGAGGAGCTTCCCGACGGCGCGGCCCATCTCGTAGTACGGCGAGCCCTCGGGCGTGCGCGCGGAGCCGAAGACGGTCACGGACGGCCCGATGCGCGCGAGGCGCTCGAAGCCCTCGACGAACTCGCCCATGATGCGGAAGACGCGCCACGTGTCGCCGATGCGCTTCTCGTTCCACCGCGCGAGGTCGGCGGGGGACATCTGCTTGTCGGCGTCGAAGGGCGTCGGGACGGGCGTGTGCGGCATCGGAGTGCGGAGTGTGAGGCGTGGAGGATACCGAGGCGCCAGACGACGCGCGGCCCCCGGCAGCAGGTGCCGGGGGCCGCGCAGGGCCTTGCCTGACGCCGAGGCGCCGGGCGCGAGGCGCCTTAGTTCAGCGAGTTGCGGTAGGTCTCGCTCGCGTAGATCGCGATCTCGACGCGGCGGTTGCCCGGGTCGTTGCCCGGGATGCCAGCGATCGGCTCCGTCTCGCCGCGGCCGTAGGCCTGCGTGCGGCTGGCGACGACGCCCTGGCCCACGAGGAAGTCGCGGACGGCCTGCGCGCGGCGCTCCGAGAGGCTCTGGTTGGTCGCCGTCGAGCCGTCCGTGGAGGCGTGGCCGACGATCACGGCGTCGTGGCCGGGGTAGTTCTTGAGCGAGCTCGAGAGGTCCATAAGGTCCTGGCGGACGCCCGAGCGCAGGTTCGACGAGCCGACGTCGAAGAGCAGCGCGTTGTCGAACTGGACGTTGATGCCGGCCGTGTTGCCGTCGTTGCCCGGGATCGGGGTGACGGTCGCGTTCTCGAGGTCGTTGTCGAGCTCGCGGGCCTGGTTGTCCATCTGGCGGCCGATGACGGCGCCGGCGGTGCCGCCGACGGCAGCGCCGATGATGGCGCCGCGGGCCGTCGAGCCGGTGGCCCGGCCGATGACGCCGCCGAGGACGGCGCCGGCGCCGGCGCCGATGCCCGCGCCCTTGCCGGTGTTGTTGCAGCCCGTCTGGGTGAGGCCGACGACGAGGAGGAGCGCGAGCGGCAGGGCCGCGAAGCGCGTACGGAACTGGGTCATGACAGTAAGAGGAGGACTGAGAGAGGGTGAGCCTGAGCGGCTCGGTGATACGGCACCCCGAGGCGGTCAAGTTCCGTGCCCGTGCGCGGAGAGCGTCTCTGACGGGCCCGAAACGTGCCTCTGAGGGCGTGTGGTGGCGTCCGCGCCGGACGCTGCCGCTCCGAAGAGCGGACAGGTGCCCGCGGTCACGGAGAGAGCCGCCCCCCGGCCGGCCGCCGTCACGCGGCTCCCCGAATCCGGGGTGGCCCCGGTTCCGCGGCGGCGGCTACGTTCCGCGCGCATCACATGCCAACCTCATGGCCCGACTCGGCTTCGCGCTCCTCATCGCGCTCGCGCTTGTCGCTCCTGCGCAGATCGGCATCCCGCAGATCCCCGGCACTGCCATCGGCGAGACGCTGCTGCGCTTCAACCCCGTCTCGCAGCTCGCCGCCGGCCTCGGCTTCACGACCATCGACGGCGGGGCCGGCCAGGGCACCTACCTGCTGCTTCAGGTTCAGCCTGAGGTCGACCTGCGCGCGGCCGGGGCCCCAGAGGTCGGTCTCGGCATCGACGCGCCGCTGCGCTCCCAACTCGGCGGCGACAGCACCGCCACGCTCCGCTTCAGAAGCGAGGACTACGACGACCGCAACGAGATCCTGTCCATCCTGCGCTACGGCGAGAAGGGCGCGGACCGCGCGGTCTACGCCCGCTTCGGCGCCATCGACTTCGGGCGCATCGGCGTTCTGAGGGAGAAAAGGCGGTTTGGGAGCTGAAGTTTGGAGGTCTCAACATCGAGCTCCACACCTCAAACCGCCTGCCCGTCCGGCTCCGGCCTTCCATACTGCTAGATTCGGGCGCTCACAGTCCGGGTGACGCCCCCGTGCCCCCCCCTCCCGAGACGCCCGACGCCCCGGCGCCGGACGATGCGCCCACCGTGGCGCCTGGCGCCGCGCCGCCACCCGAGGCGCCGCGGCCGACGCTCCGCGCGCGCCTCGCGCGGCGCCGCGTGCTCGTCGGCGCCTCGGCGGCGGCCGCCCTGCTCGTCGCCCTGTGGATGCTGCTGCCCGGCGACGGCCGCCCGGCCGACGCCGGCCGCGTCGACGCCGAGGCGGCGACGGCGCGCGCGCAGTGGGCCGCCATGATGCGCCGCTCGCCGACGACGCTCGGGTCGGCCGGCGTCCGCGACACGCTCGGGCCGGGCGACGCCCAGCGCGAGGACGGCCGCTACGCGGACTACTACGTCTTCACCGCTCGCGACAGCGCCGACTTCTCGGTCGTCGTCGCCTCGGCCGACTTCGCGCCGGACCTCGCCGTCCGCCGCCCCGACGGCGTCACCGTCGCCGCGTCGACGCTGCTGCGGACGGAGGCGCGCGCCGAGGTCGCGGGCCTCCGCGGGCCGGGGCGCTTCGAGATAGCCGTCACCTCCCGCGACGTCGGCGCGACGGGCGTCTACGACCTCACCGCCGGCGCGACGCTCGCCGCGGACTCGCTCTACGTCGACGACGCGCCGCGCGGCGACACGCTCGGCCTCGGCGCGGGCGAGCTCCGCGCCGGCCGCTTCGAGCGCGTCTACGGTGTCGTGACCGCGTCGGACGCGCCCGTCGCGATCAGCGTCGTCTCGGCGGACTTCGTGCCGCGCGTGGCGCTCATCGGCCCCACGGGCGAGGTCGAGGGCAACTGGCGCACCATCGAGCGCGTCGCCGGCGACAGCCTCGCCGGCGTCGTGCTGCGCTACCTCCCCGGCTGGGACACGCCGTACCGCCTCGTCGTCTCGTCCGAGCACGTCGGCGCGCGCGGCGCCTTCGCCGTCGAGGCGCGGACGCTGCCGCCGCGTGAGATTCCGGCTGACGGCCGGCCCGTCGCCGGGCACCTCGGTGACGACTCGTGGCTCGACGGCTACCGCTACGTGGACACGTACCGCTTCCGCGTCCGCGACGGCGTCCGAACGTCCGTCCGCGTCGCGTCGGACGACGTGCCGCCGGCGTTTCGCCTCCTCCGCGTCGACCGCCACGACGCGCGCGCGGCGGTGGCCGACGCCAACCCGCGCGGCGCGTCGTCCGTCCAGACGGAGCGGGCGCTGCCGGCCGGCGAGTACGTCCTCGAGGTGTCGTCCGGCGGGACGCCCGACGACACGACGCGCGCGCAGGGCGGCGCCTACACGCGGACCGTCGAGCAGACGGCACCCGCGCCGCCGCCGCCGCGCCCGGCCGCGCCGCGCCCGGCCGCGCCGCGCCCCGAGGCGCCGGCCGAGGTGCCGACCGGCCCGCTCGAGAGCCGCGTCTTCGGCGTCTCCGGCGAGCGCACCGGCACGTCCGGCGGCTCGACGTTCGGCGTCGGCGCGACGCAGGTCGCCGTGTCGTACCCCGGCGGGCGGACGCGCGTGCAGGTGAGCGTCTCGGTCCGCTCGGTGGACTACACGGGCGCGTGGGCGCCGTGGAGCAGCTTCGCCAGCAAGTCGTATCTCGTCGACGACGACGGCCGGCGCTACGCGGCCTCCGCCGGCGAGTCCGCGTCGCCGTCTGGCGGCCGCGCCGAGCCGGGGACGGTCCGCCGCGGGACGGTCGTGTTCTACGGCCGCGGCGCGCTCACGGGCCAGAAGCGGTTCGTGCTCGTGGCGTCCATCGGCGCGTCGTCCATCTCGCTGCCGCTCGCCGCCCCGTGACGCGCCGCCGCGGCGCGCTCCGGCCGCGCTACCTTCGACGCGACCCTCCGCGCCCGCCGTGCCCGACTTCCACCGCCTCGACCCCGCCGCCGACGCGCCGTTCCTGCGCCGCGGCACCGCGGACCCGCTCTCGCGCGTCGCCTTCCGCCCGACGAACGCCGTCGTGATGTGCGCGACGTGCGGGCTCGTCTCGCTGCGCGAGACGTGGGAGGCCTGCGGCGGGTGCCCCAACGGCCACGCCACGGCCGCGCCGTGGGACGCTGCGGCGGCCGAGCGCGCCTCGGGCGACGGCGCCTCGCGCGCCGTGGCACCGCCTCTACCCGCCCGCCCGGGCGTCGCGCCGATCGCCACCGTGCCGATGCCGGCCTACTCGGAGCCCGAGCCGACGCGCCGCACCGGCCTCTGGATCGTGCTCGGCGTCGTCGCTGCGCTCCTCGCCGCCCTCGGCGTCGCGACGCTCCTCAACCGCGACGAGACGCCAGCACAACCCGGCCAGGCCGCGACGACGGCCGGGCCGTCCGCCCCGCAGTCGGTCGCGGTCGAGGCCGGCGAGACCGTGGGCGCGCTCGACGACTCCGACTTCCGCGCGGCCGACGGCCGCTACCAGGACCTCTACGCCTTCCGCGCCGACTCGTCCGGCCGCACGCTCACGTTCACGGTCTCGTCCGACGCCTTCTACCCGGACCTCGTCGTGACCGGCCCGGACAGCACGGCCAACGAGGCGCAGACCGTCACAACGGACAACGACGACGAGTCCGACACGCGGACCGTCTCAGTGCGCGGCCTTCGCGGGCCGGGCCTCTACCAGGTCCTCATCTCGTCGCGGCGCCCGCAGGCGACGGGCGGCTACTCGCTCCAAATCCGCCAGGAGGACCCCGTCGTTGCGCTCCCGGTCAACGGCCGGCAGGTTGCCGGCGAGCTCACGCGCCGCAGCGTCAAGGCGGACGACCGCTACCGCGACACGTACAGCTTCACCGGCGCAGCCGACCGCGAGCACACGATCACGGTCAAGTCGGACGCGTTCACGCCGACGGTCGTCGTGAGCGGGCCGTCGGGCAGCGCCGTCCGCGGCGCCTCGGCGCCGACCTCGGGCGGCACGGTCTACAAATTCACCCCCACTGCCGCCGGCTCGTACCGCGTCGTCGTGAGCACGCGCGAGACGGACCGGACGGGCACCTACACAGTCCTGCTCGCCGTCGCGGCCCCGCCGCCGCCGGCGCCGACGCCCCGGACCGACGACGCCGACGCCGCGCCGAGCGCCGGCGCGCTCCGCGCCGGCGGCGCACCCGTCCGCGACTCGCTCGCCGCGGGCGACAGCCGCACCTACAGCGCCTCGGGCCGCGTCGGCGACCGCGTCAGCGTCGAGGTCCGCGCCACCGGCTTCACGCCGACGCTGACGATCATCGGGCCCGACGGCCAGCGCACGCCAGCGACCGCCGACGGCGACCGCGCCCGCGCCCGCGTCACGCTCCCCGCCGACGGCCGCTTCCGCGTCGTCGTCGGCTCGGCCGGCGGCTCGGGCACCTACTCGGTGTCGCTCGAGCAGCAGGCCGGCGTCACCGCGACGCCGATCCCGCGCACGCCGGGCGCCGACGTCCCGCGCGCGCCGGCCCCGCCGCCCAGCACGGACCCGGCCGACGTCAAGCAGCCGCTGCCGGACCCCAACTACCGCCCCCAGCCGCTCGGCGGCACCAACTAACCGCCCACGCCATGAGCGACGACGACGCCGACATCATCCGGGTCCCCCGCGCCCGCCTCCGCGAGGTTAAGGACGAGATCGACGGCCTCACGGCCGAGCGCGAGCGCCTCACGCGCGAGCTCGCCGAGCTGCAGGAGGAGCACCGTAACCTGCGCGTCCACCTCACGGGCTCGCTCAAGGAGGTCGCACGGCTCAGCGAGGAGCTCGAACGCCTGCGCGGCGCCTGATTCCGCCGCTCCGGTTCGGGTTGCGGATGGGACTTACGCCATTGCTCGAAAGTTAGAGGGGAGGCGATCCTAGCAAGGGCTACGTTCGGCTTCACCTGATCTGCTGATCCCCCGTGGCAGCCCGAAAGAAGTCCACCGTTCGCCACACCCGAGCCGTTCAG
>JBBSQZ010000157.1:0-7861 GCA_038243565.1 Rhodothermales bacterium | reverse complement strand
TCGCGCCGGCGCGCGCGGCGCTCGAGCAGGCCGTGATGCCGGCGATGCGGGCGGGCCTCGAGATCGTTCAGGAGACGCGCGGCAACGACGTGGCGCTGCTCGGCGCGGCGCACCTCGTCTTTGAGGCGGCGTAGGGAGGGCAAGACGTTGTTTTTTGTATCGAAGCAATACGAAACTTCAGAACTTACCGACCCTGCCGCTTCAAGGGGAACAGGCGGAGCGGAGAGGGAGCGACCCGAGCAGAGCCAGGGGGCCTCTCCTCCCGCCGCCGCCGCGGCGATACCTTGGCCGCTCTCCTCGCCCCCGGATGGTCCCCGCCCTCGTCCTGCTCCTGTTACTCGCCTCGGGCGCCCGCGCGCAGAGCGTCCCGACGCAGGTCCCGCGGGACTCGACGCGGAGCGCCCCGGCGGACACGGTCCGGGCGGACACGACGCGCGCCATCGCCGGCGTCCCGCTCGCGCCGCCAGCCGCGGGCGGCCTCGACGAGCCCGTCGCCTACGCCGCGCGCGACTCGGTCGTCATCGCCGTCGCCCGCCGCGACGCGCCGAGCGACTCGACCGGCGACGTGGTGACGCTCTACGGAAACGCGCAGGCGACGTACCGCACGGCGACCATCACCGCAGCGCTGCTCGAGTACCAGGGCCGCGCCCAATCGATTCGCGCCGAGGGCCTTGGTGCCGACACGACGGGCACACCGCGCTTCCGCGACGGCGACAACGCGTTCACCGGCCGCCTTTTCACCTACAACCTCGCCACGCAGCGCGGGCGCGTCTCGGGCGCGCGGACCCAGATCCAGGACGGCTTCCTGCTCGGCGGCGTCATCAAGCAGGCCGACGTGCACGTGATCTACGCCGAGAACGCGGCCTACACGACGTGCGAACTCGACCACCCGCACTACGCGCTCGTCGCCGGCCGCCTCAAGGTCGTCGACGGGAAGCGCGTCTACACCGGGCCGGTCCGGCTCCAGCTGCTCGGGCTGAACGTGCCCCTCGCGCTGCCGTTCGGCTACTTCCCCGCCGCCGAGGGCCGCCGCTCGGGGCCGCTGCCGTTCCGCTACGGCCGCGAGACCGGCTTCGGCCTCTTCCTCGACAACGTCGGCTGGTACTGGGCCGTGTCGGACTACTTCGACGCGACGGCGAGCGCCAAGATCGGGACCGAGGGCTCGTTCCTGACGCGCGGCGCGATCCGCTACAACCGGCTCTACGCGTACACCGGGAGCCTCAGCCTCGAGGCAGGACGGCTGCGCCAGGGCGAGTCCACGGACCCGCTGTACGCGCCTCGGATCCCGCTGCGCCTCGCGTGGACGCACCAGCAGGAGTTCGCCGCCGGCCCGCGCCTCTCGGCGCGCGTCGACCTCCAGTCCGTCAGCCAGCGCCTCGTCGCGGACGCCGTGAGCCAGCAGATCACCCAGCAGACGTCGTCCAGCGTGCAGCTCCAGCAGTCGTGGCCGCGCGTCGGGCGCTCGCTCTCGCTCTCGGCGCTCGCGTCGCAGGACTTCGTCGGCAACCGGACCGAGGTGGCGTTGCCGACGCTCGCCTTCACGCAGCAGCGCCTCTTCCCCTTCCGCCGCGGCCGCGACACGCCCCCCCGAGGCGGGGGGAGCCCGTTCGAGAAGATCAGCCTGAGCTACTCGGCCAACGCCACCAACACGGTCCGCTTCTCGCCGCTCGATGGCGCCACCTCGACCGTCTCGTTCTTCGACGCCCTCTTCGACGCCGAGGCCTTCCGCACCGCGACCGGCCAGCCGACGCGCTTCGACTCGCGCGTCGAGCAGCGCCTGCCCGTCCAGGCGACGTACAGCGTGTCGCGCTTCAACCTGACGATCCAGCCGACCCTCTCGCTGACCGAGATCTGGGCCGGCCGCTCCGAGCGGCGGACGTTCACCCCGGACTCCAACCGGGTCGTCACGGAGCAGGTCGCGGGCTTCACCACGGCGCGCCGCGCCCGCGCCGAACTCACCGCCGCGACCGAGCTCTTCGGCACGTTCAACGTCCGTGTCGGGCCGCTCGACGGCATTCGCCACACCGTCCGCCCGAGCGTCTCGGTCGCCTTCGAGCCCGACTACGCGCGCTACGGCTTCGTCCAGCAGATCCCGACCGACACGACGGGCACGCGGACCGTCCGCTACGCGCGTGTCTCGGGCATCCCGACCGAGCCGACACGGACGCTCTCGTTCGGGCTCGAGAACGCGTTTCTCGCCCGCATCGCCCGCGCCGACTCGACGGGCGAGGTCACACGGCGCTCCGTCCAGGTGCTGGCCCTCGGCTTCCGCGGCGGCGTCAACTTCGCGGCGCCCGACCGGCCCGTGCAGGACGTGTCGCTGGACGCGACGAGCCTGATCTTCGGGACCAACATCCGCGCCAACGCCAACTACTCGGCCTACGCGCTCGACGATGTCGGCAGCCTCACGCCCGATTCGTACCTCGCACGGTCGGGCCGGCCGCTGCGGCTGACCAGCATCTCGGCGTCCGTCACGCGCCTCTTCGGCCAGGGGGCGACGGGCGCCGCGGGCGCGCTCGGCCTCCCGGCGCCGTCTGCGTCGGTCCGCCCCGTCGTGGCACCGCGCCCCGAGCAGTACGACCCGGCCCTGGCGCAGCGCCCGCCGACCGTCGTCGGCTACACGGACGCGTCGGCCCCGATCTCGTTCGGCGTGGACGTGACGCTCGCGTACACGCCGGCGATCGGGCCCGTCCCGTCGCAGACGACCGCCGCGCTCACGCTGAGCCCGGTCAACCTGCGCCTGACGCCGCTGTGGGCGCTGACCGGCAGCACCGGCCTCGACCTCGCAACGCTGGAGCCGACGACGACGTCCATCGCGCTGCGCCGCGACCTGCACTGCTGGGAGATGGCGATCCAGTGGCAGCCGATCGGCCTCACGCGCGGCTTCTCGGTCTCGCTCTACGTCAAGTCCGGCTACCTGCGCGACATTCTGCGCATCGATGCGCCCCGCAACGTCGTCCGCAGTCCCTTCTAAAATGCGGTTTAAGGTTTAATGTTTAAGGTCCTCAAGGACCTAAAACAGCCTTAAACCTTAAACCTTAAACCTTAAACCTCCTGTGCCTTCCCCACTCGTCGGCATCGCGATGGGCTCCGAGTCCGACTGGCCCACGATGGAGGCCGCAGCGGACGTGCTCCGCGCCTTCGGCGTGCCGTTCGAAGCGCGCGTCCTCTCCGCGCACCGCACGCCGGACGCGATGGCGGACTACGCCCGGACGGCCGCTTCGCGCGGGCTGAAGGTGCTCGTCGCCGGCGCGGGCGGCGCGGCGCACCTGCCCGGCATGCTCGCGGCGTGGACCGTCCTCCCGGTCGTCGGCGTGCCCGTCCAGACGGCGCTCATGAGCGGGCTGGACTCGCTGCTGTCGGTCGTCCAGATGCCCGGCGGCGTGCCCGTGGCGACGGTCGCCGTCGGCGGGGCGAAGAACGCGGGCCTCCTCGCGGTCCAGATCCTCGCCACGTCAGATCCGGCACTGGCCGAGGCGCTCGAGGCGGCGCGGGCCGAGACGCGGGCCGACGTGGCCGCGATGGACGTGCGGGTCCGCAGCGCCGCGGAGGGCTAGACGGACGCCGAGAGGCGCGTCGCCGGGTCCCCCTCGCGCGCCAGTAGCCGGTTCCAGCCGTTGACGAGCAGGCCCGACACGACGGCGCCGATGAGCGCCATCCCGGCGAATGAGAACGTCAGCAGCCACTGCCCGCGCGGGTGCTCGCCGAGGACGACCTGGTCGGTGTTCGGCGAGACGAGCAGCGGCACCTGGTACGTCTGGCCCGCAGGCGTCGCGTTGAGGCCCGCCTCGATCTCCTTGATGAGCACGAGCGGCATCTCGGCCGTGCGGTAGGTCGGCTGCGCGTCGCCCGGCATCGTGTAGCGCAGGCGGACGGCGCCATGGGTGACCTCGCTTCGCTCGCGGAGGTTCAGCCCGAGCACGTCGGCCGTGACGGTCTCGCCGCGCTCGTACACGGCGCGCTGCTCGAAGCCGGCGTAGGCCGTCGCCGCGGCGATGACGAGGAGCAGGACGGGCAGCGCCCACATTAGCCGCGCGATGAGTCGGATGGAGAGGAAGGTCATCGGGACGAGGAGCGTGAGGCGGGTGTATGCCGGTCAACGCGCCGCGGTTGGCCGTCCCGGCTCGGCGGATCAAACTTCAAGGAGAGGGCGGAGGACAGTGGACATAGGGCACAGGACAGAATCTGGCACTCAACTCTCTACCGTGTCATCCTGAGCGAAGCGAAGGATCTCAATAGCGCATCTCCGGAGTTCCACCACTCTCTGCGTCGATATCCTGCGCAAGTTCAGGAGGGCACGTTTCGATTATCGCTTCAAACGAGATGGGAGGCGCACGTGTGGAACGTTCCGAGGCGCTCGGTTCAACTCTTCCGCCTTCCGCCTTCCGCCTTCCGTCACGCCGCGAAGAGGTACGGCTTCCAGGCGTCCTCCGTCTCGCCGAGGAAGTCGCGCATGTACATGACGTGGCTCGGGCGGAAGGGCCGGCGGCGCAGCGGCATGGCGGCCTCCTCGGGCGTGCGGCTGCCCTTGCGGTTGTTGCACGGCGTGCAGGCCGCGACGAGGTTGTCCCACGCGTCCGGCCCGCCGCGCGACTTCGGCAGCACGTGGTCCAGCGTGAGCTTCTCGGTCGCGCCGCAGTACTGGCAGGCGTGGCCGTCGCGGCGGAGCAGGTTGCGCCGCGTGAGCAGCACCTTGCGGTACGGCACGCGGACGTAGCCGCGCAGGCGGACGATGCTCGGCCACGGGAATGACGCGTGGAGCGAGCGTAGCGCGCGGCCGGTGTGCGCCTCGACGAGGTCCGCCTTGTCCAGCATCACGAGGACGACGGCCCGTTCGACGCTGCACACGGCGAGCGCCTGGTAGTCCGCGTTGAGCACGAGGACGTGGCCGGCGAGGCCCGTCATGGCCGCCCCGCTGGGAGCGGGCGGCCGCCGGGCGGCGGGAAAGCGGCGGGCGTGTTGAAGGCGGCGGCAGGCTCGTCCGTGGCCCCTGCGGCGCACGGCACGTCAGTTTACGACGCCGCCCCGCGGAGCGCGTGGCTCCGCGGGGCGGCAGTCCGTCTGAGACGGGATCGCGGGCTAGCGCTCGCGGACCCAGTACTGGGCGCGGCGCGTCAGCGGCGTGTCGAGGCCGACGTAGCCCCAGACCTTGAGGCGGCCGTCGCGCTCGACATGCATCTTGGCGCGGTACGTGCGGCCGTTCTTCGGGTCCGTGATGCGGCCGCCCTCCCACGTGTCGCCGGAGCGGGTGAAGCCGCTGAGGATCTCGGTGCCGCGCAGGTCCTGGCCGTTGAAGCGCGGCGCGCAGTCGACGCAGCGGCGGCCCTCGGGTAGCAGGCGGATGATCTCGCCGTGGAGCTGGCCGCCGCGCTCGTACACGCGGACGATGGACTTCGGCTGGTTGGTCGCCTCGTCGATGGTCCGCCACGTGCCGACGGGCGACGTCTGGGCGAAGGCCGGCATCGCGACGAGGAGCGCCGCGAGGACCGCGAAGAGACGGGAAGGAGTGAGGGTCATCGGATAGGGGGTGGTGTGGAGGCGGGCGAGCCCCGGCGTTTGAAAGGGCTTCCAGCGCAGAAGGTACACGCCGGGTTCTGGTCTACAACGCATTCAAAGCCCGTTCCGCGTCCTCCGGCGTGTCGCGGCGCGAATCGAAACGGGCTGAGGTGCGCGTACAGGCCTGTTTCGAGAGATCCTGAGCGGCCGGCCGACGCGCCGCATGGTGCGCACAGTGGACACGTTGTGTCCCACCGCCGACAGTCGCCCGGTCGAGACGCCACGTGCACGAGGCGCTCGCGCCGCCGCGTTGCTTCCGCCCGACGCGATCTTGGCCCGATGCGACTCCTGCTGCTCCTCCTCTTCCCCGCCCTCACCGCCGCGCAGACGCCGGCCGACGCCGCGCGCGCGCAGGCCGAGGGCCGCCTCGTCCGCGGCCTCACCGAGCACGCGCTCGGCAACGACAGCGCGGCCGTCCGTCTGTACGAGGCTGCCGCCGCCCTCGCGCCCGCCTCAGCCGGACCGCTGGACGCGCTCGCCGAGGCGTACGCCGCGCTCGGCCGGCCGACGGACGCGCTCTACCACGCCGGCCTCGCCGTGCGAGCCGCGCCCGAGAACGCGGGCGCGCGCCTGCGCCTCGGCACACTCCAGGCCCAGGCCGGGCAGCGCGACGCGGCCCTCGCGACGCTCGAGCAGGCGCGCCGCCTCTCCCCGACCGACGCCGCGACGCTCACCGCCCTCGCCGGTCTCTACCGCGACGCCGGCCGCACGGCGGACGAGCGCGCAGCGCTCGAGGCGCTCGCCGCCTTCGTCCCGACGGCACCGATGCTGCTCCGTCTCGCCGAGACGGCACCAGACGCCGACGCCCGGCAGAACGCCCTCGCCGCCGCCGCGCGCCTCGCCCCTGCAGATCCGGCCGTCCGCGCCCGCCTCGCGCAGAGCGCAGCGCTGCCGGCGCCGTCTGCCGGAAACGCTCCGGCCGGCTCGGCCGATGCCGCGCTCGCCATCGTCGCCGACGACCCGCGGCGCCTCGACGCGTGGGCCGAGGCGCTCACCGCGCTCGCCGCCTCCCGAGACCCGCGCGCCGGCACCACGGCCGACGACGCGACGCTCCTCTTCCCTACCGTCCCGTCCGTCCTCGCCCCCGCCGCCGAGGCGTACCTCGCGGCGGGCCGTACGGCCGACGCTGCCCGCACGGCCCGCGCCGGCCTCGCAGCGCTCGACGCCGCCCCCGACGCCGCCCTCCGCGTCCGCCTCGACCACGTTCTCTCCCAGACCCGCTGATGTCCCGTTTCGCCGTCCTCGTTCTCCTCGCCGCCACCGTCACCGGCTGCGCGCGCACGCCGGTCGTTCCCGACGCGCCTGCGGCGCCGACCGGCTTTCCGAACCACACGCGCGCGCAGATCGTCGCCGCCGTCGCCGCGGCCGTCGCGCCCGTCCGCGCCGCCGCGGCCGACGGGACGGTCGCGATCACCTCCTCACGGCTGAACCAGGAGGCGACGTTCAGCCTCCGCGCACGCCTCACCGGCCGCCGGTCGGACAGCCTGACGGTCGTCGTGCGCGGGCCGCTCGGCATCGAGGGTGGCCGCGGCCTCGTTACGGCGGACTCGCTCTTCGGCGTCGACAAGCTCAACCGGGTGCTGTACCTCGGTCCGGCGTCGGCGGCGGAGCGCTACGTGCCGGGCGCCGGCTCGCCCGAGGCCGCGGCGCGAGCCGTGCTCGGGCTGCTCGTGCCCGAGTCGCAGGTCGCGTGGAGCGTCCGCGCAGACGGCGCGCGCTACCTCCTCACCGGCGACATCGGCGGCGGCGTGCGCCGCGTCTACACCGTCGACCCGGCGCTGTGGCGCGTCGTGGCCGTCCGCGAGTACGACCGCGACGGGCAGCTCCGCGGGCAGCAGGACGTGAGCGCGTTCGAGATGGTCCAGGGCGTGCCGATGCCTCGGCGCGTGCACCTCGCGGCGTCCGGCTCCGAGGTGACGTTCGAGCACCGGCGCCTCGCGCTCAACCCGACGGATCTGCGGCTGAGCTTCACGCGCCCTGACTACCGCGTCGCCCCGCTGCGCTGATGGCGCGGGCGCGGTCTCGCCGGACGATGACCTCGCGGCGCGCCAGCTTGGAGAGAAGCCCTTTGTGAGCAAGACCTTTCCAAACCTCAAACTTCAATCTCTACTGGCGAGATGGTGGCTCCGGAGCGCGCTCGCCCTGCCCCGTGGCGCGGATGTTGCGGGCGTGCTCTAGATTGCCGTGTCTCCCCCGGACTCCGATGCCCGTCTCTGCCCCGCTTCTGCGCCGCCTCGGCGTGCTCGTCCTGCTCGTCGTCCTGCCCGGGCTCGCGCCCGCTGCTGCGCAGACCCGGGCCGAGACC
>JBBSQZ010000156.1:0-7866 GCA_038243565.1 Rhodothermales bacterium | reverse complement strand
GTGGCGTCGTGGCGGGGCCTGCGTGCGGGTCTGGAGCGCCGTCGGTCGTCACGGGCGCAGCGGTGCCGCTTCCGCCGAGACTCAGCCAGGTACCTGCGGCGGCTGGAGGATCTGCTGCTCCACCCCACTTTGCCGTCCTAGTTTTTTTGCGTGTGCAGCGAGAGGAGCCGGCGTTCGGCGTTCACGTCTTCCCACCGAAGCCGCCCAAGCTCGCCCATACGAAGGCCGGTCAACGCGGCAAACTCAAACAGCGGGCGGGTCCAAGCTCGCGTGTCCGGGATCGCAGCGAGCAAGGCGGCTAGCTCAGCATCGGTTACGGCCTTCGGAATGCGGTGCGGCTTGCCGGGCCGGATCGCCTTCTCGGTCGGGTTGGCCTTGCACGCTCCCTGTTCGACCGCCCAACGGAAGAAGGACTGCGCCACGATCAAGCGTTGATGCTTCGATCCCTGAGACGGCACGCGCCCCGATCCGCCAACCGTCCTGACGAAGCGGTCCACGTCTGCGGCGTCTAGCCGGTCCAAGAACGTCTGAGCGCCGAGCGTCGTGACGAGAAGGGCGGTATAGCTCCGGTACGCGTTGAGCGTGGAGCGGGCCAACGTCTCTTCCTTCTCGGTCATAAAGCGTGTGACGGTTTCGCCTAGCCGCTTGGGCGCCTTGCTCTGATCCGCTTGGAAGAAATCGGGTGGCGTCTGTGCCCACGCATCCCAAACGCCTTCCCGGTACGCCTCAGCCAGCTTGCTGAGCATCCGCTCCGCTTGCCGCTTGGACTTCGTCTTGAGAGAGTGACGACGCCGGGCCGGTGTACGGTTGGCGTCTTGGAAGTCGGCGTAATAGGTGCCGTCTCGGTTGAGGAGCGATGCCACGATTGCGGGGGGCTTCGCTGTCCTCTCACGTCCCGTTTCGGTGTACAGTCGGGCTTCTCGGGAGCCGGCAGGCTCAACAAATCGGCCCATTGAGCCTATTCAGAGCCGTTTAGGCCTATCCGACTCGTTGCGGTTCATTCTTGCCGGAAAACATTGAGCCGACGACGACCTCGATCCAGCCGCGGCGGCGGCCCTGGTCGTCGCGGGTATAGACGTGCGGTTCCATGGCGGGAATCTAGCGCGCCGCCGCGGCGCGCACGATCCGGCCCGGACCGTAGGTTCTGGCCTCTCTGCCCCGACTTCCGATGCGCTCGCTCCTCCTGCTCGTCCTCGTCGCCTCCGCAGCGGCCTCCGCCCAGACGCCGCTCGCCGGCGACGACGCGCCCACGCGCGCCGACACGCTCCGCGGCACCGTCGGCCCGGAGCGCGCGTGGTGGGACGTCACCTTCTACGACCTCGACGTCCACGTCGACCCCACCGCGCAGGCCATCCGCGGGAGCGTCGGCATCACGTTTCGCACGCTCGCGCCGGCGCGGACGATGCAGATCGACCTCCAGCAGCCGCTCGAGGCCGACGCCGTGACGCTCGGCGAGGCGCCCGGCGGGCAGGCGCTGCCGGTCCGCCGCGACGGCAACGCGCTCTTCGTGACGCTCCCCGAGGCGCCGCCCGTCGGCTCGCTCCAGACCGTCCGCGTCCAGTACCACGGCACGCCGCGCGTCGCCGAGCGCGCGCCGTGGGACGGCGGCTTCGTGTGGACGCAGGACAGCCTCGGCCGGCCCTACGTCGCCACGGCCGTCCAGGGCCTCGGCGCGAGCGCGTGGTGGCCGACCAAGGACACGCAGGCCGACGAGCCCGACAGCCAGCGCGTCGCCATCACCGTCCCGACGGGGCTCACGAACGTCTCGAACGGCCGCCTCCGCGAGACCCGCGACAACGGCGACGGCACGACGACCTTCGTCTGGGCCGTCGTCAACCCGATCAACAATTACGACGTCGCCGCCAACATCGCGCACTACGCGCACTTCGCGGACACGTACGCCGGCGAGCTCGGGCCGCTCTCGCTGGACTTCTACCCGCTGGACTACAACGAGGCGCGCGCGCGGCGCCAGTTCCAGCAGGCGACGCCCATGCTGGCCTGCTTCGAGCACTGGTTCGGGCCGTTCCCGTGGTACGAGGACGGCTACAAGCTCGTCGAGACGCCGCACCTCGGCATGGAGCACCAGTCCGCCGTCGCCTACGGCAACCACTACGGCAACGGCTACCTCGGCCGCGACCTCTCGCACACCGGCACGGGCCTGATGTGGGACTTCATCATCGTCCACGAGTCCGGCCACGAGTGGTGGGGCAACAGCATCACCTCGAAGGACATCGCGGACATGTGGGTCCACGAGTCGTTCACGAACTACGCCGAGAACCTGTTCGTCGAGTGCCAGCTGGGGAAGGAGGCGGGCGCGCAGTACGTCATCGGGACGCGCGCCAACATCCGCAACGACGTCCCGGTCGTCGGGCCGTTCGGCGTCAACCGCGAGGGCTCGGGCGACATGTACTACAAGGGCGGCAACATGCTGCACACGATCCGGCAACTGGTGAACGACGACGAGGCGTGGCGGATGACGCTGCGCGGCATCCAGGCGCGCTTCCGGCACCAGACGGTCACGGGCCAGCAGATCCGCGACGCCATGTCCGAGATGACGGGCCTCGACCTCGCGCCCGTCTTCGCCGAGTACCTCGACACGACGATGGTCCCGACGCTCGAGGTGACGCTGGACGGCCAGACGCTGCGCTACCGCTGGACGGACGTCGTCCCCGGCTTCGCGATGCCCGTCGACGTGACGCTCGGTGGCACACCGATGCGCCTCACGCCGACCGAGGCGTGGCAGTCGATGCCGGTCGGGTTCACGTCGCTCGCCGATTTCCATGTGGACCCGGACTTTTACGTCAACCTCCGGACGGAGTGAGAGGACGGAGGACGGAGGCAACGGCCTTTTCCGTCATCCGTCTTCTGTCCTCCGCATTTCCTCAAAACGGCGCGTCGTGCGTCATCGCGGCGGCGATGCGCCAGCCGGCGCCATCGGGGACGAGGACGTAGGTCGTCGTGTATGTCCAGCGGAGGCGGCTCGCGCGGCGCCCGAGGCGCCAGTCCACGCGCGCGATGCGGTGCGCCGGGGCCGCCTCGACGAGCGCGACGCCCGCCACGCGCGCCGTCTCGACGCCCCACGCGCGGTGCAGCTCGAGCAGCCGCTCGACGCTGTCGAGCACCTCGGCGCCGGTGTCCAGCGTCGTCGGGACGCCGTCGCGGACGAGCAGCGCGGGCACGGCGAAGTGCGGCACGACGGCGGCGGCGTCGTACGCCTCGAAGGCGGCCGCGTACGCCTCGAAGGCGGTGCGGATGGCAGCGAGGTCGTCGTCGGGCGCCTCGTTCGGCGCCTCGGGCGTCGGGTCGCCCGTCACGGCCGGTCCAGCGCCGTCACCTCGATCTCGACGCGCGCGCCGAGCGGCAGGCCCGCCACGGCGACGGTCGAGCGCGCCGGGCGGTGGTCGCCGAAGGCCTCGGCGTAGACGGCGTTCATGGCCGCGAAGTCGTCCATCGTGGTCAGGAAGACGCCCACCTTGCAGACGTCTGCCAGCGTCAGGTTCTGCGCCTCGAGCACGGCGCGGATGTTGGCGAACACGCGCCGTGTCTGGTCGCCGAGGCCGCCGCCGACGAGGCGCCCCGTGGCGGGGTCCAGCGGCGTCTGGCCGGAGCAGAACACGAAGCCGCCGGCGCGGACGGCGGCGCTGTACGGCCCGACGGCGGCCGGCGCGTCGGGAGCAGAGAGGAGGTCGATCATCGGAAGGGGGCAGGCGGAGGGCGGTCAGGTCAGCACCCGTAGAGACGCCCCGCCGGGGCGTCTCCGCTGCGGCGCCGTTTCGGGCACGCCGGTCCGGGTGTCCCGCAAGATCGGACACGCCGTCACCCCGAGATCCGCCCCGTGTCGATGACGCGGCCCGCGGCCTCGCCGCACGCCCGGACGACGTGGATCAGGCCGCCGAAGCGCGGGTCCCGCGTCGTCCCGAGCGTCCAGCGCTGGTAGATCTGCTGCGCGATCACGGCGAGCCTGGCGAATCCGTAGACCGTGTAGAAGGCCGCGTGCTCGACGCGCCGGCCCGTCCGCGCCTCGACCATCGCCACCAGGCCTTCGCGCGTCGGGTTGCCGGGCCACCACGTCGGGCTGAGGGCGGCGGCGCGGAGCGCGGGCGGGTCCGTGGCCTCGACCCAGTAGCCGAGGCTCGAGCCGAGGTCCATCAGCGGGTCGCCGACCGTCGCGAGCTCCCAGTCGAGGATGGCGCGGACGGCCAGCGTCTCGGGGTCCAGGACGAGGTTGTCGTACTTGAAGTCGTTGTGGATGATCGCCACGCCCGATTCCGGCGGCTGGTTGGCGTCCATCCAGGCGAAGGCACGGTCGAGGTCCGGGACGTCGTCGGTGGACGCCGCGGCGTAGCGTTTCGTCCATCCCGCGACCTGCCGGCCGACGTAGCCGTCCGTGTTGCCGAGGTCGCTCAGGCCGACGGTTTCGGGCGCGAGCGCGTGCAGGCCGGCGAGCGTCTCGACGAACGCGTCCGCGACGCGCGCCATCGCGTCGGCGTCCGGCGTCCGGGCGTCCGACGCGCGCAGGATCGTGCCCGGGACGTGCTCCATGACGTAGAACGGCGCGCCGAGGACGTCGCCCGTCGGCTCGAAGCCGAGCGCCTCGGGGACCGGCACGTGGCCGGCCAGCGCCGTCAGCAGGCGGAACTCGCGGCCCATGTCGTGCCCGCCGCGGACGTGCTGGCCCATCGGCGGGCGCCGCAGCACGAGCTCGCGGTGGCCGAGGTCGAGGAGGTACGTCAGGTTCGAGAAGCCGCTCGGGTACTGATGGACGACGGGCGTCTCGTCCACGCCGAGCGTCTCGCGGAGCCACGCCGCGAGCGCGGGCACGTCCAGCTCTTCGCCCTGTCGGACGTCGCTGGGGCGGTCGAGGTCAGGCATCGCGGTGCAGCCAGTCGAGGAGGATGTCGGTGACGGCGTCGGGCGCCTCGGCCGGCGGCGTGTGCCCGACGCCCGGCATCTCGACGAAGCGCGCGCCGGGGATGCGCGCGGCGTCGCGGCGGCCCTGCGCCGGCGGGTGCGGCACGTCGTGCTCGCCCGTGACGACGAGCGTCGGGACGCGCAGGTGCTGGAGCTGGCCCGAGAGGTCGTCGCGGTCGAAGATGCCGCGGCCGGCGCGGAAGACGCCCGTGCGCGGGTTGGAGCGGATGCGCTCGCGCTGCGTCTCGACGTCAGCGGCGCGCGCCGGGTCGCCGAGGAAGTCCGGCCCGTAGAGGATCGGCATCACGCGCGGCAGCACGGCACTATAGCCGACGAGGCGCAGCGCCCACAGCAGGACGCCGTACTGGCGCAGCGCGGCCGGCGCCTCGGCCTCGGCCGTCGTCGCGAGGGCCACGAACGAGGCGATGCGCGCCGGGGCGCGGAGCGCCATCCGGTAGCCGGCGTAGCCGCCCATCGAGTGCCCGACGACGTGCGCGCGGTCGATGCCGAGGTGGTCGAGAAGCGCGAGCGCGTCCGCTGCGAGGTCCCACGGGTCGTAGCCGTGCGCCGTGACCTCGCTCTGGCCTTGCCCGCGCCACTCCGGCCGGACGACCCGGTAGCCGGCGGCTGCGAGCGCCTCGGCCTGCCGGTCCCACACCGCCTCCGTCATGAGGTAGCCGTGCAGCAGCAGGACGGTCTCGGGTCCGGCGCCGTCGTCGCGGTAGAACAGGTCGGCGTCGTGGATGCGGGCAGAGGGCATGGGCTGTGGGGGCTGGCGACTGGGAAATGGCAACCTCCCAAATACTACGTGCTGGCCCGGTAGCGGCGAAGCTCCTCGCGGGCGACGACGCCCTTGTGGACCTCGTCCGGCCCGTCGTAGATGCGCGCGCCGCGCTCGTGGCGGTACCAGAAGGCCAGCAGCGTATCGTCCAGGATGCCCAGGCCGCCGTGGACCTGGATCGCGCGGTCGATCACGCGCAGGAGCGTCCCGGCGACGGAGAACTTGATGGCCGAGATGCCGGCGCGCGCGGCGCGGGCGCCGGCCGCCTCGATCTGCGCGGCGACGTCGAGGACGTGCAGGCGGGCGGCGTCGATCTCGGCGCGGCTCTCGGCGATGGCGAACTGGACGAATTGCGTGTCCGACAGGGTCTTTCCGGGCGCGATGGTGCGCGAGACGGCGCGTCCGCACATCAGGCTCAGGGCGCGCTCGCAGACGCCGATCCAGCGCATGCAGTGGTGGATGCGCCCCGGCCCGAGGCGCGCCTGCGCGAGCGCGAAGCCGCCGCCGCGCGGCCCCAGCAGCGCGCCCGCCGGCACCTCGACGCCGTCGAGGCGGATCTCGGAGTGCGACAGCCAGCCCGCGCCCGCATCGCCCATCACGGGCAGGAGGCGGACGTGCTCGACGCCCGGCGCGTCCGTCGGGACGAGCAGCATCGAGGCGCGCTCGTGCGGCTTCCCGTCGGGCTCCGTCACCGCCATCACGATCATCCACGCCGCGCCGTCGAAGCCCGTCGTGAACCACTTGTGGCCGTCGAGGCGGAAGCCGTCGCCGGTGTCGGTCGCCGTCGTCGAGAGCGTCGTCGGGTTGGAGCCGGCGTGCTCAGGCTCGGTCATCGCGAAGCAGGAGCGGACGGAGGCGTCGAGGAGCGGGTCGAGGAACTGGCGCTTCTGGTCGTCCGTGGCGACGGCGAGGAGCAGCTCGGCGTTGCCGATGTCGGGCGCCTGCCCGTTGGTGGCCCAGTGGCCGAGCGGGCTCCAGCCGAGCGCCTCGGAGACGCGCCCGTAGTCCGGCAGCGACAGCCCGGCGCCGCCGTGCGCCTCGCTCAGCGCCAGGTTCCAGAGGCCGGCGGTGCGCGCCTCGGCGCGGACCCGGTCCATCTCGCGCGCGAGCGCGGCGTAGTCGTGCGTGAGCAGGAGCGGCTCGAGCGGCACGCAGCGCTCTTCCACGAACGCGCGGACGCGCGGGAGCAGCGCGGCAAGGTCGGCGGGCATCGCGGCGGTATTGAAGTCGTCTCGGTGGACGCGCCGGCCGCGGATCGGGTCCGCCGCTACGGACGGGCGAGCGTGTCGAGGCGCATCCTGAGGCCTGCATCTGGCGGGACGAACCGCTCGGTCCGCGACACGCCGACGACGCTGCCGATCACCGCGCCGCTGGCTCCGAACAGCGCGACGTACTCCGCGGGCGTGGGCGTGAGGCAGAAGAAGCTGCTGCATCCATCGTCGGTGAGCGCGGCGAGTGCGCCGACGGCGGCCCCGACGCCAGCGCCGATGAGGGCCGACCGCCAGAGGGCCGCGCGGCGTAGCGAGACGGCCGACACGTCGGCCGTCGGGGCCGACTGCGGCTGCCCCGAGAGGCGGTCCACCCACGTCGTCTCGTCGGGGCCGATGTGGAGGTTGCGGACGCTCCGGTTCGGCTCGCCGCGCACGTGGAGCGTCGAGACGCGGCCCGACGTGCGGGCGTTGAGGTCGGCGCGGCCGGCCGGAGTGTCGAGCGGAACGGGCCGCGTGTGGACGCAGCCCGAGACGAGGACGAGCAGGCCGAGAATCAGGACGAGGCGCATCGGGTCAGATCAGAGGGCGGATGACAAGCCTACCCATACCGCTCGGCCGCCACCTGATGCAATCGTACCAATCCCCAATCCTAACCCCTCACGTAAACGTGTGCGGCACGCCCGAGCCGACGGCGACGACGCCGCCGTGGCCCTTCGCCTTGCTCTCGGGCTCGACGTGGATCGTGACGCTGGACCCGGCGGCGGCGGCCTGGACGGCTGCCTCGAGGCGGTCGCACAGGGCGTGCGAGGCCTCGACCGTCGCCGTGCCGGGCATGACGAGGTGGAACTCGACGAACGTGTGCGAGCCCGCCCGCCGCGCGCGCAGCGCGTGCGCCTCGAGCGCCTCGCCCATCGCCGCGAGGATCGCGCCGCGGATCGTTTCCAGCTCGTCGTGCGGTACGCT
>JBBSQZ010000155.1:0-7918 GCA_038243565.1 Rhodothermales bacterium | reverse complement strand
GACCTGGAGCGGCGCGAGCCACAGCGGGAAGTTGCCGCCCGTGTGCTCGATCATCACGCCGATGAAGCGCTCGAGCGAGCCGAACGGCGCGCGGTGGATCATGATCGGCCGCTGCTTCTCGTCGTTCTCGTCCGTGTACGTCAGGTCGAAGCGCTCGGGGAGGTTGTTGTCGTACTGGACGGTGCCGAGCTGCCACGAGCGGCCGAGCGCGTCCTTGACCATGAAGTCCAGCTTGGGGCCGTAGAAGGCGGCCTCGCCCTCGACCTCGACCGTCTCGAGGCCCATCTCGGCGGCCGCCTCGCGGATGGCCTGCTCGGCGGCGTCCCACTGCGCGTCGCCGCCGATGTACTTGGTCGTGTTGGCCGGGTCGCGGAGCGAGACCTGCGCCGTGAAGTGCTCGAAGTCGAGCGCCTTCAGGACCGTCATCGTGAGCGCGATGGCGCCCTTGAACTCGTCCTTGACCTGGTCCGGCCGGCAGAAGACGTGGGCGTCGTCCTGGGTGAAGCCGCGGACGCGCGTGAGGCCGCCGAGCTCGCCGGACTGCTCGTAGCGGTAGACCGTCCCGAACTCGGCCAGGCGGACGGGCAGGTCGCGGTAGGACCTGGGCTTGTGGGCGTAGATCTGCGTGTGGTGCGGGCAGTTCATCGGCTTGAGCAGGTAGCCGTGCTCTTCGGCCTCGGCCGGCGTCTCGGCGTGCGTCCGCCCCTCGGGGTCCTCGCCCTCCGGCAGCGCCGGGCCCTTCTGGCCCTCGAGCATCGGCGGGAACTGCGAGTCCGAGTAGTACGGGTAGTGGCCGGACGTGCGGAAGAGGTCGAGGCGCCCGATGTGGGGCGTCACGACGGGCTCGTAGCCCAGCCGCGTCTGCTCGCGCTGGAGGAACTCGACGAGCGTCTGCCGCAGGCGCGCGCCGCGCGGGAGCCAGATCGGGAGGCCCGGCCCGACCTTGTCCGAGAACATGAACAGCTCGAGCTCGCGGCCCAGCTTGCGGTGGTCGCGCTGGCGGGCCAGCTCGAGGCGCTCGAGGTGCTCGGTGAGCATCGACGCCTTGGGGAAGCTCACGCCGTAGATGCGCGTGAGCTGCGGGCGGCTCTCGTCGCCGCGCCAGTACGCGCCGGCGATGGTGAGCAGCTTGACGGCCTTGATCGGCTTCGTCGTCGGGATGTGCGGCCCGCGGCAGAGGTCCGTGAAGCCGCCCTGCGTGTAGAACGTGATGCTGCCGTCCTCGAGGCCGTCGATGAGCTCGAGCTTGTACGGGTCGCCCTTCTCGGTGAAGTACGCGAGCGCCTCGGCCTTGGGCACCGGCCGGCAGGCGAACGCCTCGTCGCGGCGCGCGAACTCGAGCATCTTGGCCTCGATGGCCGGCAGGTCGTCCGCCGTGACTTGGGGCGCGCCGGCCACGTTGCGCGTGTCGACGTCGTAGTAGAAGCCGTTCTCGATGGCCGGCCCGATGCCGAGGGTGATGCCCGGGTAGATTGCCTCGAGCGCCTCGGCGAGCAGATGCGCGGACGAGTGCCAGAAGGCCATCTTGCCCTGCGGGTCGTCGAACGTCAGGATCGCGACGGCGTCGCCGTCCTGGAGCGGGCGCGCGAGGTCGCGCGTCTCGCCGTTGACGCTCACGGCGAGGGCGTTGCGGGCGAGGCCCTCGGAGATGGACCGCGCGAGGTCCATGCCGGACGCGCCGTCGGGGAGCGATTTGTGGGAGCCGTCGGGGAGCGTGATCTGCATCGGGGGCGCGGGATTCCAGGTGCCGAAGCTATCGGTGCCAGCATGATGAGGGCGGCGAAGACGAAGCGGAATCCGCGCGCCGGGGCTCCGCGCCGCGCCTCGTACTGTTCTGGAGGACCGACCCCGACTGCCGTGCTTGACCCGTCCACGCTCCTCGACGCCGCGCGCCTCCGCGCCGACTTCCCGCTCCTCCAGCGGACCGTCCACGACGGCCGCCCGCTCGTCTACCTCGACGTGCGCGGGCTGGCGTCGCTGCTCGTCCGCGTCTTCGACGGCCTGCCGGCGGCCGAGGCGGCAGCGGCCGACCTCTGGTTCGCCCGCGAGATCGGGCTGGCCGAGCACCTCTCGCCGAACCGCGCCAACGGCCTCGACGCGATGGTCCGAACCATCCGGCAGGCCGCCGGCGCGGCGTAGCGCTACGCGTCGCCCTTGGCAGCCTCGATGGCGGCGACGAACGTCTCGATGGGCTGGTTGCCGTTGATGAACCGGCCGTTGACGAAGAAGCCCGGCGTGCCCGAGACGCCGTTGGCGTTGCCGAGCTCGGTCTGCTCCGCGACCGACGCCGCGGCGGCGGGGTCCGACGTGCAGGCCGTCCACGCGGCCAGGTCGATCCCCGTGCCGGCGAGGGCCGTCCGGCTGCGGTCCATGACGTTGGCCTCCGTCGTCTGCTGCTGGCCGGCGAAGTAGGCGTCGTGGAGCGCCCAGAAGGCGGCGTCGGACTGCCGGGCGGCGCACGTCGCGGCGACGGCCGCGGGCTGGGCCCACGCGTGCATGTCCAGCGGGAAGTGGGCGTAGACGAGGCGCACGTCGTTGGGGTAGCGCTGGAGGAGCTGCTCGACCGTCCCGTTGGCGAGGCGGCAGTACGGGCACTCGAAGTCCGAGAACTCGACGATGGTGACGGGCGCGTTGGCCGGCCCGCGGCTCGGCAGATCCGCCGTGGCGGCCTTGAGGCTCTGCGCGCGGCCGCGCGACGCCGTTCGGGCCGTCTCGGTCCGTGCCGTCTCGGCCGCGGCGAGCTCCTCGGTCGTCCGGCTCACGTCGACCGCGTCGGCGGCGAGCAGGTAGAGGCGTGTGCCGTCGCGGGTGACGAGGAACGGCTGGCCCTGCCCGTTGACCGTCAGCAGGCCCTGGTCGACGCCGTCGATGCCGCTCGGCCGGAGGCTGTCGACGGAGGCCTGCATCTGGGCGAGCTGCGGGAACTCGAGGCGCAGGTTGGCGAGGATCCGGGCGGGCCGGTCGGCGTCGTTCTGGCTCTGGGCGGGTCCGCAGCCGACGAGCAGGGTGACGACGGCGAGGAGGGCGAGACGGGTCATGGGAGATCGGAGAGAGTCGGGGGGAACGGGTGCGGGGCGGCGCTTCGCGCCAATGCAGTTTGAAGTTTGGAGTTTGAAGACGGGGTAGGTCGAAGCAATCCGGAACGGTCCGAGCACGATGTCCGACCTCTCCAAACTTCAAACTCCAAACGCTCTCACACGAAGAAGTCCGGCATGAGCTCGGCTCCCGGCGTGACGGCGTACTGGTCGAGGTCCGTGACGCCGGCGCGCGCCATCACCTCGTCGTCGATGAAGAAGTTGCCGGTGCACTCTCTGGAGGGCTGCGTGAGGATCCAGTGGGCGGCATCGGCTACGATGGCCGGCGTGCGGCTCGCGGCCATCATCGCCTTGCCGCCGAGGAGGTTCTCGACGGCGGCCGTCGCGATCGTCGTGCGCGGCCAGAGCGCATTCGCTGCGATGCCCGCCTCGCGGAACTCGCCGGCCCAGCCGAGGACGCACATGGACATGCCGTACTTCGAAATGGTGTAGGCGACGTGCGGCGCGAACCACTTCTCGTCCATGTTGAGCGGTGGGCTGAGCGTCATGATGTGCGGGTTGCGGCCCGCCTCGGCGCTCTTGAGCAGGAACGGCAGCGCGGCCTGCGTCACGCAGAACGTGGCGCGGACGTTGACGCCGAGCATGAGGTCCACGCGCTTCATCGGCGTGTGCGCCGTGTCCGCGAGGAAGATCGCGGACGCGTTGTTGACGACGACGTCGATGCCGCCGAAGTGGTCCGCGGCCTGCTGCATCGCCTCGGCGACGCGGTCCTCGTCGCGGGCGTCGACCTGGAGGGCGAGCGCCTTGCCGCCGGCGGCCTCGATCTCGGCGGCGGCCGTGTGGATGGTGCCGTCGAGCCGGGGGTGCGGCTCCGACGTCTTGGCCGCCACGACGACGTTGGCGCCGTCGCGGGCCGCGCGCAGCGCGATGGCCTTGCCGATGCCGCGGCTCGCGCCGGTGATGAAGAGGGTTTTTCCGGAGAGAGAGGGCATCGGCGTTGAAGAAGGGCGGAAGGGCAAACCGGGCGGGGGGGCGGATCCCCCGCCGCTGCGGCTACTTTAAAGCATACGGCCGGCGGCTCCCTTTCGTCGCCAGCCGCACCGCCGTGCCCACGCTCTCTGAGACGCTCCGTCATAACCTCCGCGCCGCGCTCGTCGGTCGCGAGCAGGAGCGCGCACTCCTTGCCGAGGCGCTCCGGGCTGAGGTGCTGCCCTTCCACGTCGTCCACGTCTACGGGCCCGGCGGCGTCGGCAAGACGACGCTGCTGCGGGCCTTCGAGCGCCTCGCGGCCGAGGCCTGCGTGCCGGCCGCGCTGCTGGACCTGCGCGACCTCGAGGCGACGCCCGAGGGCCTCGCGCGCGCCGTCGACGCCGCCTTCGCCGGCACGCCTCCGGACGGCCGGCGGCTGCTCCTGCTCGACACGTTCGAGGCCGCGCAGGGGCTCGATGGCTGGCTCCAGCGCGTCTTCCTGCCGTCGCAGTCGGCCGACCTGCTCGTTGTCGTCGCCGGGAGGCACGCGCCGCAGCCGGCGTGGACGTCGGACGCCGCGTGGGCCGCGGCCGTCCGCGTGCTGCCGCTCGGCAACCTCTCGGCCGAGGAGACCGAGGCGTTCCTCGACCGCCGCGACGTGCCCCACGCGGACCGCGCGAGCGTGGCGGCGTTCACGCACGGGTTCCCGCTGGCGCTCGCGCTCGTCGCCGAGCGGATGCGGCAGCGCCCCGGCGCGCCGTTCGTCCCGTCCGAGGCGCCCGACGTCGTCCACACCCTTCTCGAGCGGTTCCTCCGCGACGTGCCGTCGCCGCGGCACCGGACGGCCATCGAGGGCGCCGCGCTCGTCCGAGCCGTCACCGAGCCGCTCTCGGCCGCGCTGCTCGGCGACGAGGCGCCAGAGGACGGCGCGCCGGACGCGCACGCGCTCTTCGGCTGGCTCCGCAGCCTCACCTTCGTCGACGACGGCCCGCGCGGGCTCGTCCTCCACGACGTCGCTCGCGAGGCCATCGAGGCGGACCTGCGCTGGCGCGACGCCGAGCGATACGCCGCGCTCCACGCGCGCGCGCGGCGCCACTACACGGCCTGCCTGCTCGCCGACGGCACGGACCTGGCCGTCGTCCTGGGCGACTACGTCCATCTCTACCGCAACAACCCGGTCGTGCAGCCGCTGCTCGAGTCGCTCGCCGGCGCATGGCGCGGCGCTGACGTGCACCCAGCGCGCCCGATGCGCCCGGCCGACGTGCCAGCGCTCCTCGCGATGATCCGCCAG
The DNA here is from genome assembly GCA_038243565.1 of Rhodothermales bacterium. Taxonomy (GTDB): domain Bacteria; phylum Bacteroidota; class Rhodothermia; order Rhodothermales; family Rubricoccaceae; genus DASVSE01. The sequence continues at coordinate 2,623 of JBBSQZ010000155.1, read as the reverse complement.
CACGAGGGCGACGCCTCCGTCGCCATCGCCGAGCGCTGGTTCGCGGTTCAGCCCGAGGCGACCGAGGTCTTCGACGCGTCGGACGGCACGCCCGCCGGGTTCCTGACGGCGCTGGCGCTGGACGAGGCCGAGCCGCGCGACCGCGCCGCAGATCCGCTCGCACAGGCCGCGTGGGCGGCCGTCGAGGGCACGCGCCGGCCCGGCGAGCGCGTCCTCCTCTTCCGCTTCTGGATGGACGCCGACGCCTACCAGGGCCTCTCGGCCGTGCAGAGCCTCGTCTTCGCCCGGACCGTCCGCCACTACCTCACGACGCCGCGCCTTGCCGTGTCGCTCCTGCCCGTCGCCGACCCGGACCTGTGGGGCGACGTCCTCGCCTTCGCCGGGCTCGCCCGGTGGCCCGAGGCCGAGGCCGCCGTCGGCGGCCATCACTACGCCGTGTTCGGGATGGACTGGCGCGCCGTCCCGCCGGCGGCGTGGCTGGACGCGCTCGCGGCGCGCGTGCCGGGCGAGGTCCCCGAGCCGCCCGAGCGCGCGCCGGCCGAGGGCCGCACCGTCCTCTCGCGCGAGGCCTTCGACGAGGCCGTCCACGAGGCGCTCAAGGCGACCGCCCGCCCGCACAAGCTCGCCGGAAACCCCCTTCTCCGCTCCGCCCTCGTCGACGCCGCCGCCGGGCCCGACGCCGACGACGCGGACCGTGCCGCGACGCTCGTCACGCTGATCACCGAGGCGGCGCGCACGCTCGAGGCGTCCCCGCGCGAGCAGCCCTTCTGGAACGCGCTCCGGCTAACGTACCTCACGCCGGCGCCGAGCCAGGCGATCGCCTCGGAGCGCCTCGGCGTCCCGTTCAGCTCCTACCGCCGGCATCTCGCGCGCGGCATCGTGCACGTGGCAGATACGCTCTGGCGGCAGGAAACGGGAGGATAGAGAGCAGCGGCGAGCGGGAAGCGGTCATCGGGGAATGCGCAGTTCCCGATGACCGTTCACGTATGGCCGTTGCCCTGCGCCGCCCGTCGGGCAGCGCACCGCCGGCTGCCTTCCGCTCTACGCCATCTTCTTGAACACGACGCACGTGTTGTGGCCGCCGAAGCCGAAGGCGTTCGAGAGCGCGATGTTCACCTCACGCTCCTGCGGCGTGTTCGGCGTGTAGTTCAGGTCGCAGTCGGGGTCCGGCGTATCGAGGTTGATCGTCGGCGGGATGCGGCCGTGCGTGATGGCGAGGATCGAGGCGACGGCCTCGATGGCGCCGGCCGCGCCGAGCAGGTGGCCCGTCATCGACTTCGTGGACGACAGGTTCATCGCGTAGGCGTGGTCCCCGAAGACGGCCTTGATGGCCTTCGTCTCGGCGACGTCGCCGAGCGGCGTGGACGTGCCGTGCATGTTGAGGTAGTCCACGTCCTCCGGCTGGAGGCCGGCTGTGCGGAGCGCCATCTTCATCGCGAGGCGCGCACCGAGGCCCTCGGGGTGCGGCGCCGAGATGTGGTACGCGTCGTCCGAGATGCCCAGCCCGACGACCTCGGCGTAGATCCGCGCGCCGCGCGCCTGCGCGTGCTCGAGCGCCTCGAGGACGAGCGCGCCGGCGCCCTCGCCCATCACGAAGCCGTCGCGGTGGAGGTCGAACGGGCGCGAGGCCGTCTCGGGGCTGTCGTTGCGCGTCGAGAGGGCCTTCATGTTCGAGAAGCCGGCGAGCCCGATCTCGGTGATCGAGGCGTCCGTCCCGCCGACGACCATCGTCTCGGCGAGGCCGTTCTTGATGAGCAGGAAGCCGTCGCCGATGGCGTTGTTGGACGTCGCGCAGGCGGAGACCGTCGCGTAGTTCGGCCCGCGGAACTGGTTGCGCGTCGCGATGAGGCCCGGCGCCTGGTCGATGACCATCATCGGGACGAAGAACGGCGAGATGTGGCGCGGCCCCTTCTCGGCGTAGCCGACGACCTGGTCCTGGAAGAGCTTCATGCCACCGATGCCCGACCCGAAGACGATGCCCGTCTGGTTCTGCTCCTCCTCGGACATCGAGGCCGGGTCCAGCCCGGCGTCGGCGATCGCCTCGTCGCTCGCGGCGATGGCGAAGTGGCAGAAGGGGTCCATCCGGCGCGCGTCCTTGCGCCCGACGACGGCGTCGGCGTCGAAGCCCTTGAGCTCGCACGCGAAGGTCGTCGCGAAGGCGGCCGGGTCGAAGTGGGTGATCGGCGCGGCGCCGCTCCGGCCGGCCATCATGGCGTCCCAGAAGTCGGGGACCGTCTGCCCGATGGGCGTCAGCGCGCCAAGGCCCGTGACGACGACGCGGCGATCCGTAAACGGCATGGGGAAATGCGGGTTGAAGGGTGGGAAGGTGGAGGGGTGGAAGGGGAAAGGCGGGAGTGGAAAGTCCCTTCAACCCTTCAACCTCTTCACCCTTCGACCCTTTTCACGTCAAAGCCCGACGGCCGCCCGACGAGCGGGGACCCGTCGGGCCGGTGCGAGCGAGACGTGGCGGCGGTTACGCCGCCTTCTTGGACTCGACGTAGTCGACGGCGTCGCCGACGGTGCCGATCTTCTCGGCGTCCTCGTCGGGGATCGTGAGGTCGAACTCCTTCTCGAACTCCATGATCAGCTCGACGGTGTCGAGGGAGTCGGCGCCGAGGTCGTT
>JBBSQZ010000154.1:0-7934 GCA_038243565.1 Rhodothermales bacterium | reverse complement strand
GCGGCGTCGTCGCCGGACTCGGGGTAGTGGGCGCGGTAGGCGACGAGGCGCGCGCGCTCGGCGGCGACGTCGAGCTCCGGGTGGAACTGGGCGCCGTAGACCGGCGCCTCGCCCAGGCGGAAGGCCTGATTCGGGGCGCAGGCGTTGGCGGCGAGCTCGACGCCGCCCGGCGGCAGGACCGAGACGCGGTCGTGGTGGCCCATCTGCGCGTCGAAGGCGTCCGGCGTCTCGGCGAAGAGCGCGTCTGCCCGGCCCGCCTCGGTGAGGTGCACCGTGTGCGTGCCCATCTCGGCGCGGTCGGCGTCGTGGACGACGGTCCCGCCGAAGGCGCGGGCGACGAACTGGTGGCCCCAGCAGGCGCCGAACGTCGGCATCTGGCGGTCGGCCGCGGTGTGGCAGAGCGCCGCGAGGGCGTCGGTCCACGCGAACGCCTCGGTCACCGAGAAGGCGCCGGCGCCACCGATGAACAGCGCGTCGACACCGTCGAGGACGGCCGCGCCGAGCGGCTCGCGGAGCGCGTTCGTGGTGTCGACCTGGTCGACGGCGAGGCCGCAGCGGGCGGCGAACGAGGCGCGCTCTTCGGCGAGGACGTCCGCGCGCTCGCGGATCTGGATGAGGCGGACGCGGGCGGGCACGGGCGTGTCGGTGGCGGAGGACGAACCTACTGCGAAACGGGGCGCGCCAGCGGAGCCCCGCACGCCGGCCTGCGTACGGGCTGTCTAACCCACCTCGAACACGACGATGGCAACGCAAACGATCACGCTCGCCGGCGGCTGCTTCTGGTGCACCGAGGCCGTGCTGAAGCCGCTCCGCGGCGTCGAGTCGGTCACGTCCGGCTACTCCAACGGGCACGTCAAGAACCCGACGTACCGCGAGGTCTGCTCGGGGCGGACCGGCCACGCCGAGGTCGCGCGCGTCGCGTTCGACCCGGACCAGATCTCGCTGGACGACCTGCTCGGCATCTTCTTCGCCACCCACGACCCGACGACGCGCGACCGCCAGGGCGGCGACCGCGGCACGCAGTACCGCTCGGCCGTCTTCTACGAGACGCCGGAGCAGAAGGAGGCCGCCGAGCGCGTCGTGGCGGACCTGACCAAGCAGGGCGTCTTCTCGGACCCGATCGTGACCGAGATCGAGCCGCTGGACGTGTTCTACCCGGCCGAGGACTACCACCAGGACTACTTCGAGCGCAACCCGGAGCAGCCGTACTGCGCCGCCGTCATCGCGCCGAAGGTGGCGAAGCTGCGCCGGCACTACCTGGAGAAGCTCGCGGCTTAAAACCGTTTAGATCGCGCGCTGGACTGCGGCGCGCTCGGCGAGCACGCCCTACCGGCGCGGAGCCCAGGTAGGGACGCCTTGCCGAGGCGTCCGATGCAGAACCAGAGCGCTGAAGACAGCGCGCGCTTCATCTGGCGAGACGCCGCTCATGCCAGACGCTCCGCCGTCACGTCGGCGAGCGTCGCGCAGCCGGCGAGGCCCATCGTGAGCGCCACCTCGGCCGCCACGTTCTCGACGACCGCGCGGACGCCGCGCGCGCCGTCGAGGGCGAGGCCGTAGACGTAGGGCCGCCCGAGGAGGACGGCCGACGCGCCGAGCGCGAGCGCGACGAGTACGTCGGCCCCGCCGCGGATGCCGCTGTCGAACAGGACCGGCACGCGCCCGCCGACCGCCTCGGCGACGCCGGGCAGGGCGTCGAGCGCCGCGATGGAGCCGTCGACCTGCCGGCCGCCGTGCGTGGACACGACGAGGCCGTCCGCCCCCGCGTCGATTGCGCGCCGCGCGTCGTCCGGGTGCAGGATGCCTTTGAGGACGAGCGGCAGGTCGGTCATCGCGCGCAGCCGCTCGACGTCGTCCCACGAGAGACCCGGGCGCGAGTAGGTCCCGACGAAGCGGGCGACGGCGCGGCGGGCGCGGCCCGAGCGCAGGTTGCCGAGCGTGCCGCCGGGCACGCGGCGCGCCTGCGAGAGCCCGGCGCGGAGCGTCGCGAGGCCCATCCGCGGCGCGGGCGTGTCGGGCAGCGCCTCGCCCAGCGTCGCCATGAAGACCGGGTCCGACGTGTACTGCGCGATGCCCATGCCCTTGAGGAACGGCAGCGAGCCGAGGTCGAGGTCGCGCGGGCGCCAGCCGAGCAGCGTCGTGTCCAGCGTGAGCATGATCGCCGAGCAGCCGCACGCCTCGGCGCGGCCGACGAACGAGCGCACCACGTCGTCGTCGGTGCTCATGTAGAGTTGGAAGAGGCGCGGCGCGCCGGGCCGTACGTCGTCCATCGCCGCCGCCGTCGCCTCCATCGCGTTGCTGCCCTGGCTCGAGAAGACGTACGGCACGCCGAGTTCGGCGGCTGCCTGCCCGATGGCGAGGTCGGCGTCCTTCTGCACGAGGTCCAGCGCGCCGACGGGCGCGAGCATCAGCGGCGTCGGGAGCGGCATCCCGAAGAGCGTCTGCGCCGTGTGCGGATCGGAGGCGCCGTGGAGGACGCGCGGGACGATGCGGTGGCGGGCGAAGGCGGCGCGGTTGGCCGTCATGGTCCGCTCGGTGCCGGCGCCGCCGGCGACGTAGGCGAAGGCCTCGGCCGACATCTCGGCGCTGGCGCGCGCCTCGAGCAGGTCCGGCGCGACGGGCACGCGCGGCGTCTCGCCCGCGACGCCGTCGAGGTAGATCTGGCGCTGCCGGCGGCGGCCGACGTCTCGGAGCGGGTCCATGTGAGTCGCGGCGGTGTCGGTCGTCAACGCGGGCCGCGGGGCGAGGCTCCGTCAGGCGCGGTCGCGGCGCCGCGGTGCGGCGCTCGGCTCGAGGTCAGCATCGGCGGACGCGTCGAAGGCATCGCGGAGCGGAGCGGCGGGTGCCTCGGCGGGCGCGACGGTCGAGACGAGCGGCGCGATCTGGTCCAGCGAGATGTCGAACTGCCGGGGCAGTGTGCGCGCGCGATGCACGGCGCTGAACCGGATGGTAGCGTAGATCACCAGGGTCAGCATGAACAGGAGGCCTGCGACGAGCAGGCCCTCAGGCTTTCCCGTGCCGAGCGTGAGGGCCGCGGCGGCGACGCTGAACACCGACATGATGCCGAGCACAACCTGAGCGCCCAGCTTTTCCCCCCGCCCCATGTCCGACTCGGCCGTGAGGCGCGTCACGCCGTCGGCCCCCTCCGCCGTGATGCGCGTCCTGATCATCGTGGACGAGGACCCGACGGCGTGCGTCCACGTCCGCGTCCGGCCGAGCGTCTCGGCAACGCCCTGCGTCTTGAACGTGCGGCGGAGGCCCGCGACGGCCTCGGCCCACGCGTCGTCCGAGAGCGTGCCGGGGACGATGCGCGAGCGGCGGATCGCGAGTGGCGTCGCGCCCCACATCGGCACGTCCGGCACGGCGTCGCGCAGTCCGGCCGCGGCCGCGGCGACGGCGGCCGGGTCCAGGCCCGCGGCGCGGCCGATCTCCTGCAGCTCGGCGAGCGAGAGGCTGCGGTCCGGCGCCTCGGCGGGCGTCGCGCGGGCCGCCTCGGCGAAGATGCGCCGCGCCTCGTCTTCGGAAAAGTGCTCCATCGGTCAGGCGCGCGTGCGGGTGGGATCGGCCGTCTCGTCGGCGTCGAGCGTCTCGGCGTCGAGGAGGGCGGGGTCGATGCGGCCGGCGGGACGCTCGGACGCGTGCGGCGCGTTCTCCTGCGGCGCGGCGTCGCGGGCGAGCAGGTCGAGGCGGTCGAGGAGCGCGTCGAACCGGCGCGACTGCCGGCGCTCCCACAGCCGCAGCCCGATCTGCGAGCCGCCCAGAAACAGGACGGCCATCGCCGACATGATCACGACCGGAATCCAGAGCGCGGGGTCGGCCCCGCTGAGCGCCGCGATGCCGAAGCCGGTGGCCATGAGGGCCTGGATCGCCCCGGCGATCGTGAACCCGATGGCGGCGTGCCGAGCGGACTGCGTCAGGACGACGCGCGTGTCCTGCCCCGCCGGCTCGAGCGAGAGCCGCGTCGTCGTGTTGTTCTGTCGGCGGCCACCGCCGGCGATCGTCCACTCGCGCATCCGCCCGACCTGCCCGGCGACGCCGGACATCCCGAACTCGGAGCGGGCAGCCGCCACCATCGCCTCCCACGCCTCGTCCGTGACGGTCCCGCGCACGAGCCGCTGCCGGACGACCTCGGTCGGTGCGCCGAGGAAGCCGCGGCGCGGCGCGGGCATGTCGAGCTCGGCCACGGCTCCGGCGACGAGCGCGGGGTCGAGGCCGGCCGCGCGGGCGGCCTCCTCGAGGTCGTCGAGCGAGAGGTGGCCTTCGGCGGCCGTCGCCGTCTGCTGGCGCTCGGCGACGCGCGCGAAGATGCGCTGCGCCTCGGCTTCGGTGAACGTGCGGGCCATCGGGAGAGCGGCGAAAGGCCCCAATCTAGCGGACGTAGCTCGCCGCGTTGACGTCGACCGTCGTGCCCGTCGCGTGGTCGGCCAGGCCCGAGGCGAGCAGCACGACGAGCGGGGCGAGGTCGTCGGGCTCCGTGAGCCGGCCCAGGGCCACGCCCTGCGCGATCGTCGCCTCGCCGTGCGCGTCGATGGACGCCGCCGCCATGTCGGTCCGCGTGAAGCCCGGCGCGACGCCGAAGGCCGCGACGCCGCCGCCGGCGCGGGCGATCGACTTCGTCAGCGCCACGAGCCCACCTTTCGAGGCGGCGTAGGCCCAGTACGCCTCGTCGTCGCCGCGAAAGGCAGCGCGGCTCGAGACGGTGACGATCCGCACCACGACGCCCACCTCTCCCCCATCGCGGCGCTCTCGTGCATGCTGCACCGCGCGCCGGCACAGCGCTGCGGCCGCGCGCAGGTTGACGGCCTGCGTCCGGTCCCACGCCTCGAGCCAGTCGGCCGACGCCAGCGGCGCCGGCTCGAAGATGCCCGCGTTGGCGACGAGCACGTCGACCTTCCCGAACGCGGCGAGCGCGGCGTCCCAGAGGTGATCGGGGGCGTCGCGCTCGGCGAGGTCTGCTTGGAACGGGGTGCCGCCGGTCTCGTCGGCGAGCGCCTGCGCGGCGTCGGCGCCGCGGGCGTAGTGGATCCCGACACAGGCGCCGGAGGCGGCGAGGTGGCGGGCGATGGCCTGCCCGATGCCACGGCTCGCGCCGGTGACGAGCGCCGTCCGCCCGTCGAGGCGCACGTCCATGCTAGCGCTGCGCTACGTCGACCGAGCGGCGGAGCTGGACGACGAGGCCGTCGGGCGTCGTCAGCCGGATCTCGTTCTCCGCGATGACCTCGTAGGCGACGGCCGGCCCCTGGTCGGCGACGATGCGGCCGTCGAGGGTCACGAAGCGGAAGGTCCGCTCGCGGGCCATCATGTCCTGGTCCTGCTCGATCTCGAGCATCACGTGCGCCTCGCCATCGGCGCCGAACTCGCAGGACATCTCATCCACGGCGGCGCCGAAGTCCTCGATGGTGCCGAGGCGCTCGACAGCGGCGAGCTCCCACTCGCCGACGAGGCCCGGGTCGATAGACGCGCTGGCGATGCGCGAGGCAGGGACGCCAGGGGCCTGCTTCGGCGCCTGCGCCTTCGCCGGGACGACGAGCAGGCAGGCGGCGGGGAGGGCGAAGAGAACGCGGGACATGGCCATTGTGGAGAAGGGATGATGATGAACTAGTCGGTTAACGGAGCGGAGGGCGGGGCTGGTACGCTGCCCGGCGCGGCGCGCGAAAGGGTCGTCGTCTGGCCGTCGCGGCTCAGAATCAGCTGCTCGCTGGAGAAGGTAAACAGATACGCGTCCTCGTCAACAAGGAGGTAAGGCCCGGCGACGGTGTACGGTTCGAGGTGGTCGCGGCCCTGGTCGTCGCGGCGGACGTACGACATGCCGTCGGGCTCGAAGCGGAACGTCCACGCGTGGCCCTCGCCCTGCCCGGCCCACGTCCCGACGAGGCGCGGGTCGAGCGCGTCGGCGAGATCTGCCGGCTGCAGCCGCAGCGTCACGCCGGAGAGGATGTCGCGGACGACGAGCCGGTCGGCCCCGACGGCGTCGATCTCGCGCGACACGTCCAGAACCGTCGTGCTGCCGTTGGCGCGGACGAGGAGCTGGCCGTTGGCCTGCGCGTAGGCGTCGTCCGAGACGCGCGCCGAGAGCTCGGCGTCGTCGGCGTCGAGGTAGATCGAGGTCGTCTTGAGGCGCGTGCCGTCGAAGGTCATCCGCGTGAAGACGAGGATGTCGTCACCGGGCGTGTCCTCGGCGGCGGCCAGCTCCCACGTGCCGAGCTCACCGAGCGTCGTCCGGCCGTCGCTGTCGGCGAAGGGCTGGCGGACGGGGACCGTCACAGCCTCGATGCCGGGCTGCGCGGCGGCCATCACGGGCAGCAGCGCGAGCAGCAGCGCGAGCAGCAACGGGAGACGCGTCGGGAGGGACGGCATGGGAAGACGAGACATGTGCAATCCGTTTCACGCGTTCGCGGCCCGCCGGGTTCTCTCAGCCGGCGGTCTTCACCGAGTTCCGCGTTAGCGCGCCGGACGCGGCGGCAGCACGGCCCTCGCCGCCGGGCGCGCGGCGGGCGGGCGGGCGGCGGTCCCTTCGGGGCGCGCCTCGGCGGGGCGCCGCCACACGGGCACGGCCGAGCACGGCTCGCCGAACATGACCTTCGCCGCGACGCTCTGGAGCGCGATGGTCGCCTGCGCGAATGCGTCGAGCGGGAGTTCGCCCGTCCCGCAGCCCTTCAGCACGACGGATTTGCCGGCGTGCTGCGCCCAGTCATACGCGCGGACGCGCTCGGCCGCGAGGGTGTCGCGCCGCGCCTCGGCGCTCGCCACGGCGACGCTCGCGGCGACGGGCGCGAGGCGCGCCGCGACGAGCATCACGGCCCACGCCGGCATGAGCGCCCCGTCGGGCACGCCGATGGCGACGTGCCGGCCGGCGAACGCCTCGGCGTCGAGGCCGGCGACGGCAGCGCGGAACTCCTTCTCGCGGACGACGAGGCCGCGGTGCATCAGCGGCGCGAGGTCGAGCGCCACGACGTCGAGCGGGCCGGCGATGGCGGCGAGGTCCAGCGTCTCGATCGCGCTCTTCGCGACGCGGTTGACGATGAGGCCGGGGTCGGTGAGGTCGGTCATGGCGCGGTGCGATGGACGGTGTGACGCGGCGGTGTGACGCGGCGGTGCGGAACGTCGCGGCGCGATTTGCGGATGGGGACGGCGGCAACCGGCGAAGAGGGCACGGCAAGCCGAGCCCCTACGGGACGGTCGGCGGTTCGGGCGGGCGTCGGCGCTGGAACTAATCGCGGCGCCTCGTTCGATCAAACCCCAAACCCCAAACCCCAAACCCCAAACCCCAAACCCCAAACCCCAAACCCCAAACCCCGTTACGCCGCGAGGCGGTGGCGGACGGAGCGGACGGCCTCGGCGACCTGCGCCACCGCGGCGTCGACCTCCTGCGCCGTCGTCGGGCGGCCGAGCGAGAAGCGGACGGCCGAGAACGACTCGTCGTCCGAGTAGCCCATCGCCGTGAGGACGTGGCTCGGCTGCTGGGCGGCCGTCTGGCAGGCGGCGCCCGTCGACGCGGCGAGGCCGTGGAGGGCCGGAAGCAGGTCGCCCGCGCGGACGCCCTCGAAGAGGACGTACGACGTGTTCGGCAGGCGCTCCGCGCCCTTCGCGACGACCGTCGCCGTGGGCACGGCCGCCATCAGAGCGGCCTCGAAACGGTCACGGAGGCCCGTCTGGCGCGCCGTCTCGGCGGCGAGGCCGCGGCGCGCGAGCGTCGCTGCGGCGCCCATCCCGACGATGCCCGGCACGTTGAGCGTGCCCGCGCGGAGGCCGTCCTCCTGCATGCCGCCGTTGTGCAGCGGCGCGAGGCGCACGTTGGGCCCGCGGCGGCGGAGGACCAGCGCGCCCGCGCCCTTCGGCCCGTAGAACTGGTGCGCCGAGAACGCGAGCAGGTCCACGCCCGCCGCCTCGACGTCCACCGGCACCTTGCCGACGGCCTGCGTGGCGTCCGCCATCAG
>JBBSQZ010000153.1:0-7938 GCA_038243565.1 Rhodothermales bacterium | reverse complement strand
GCGCCGGCCTCGGCGAGCGCTTTGACGACGGCGCGGCCGATGCCGCGCGTGCCGCCGGTGACGAGGGCAGACGTGCCGGAGAGGTCGAGGGTGGTGGGCATGGGCTTACGACGTTCTAGAGGGTTCTTGTGACTTAGCCAAGGCTAGAAGCGCGGATTCCGACCTTTGGGGGCTGCTTCTCATGACCGGCATGCTACGGCAGGTAGCAACCTTGTGACATAGACCATCTATGGCGTCTGAGCCAGAGAGTACCGAGAAAGCCCCCGCGCCCCGGCCATTACCACTACTCCCGAGTCACGGAGCGTCTTGAGCCCTCGTTGAATACGGTGTCGTGGAATCTCAGGGCCGATGCGTTCCATGATCTCGCCGATCGGGCTTTGTGGAAACTGCCCGAGATCCGTTCGCAGCAGTTCGAGCAGCCGGTGTGTCTTGATGTCCACAAGCGAGGTCTTGGTTTTTGCCCCGGCGCGCTGGAGCAAGACCGGGTTGGCCTTGTATTGTGTTCCTCGCCCGCGTCCGGCCTGCACGACGAGCTTTCGCTCGGTGAGCGTTCCGAGCCACACGTCTGCCGCCTTCGCGTTCGGAAGCGAGAGCGCCTCAGCGAGGTCGGCCTTCGTCGTCGGCCCGAGGCGGGCGAGCAGGCCAAGCGTGATCCGCTCGCGCTCGGGCAATGCACCAATCTTGGACGCCTCCGAGACGACGAGGAGCGCGCGCTTGTCCAAGTCCAAGCCACGGACCGTCACCTCCACCCGGTCCGGCCCCTCACGGACTTCGGGCGCGGGCTTGCCGCTCGAGAGCAGCACGTCGTAGACGCGGTCGTAACCCGTGCCCTCACCCTCCATGAGCTCGAGGTCATGGAAGAGGCGTGCGAATGCCTCATTGCGCCGCTTACGAACGTGGAGGATGTTGCGCGGCGTGACGCCGAGCGGTAGCGGACCGGGGCTGTGAATCTCGAGACGTGTGGCGTACAGGCTCACAAAAATGTCTCCTCGAACGGTATAAACTCGGTGGACAAGCGCATTGGCAACCAACTCGCGGATGATCTCAACATCGTAGTTCGGTACGCGGTCCCGAAACACGCCGCGCGACACCTCGATGCTCTCATTCCACACCGGCAGGCCGGCAACGGCCTCGAGCTGCTCCCACGGTGTCAGCGAGTAGTCGTCGCCGAACATCTCTTTGTCCGTCTTGCGGTCGAGAGCATCATAGCGGATGTAGGCGACGATAGGCGAGTGAAGCAGGCGGGCGCGGTGCTCGCGGCGGCCGATCCAGAGCACGCCGAGGTTTGTCAGTACGTCGCCATCAACGAGGTCGTAGCCCGAGAGGATTTCCTCGTCCGCGCGGTCCTTGACCTGCGCCTTAACGCGCCCCGAGGCGCGCAGACCAGAAAGAAGCCGCGCAACCTGCGCCGGGTCAGCATCGGACGCCAGCACGCGCGTTGCCGTTGTCTCCCACACGAAGGCGTTTTTGTCCTCGAACAGTCGCTGGAGACTTTCAGGAGCGACAGGCTTGCACGCATCTGAGACGCGGGCGTAGTACCGTCCGTCCGTCGTGCAGGCGACACTTACGGAGGGAAATATCTCGACCCGGAGTCGCTCCGCACCGTTCTCGGCTGTCTCGACGATGGGGAGCGCTAGAGCAACGTTCATCGTCCGCTCGGTGACGCGCGCAACGATCGTCTCCCCGAGCCGGTCCGGAATCGTCTGGCCGGCTGGCGGCTCTGTCTCGCCGTCTTCCTCGCCGATGAGAAGAATGCCACCGCGAGCGTTGGCGAAACAAACGCACTCACGCGCAAGGTCGTCCCAGTCCGCTGTCTTCCCGGCGGCTTTCCGGAGCGACTTCCGTTCGAGTGCGTGATGCTCCGTCACAGCGCAGCGACCTGCGCGGCCGTGCCGGCCTGCGCCGTCGCCGCGTCGCGGCCGAGCGTGCGGCGGACGAGGCCCGACAGCACCGCGCCCGGCCCGGCCTCGACGTACCGCGTCGCGCCCAGCGCCGCCATCGCCTCGAGCGACTGCGCCCAGCGGACGGGCGACGTGAGCTGCTCGAGCAGGCGCGTCCGGATCTCGTCCGGGTCCGCCGTCGCCTCGGCCGTCACGTTGAGGACGACGGGGCAGGCCGGCGCCGAGATGGTCAACGCGTCCAGCGTCGCGGCGAAGGCGGCGCGGGCGTCGGCCATGAGCGGGCTGTGGAACGCGCCCGAGACGGGCAGCGGCACGACCCGCTTCGCGCCGGCCTCGGTGCACAGCGCGCCGGCGCGTTCGACCGCCGCGGCGTCGCCCGAGATGACGATCTGGCCCGGGTCGTTGTAGTTCGCCGGCACCACGACGCCCTCGCCGGCGTCGGTCGCGGCTCGGCACGCCGCCTCGAGGGCGGCGGCGTCGAGGCCGAGCACGGCGGACATGGCGCCGGCGCGCGCCCCGGCCATGAGCTCGCCGCGGCGCCGCACGGCCCGCAGGCCGTCTTCGAACGAGACGGCCCCGGCGGCGGCGAGCGCGGACCACTCGCCGAGGCTGTGGCCCGCGGCGACGTCCGGCCGGATCCCGCGCGCGCGCAGCGCAGCGTCGGCCGCGAGGCTGTGCGTGAACAGGGCCGGCTGCGTGATCTCGGTCGGCTTCAGCGCGTCCGCGTCGTCGCCGAACATGAGGCCCGTCAGCGAGACGCCGAGCGCGTCGCTCAGAACTGCGTCGGCGGCGTCGAAGAGGGCGCGCGCCTCGGGGCTGGCGTCGTAGAGGTCCGCGCCCATGCCCGGCGCCTGCGAGCCCTGCCCGGGGAAGAGGAAAGCAGTCACGAAGAGGGTGGAAGGGTTACAGGGTGGGCTTCGCCGTCCTTCGGATGGGCGGTGGAAGGGGAAAGGCCGCCAGGTGGAAACGGAGAGCAAAGTGGGAAGGTGTCATTCCCGTTCAACCCCTGCACCCTTCCACCCTTCAACCATCATAGGCCCATTTCAGCAGTGTCGCGCCCCAGGTGAAGCCGCCGCCGAAGGCCGCCAGCACGACCATGTCGCCGCGCTTGAGCTGCGATTCGTACTCGGCGAGGCAGATCGGGAGCGTGCCGGCCGTCGTGTTGCCCGTGTGCTCGATGGTGACCATGACGCGCTCGGGCGCCAGGCCGAGGCGCTTGGCCGTGGCGTCGATGATGCGCAGGTTGGCCTGGTGCGGCACGAGCCAGTCCACGTCCGCGCCGGTGAGGCCGTTGCGCTCCAGGATCTCGGCCGCGGCCTCGGCCATGCCGACGACGGCGCGCTTGAAGACCGTCGCGCCGTCTTGCTTGAGGAAGTGCATCCGGGCGTCGACGGTCTCGTGCGAGGCGGGCCGGTGTGAGCCGCCGGCGGGCATCAGGAGCGACTCTGCACTCGTGCCGTCGACGTGCTGGACGCTGTCCAGCAGGCCGGTGCCGTCGGTGCGCGCCTCGAGGAGGACCGCCCCGGCGCCGTCGCCGAAGATGACGCACGTCGTGCGGTCCGTGTAGTCGATGATGCGCGACATCGTGTCCGCCCCGATCACGAGTACGCGCTCGTGCATGCCGGACTCGATAAGCTTGGCGCCCGTCGTGAGGGTGTAGAGGAAGCCCGAGCAGGCCGCCGAGACGTCGAAGCCCCACGCCTTCGTCGCGCCGAGCGCGCTCTGGACGAGGCACGCCGTGGCCGGGAAGACCATGTCCGGCGTGACCGTCGCGACGAGGATGCAGTCGACGTCTGCGGCCGCGACGCCGGCCTTGGCGAGGCACTGCCGCGCGGCCTCGGTCGCCATGAAGGCCGTCGCCTTGTCGGGGTCGCGCAGGATGCGGCGCTCGCGGATGCCGGTCCGCGAGACGATCCACTCGTCGTTGGTGTCGACGAGCTTTGCGAGGTCCGCGTTCGTGAGGTGGTCCGGCGGGAGGTAGTGGCCGACGGCCGTGATGGCGGCGGTGGGGCGGGGGGAGTCGGTCACGTGGGAGTCAGTGGGCGCCGACGCGCGAGTCGTCGCGGAAGGCACGGGCGATGCGGTCGGGGAGGTTCTGCTCGGCGAGCTCGACCGTCCGCAGGATCATCTGCTCGACGGCGCGGGCGGACGAGCCGCCGTGGCCGATCACGACCGTTCCGTCGATGCCGAGTAGCGGCACGCCGCCGAAGTTCTGGTAATCGAAGGGGCTGAGCATGCCCTTGAGGACGCGCCCGACCATGCCGGCGTCGTCCTGCCCGAGGCCGAGCGCGCTGATCTGCGCGCGGACCATCTGCGGCAGGATCGTCGCGACGGACTCGGCGAGCTTCAGCACGACGTTGCCGACGAAGCCGTCGCAGACGCAGATGTCGGCGCCGTGGCGCAGGATGTCGCGGCCCTCGACGTTGCCGACGAAGTCGATGTGGCCGTCCAGGCCCTCCTGCGCGAGCAGCGCGTGCGCCTCCTTGATGGTCTCCGTGCCCTTGCCCGGCTCCTCGCCGACGTTGACGAGGCCGACGGTGGGGCGCTCCTTGCCGAGGAACACGGACCCGAAGAGGCTGCCCATGCGGGCGAACTGCACGAGGTGCTCCGCACGGACCTCGACGTTGGCCCCGACGTCGAGCACGACGCAGGTGCCGGTCGGCGTGGGGAGGTAGCCGGGCAGCGCGGGGCGCAGCACGCCCGGCAGGCGGCCCAGCCCGAAGAGCGCCGTCGCCATGATGGCGCCGGTGTTGCCGGCCGAGGCGAAGCCGTGCGCGCGCCCGGCCTTGACGAGCCCGATGCCGCGGTGGATCGACGACTCGGGCTTCTTCTTGAGCGCCGCCGCCGCCGCCTCGCCCATCTCGACGACCTGCGGCGCGTCGAGCACGTCGACCGCGCCCGCGGGTGCATTCTGGCGCGCCATCTCCTCGCGGACCTCCGCCTCGCGGCCGACGAGCAGGATCCGGAAGCGGCCGCCGGCAGCGGCCGCCGCCGTCAGCGCACCTTCCACGACGACCGCCGGCGCGTGGTCCCCGCCCATGGCGTCGACGGCGACTCGGACGGGCCCCGCGAGCGGGATCGTGGACATCGGGCGGGACGGCTGGGGGATGAGGGTCGGGCAAGATACGGTGCCCTGCGCTCTGGCTTCTAGTACGGGCGGACCACTCGCCTCGCCGTTGGCCCGCGCCGGCGGCCAGCCCCGCGGCACCGGCCGCGGTGCCCGCCGCTGTGCCCGCCCCGGCGGAGCCCCTGCGGCCGCGCCGCCGTAGGTTCCGGCATGACACCGCACCGCCCGTGACGCCCGACCTCTCCATCGTCGTGCCCGTCTTCGACGAGGCCGAGAGCCTGCCCGAGCTCGCCGACCGCATCCGCGCCGCGATGGACGCCGCCGGCCTCTCCTTCGAGGTCTGGCTCGTCGACGACGGCTCGCGCGACGCCTCGTGGGCCACGATCGAGCAGCTCCACGCACACGACGACCGCTTCCGCGGCCTCCGCTTCCGGCGCAACTACGGCAAGAGCGCCGCGCTCGCCGCCGGCTTCGCCCGCGCAGCCGGCCGCAACGTCGCCACGCTGGACGCGGACCTGCAGGACGACCCGGCCGAGCTCCCGGCCATGATCGCGCGCCTCGACGCCGGCGCAGACCTCGTCTCGGGCTGGAAGCAGAAGCGCAACGACCCGCTCGAGAAGACCATCCCGAGCCGCTTCTTCAACGGCGTCACGCGCTGGATGTCCGGCATCCCGCTCCACGACTTCAACAGCGGCATCAAGGCGTACCGCGGCGAGGTCGTCAAGTCGGTCCGCGTCTACGGCGAGCTCCACCGCTACATCCCGCTGCTGGCCAAGTGGGAGGGGTACGACCGGATCGAGGAGCAGGTCGTGCAGCACCACGCGCGCAAGTACGGGACGACGAAGTTCGGCCTCGAGCGCTACCTCCGCGGCTTCCTGGACCTCATCACGGTTGTCTTCCTCACCCGCTTCGCGCGGCGCCCGATGGTCTTCTTCGGCGGCCTCGGGACGCTCTCGTTCGTCGTCGGCTTCGGCATCCTGCTGTGGCTCAGCGTCGCGAAGCTCTTCTTCGGCGAGCCGATCGGCAGCCGCCCGCTGCTCACGCTCGGCGTGACGATGCTGCTCCTCGGCGCGCAGTCGTTCCTGACGGGCCTGCTCGGCGAGATGATCGTACGGCCCGAGATGGAGAACGTCGAGCGGTTCGACGTGCGGGCGGAGACGGGAAGGCTGTCCGATCCGCCGGCCGAGGCGCAGAGCGAGCCGCGCCAGCGCGTCCGAATCTGAGCCGCCGCGCGTGCAGCTTCAAGTGGTCTCGGTCGAGCACGCAACGTTCAAGATGTCATCCTTCGCAGGCTCAGGATGACACAAATAGGAGGCGCGTCCCCTCGGCGCACACTACTTGATCTGGCACTAGAATCCGCCCTCGAAATCGGGCAGGCGCGGCTCGTCGGCGATGTGCCCGTCGCCGGACGTGTCGGGCGCGAACTGGGCCCAGACGGCCTCGACGCCCTCGATCAGCTCCCGGATGTCGGCCGCCGTGTGGTCCGCGGAGACGCTGAGCCGGAAGCGCTGCTCGGACGTCGCCACGGCGGGGTACTCGACGTGGTTGACGAACAGGTCGCGGTCGTGGAAGGCGTGCGCCGCGGCGCGGATGTCCATCCCGAGCGGCACCTTCAGCGCGACGATCGCCGAGTCGTCCTGCGGGACCGCGTGGCCGAGCGCGCGGACGCCCTCGGTGAGCTGCTTCGCGTTGCGCAGGAGCTGCGCGTGGCGCTCGGGCTCCGCCTCGAGCAGGTCCAGCCCGGCGAGGACGGCCGCGAGCGTCGGCGGCGGCAGCGAGGCGCTGAACACGTAGCTCCGCGAGAACAGCCGCAGGTAGCTCGCGATCTCGCGGCTGCATGCGACGAAGCCGCCCGAGACGGCGAAGGACTTCGAGAACGTCCCCACGACGACGTCGATGTCGCGCTCGACGCCGTACTTGACGGCCGAGCCGCGGCCGCCCGGGCCGGCGACGCCCGTGCCGTGCGCGTCGTCCAGCACGACGACGGCGCCGTGGCGCTTCGCGGCGGCCACGATCCGGTCCAGCGGCGCCGCGTCGCCCTCCATCGAGTACACGCCCTCGACGGCCACGATGGCGTCGCCGGGGCCGTCCCGGTGGGCGGCGAGCGCCGCCTCGAGCGCCGCGACGTCGTTGTGCGGGAAGGCGCGCGAGGCGACGCCGCCGAGCTTCATCCCGTCGAGGAAGCAGGCGTGGCTGTCGGCGTCGTAGTGGACGACGTCGCGGCGCGACGGGAGCGCGCTCATCACGCCCAGCCCGGCGGCGTAGCCGGAGCCGTAGAGCAGCGCCTCCTCCTGGTGCTCGTACGCGGCGAGGCGCTCCTCGAGCTCGCGGTGCAGCCGGGAGTAGCCGTTGAGCAGCGGCGGCCCGCCGACGCCGGCGCCGTGCTCGCTCACCGCCTTCCGGACGCGCTCCTGCACGACCGGGTGCGTCGCGAAGCCGAGGTAGTCGTTCGCCCCGAACATGCGCATCGTGCGGACGTGCCCGTGGTGATCCTGGACGACGACCTCTCGGCCGGGCGGGCTCAGGACCTGCCGCTGCTGAAGCCCGTCCGTCCGCGCTGCGCGCGCGCCGACGACCATCCGGTGGACGAGCCCCGCGCGTTCGCGGCCGCTCAGGCGAGAGCTCATCCGCACCAGGTCGCGGATCGTGATCGTGCCGTCGTGTTCAGAGCCGGTCGGCTCGCAGTCGTTCGTCAACAGGGTGGGGTCGGAGGGGGCCGGATGTTAGTGACGGACTCGACGCGCTGCCTGTTTACCTATGTGTAGTCAGCGGATGACGAGCGAGAGCGTCGTGCGCGTCGTCGCGGCGTCCGTCCCGGCGAAGACGGTCGTCCGGCCGACGCGCAGGTCCGTTCGGGCGAGGGCGGCGGCGAGGCGGCCCGGACCGACGTGCTGCGCGGCGAGCGCGAACAGGCCGGCCGTGCGGACCTCGATGCTGCGCGTGTCGACGCTGCGGTAGCCGCCGCCGTCG